>JBEKPC010000169.1:0-10994 GCA_049521155.1 Bryobacteraceae bacterium
GGCAGCATTTCGAACACCTGCACTTTGGTCCCGAAACGGTGGAAGCAAGACGCAAATTCGACACCGACCGCGCCCGCTCCCAGCACCGCCAGCGATTTCGGGATCTCCCGCAAATCGAGAATTTCGACGTTCGTCAAAATTCGCTTGGCGTCCGGCTGCAACCCCGGCAGCATGCGCGCCGCGGAGCCGGTGGCCAGGACAACGTTCTTCGTCTCGTAAACCTGTTTGGACCCGTCGGCGGCCGTGACCTCAACCTTGCCCGGTCCCGCCAGCCGTCCGTGCCCCTTGATCCAATCGACTTTGTTCTTGCGGAACAGGAACTCGATGCCCTTGGAGTGTTTACTGACGATTTTGTTCTTGCGGTCGCTCACCAGAGGATAATCGAGGCGCGGATTCTCGCAATGAATCCCTTCTTCTTCGGAATGCACAAAACGGTCCCAAACATCGGCCGTGTGCAACAGCGACTTGGTCGGAATGCAGCCGACCAGAAGGCAAGTGCCGCCCAGTCTGGGGTCTTTCTCGACCAAACCAACCTTCAATCCATACTGCCCGGCGCGAATCGCAGCCGAATACCCACCGGGACCACTCCCGATGACAATCACGTCGTAGGTCATCTCTTTTTTTCAGTGTAGCATTGGGGAATCGAATCGCTCGAAAAATGAAATTGATTACGCCGCTTTCGGTTGTCGCGCTCCTGGAGGATTTGCCGCAGCACAGCCTTGTGCGCGGACAGGTCGGCACTGTGGTGGACCAGCTCGCGGCCGACGTGTATGAAATTGAATTCTCAGACGATAACGGAAAATCCTACGCGAGCCTGGGAATTCCGGCGGCGCAGCTTCTTGTTCTTCACTACGATGCGGTGGAAACTTACGGGGGCTGATTTCTCCTCGATCAATCGGCAGAGGACAGGCTGTTGGTTCTGTGCCACGATTAGGATAGATGCGCCCTACTTTGCTGCTTCTTGTTTCCGCGGCCTTCGTTTTCCCGCAATCTAAAACCGCTGTCTCCCTGAACGAGCTGAGTACATCGCTCGAAACCCTGGCGACACATGTGCGGCCGTCGGTGGTGCAGATTTTCTCAACGGGTTATGCGGCGGCTGAGGATGCCGATAGCTCCAACACTTCCAGCCTGCTTTCGAAACAGCGGAGTACGGGGTCCGGCGTGATTCTATCGGAAGACGGGCTGATTCTCACCAACAACCACGTGGTCCACAATGCGCTGCGGATCGAGGTCAAGCTGCACAAGGAAAGCGGCGGCGTGCGGGTACCGGATGCGACTCTTCCGGCGAAGCTGATCGGCGTGGACCGGGAGGCGGATCTGGCGGTGATCAAGATCGACCGGACGGGGCTGCCGAAGCTGATGCTGGGCGATTCGAGCAAGCTGAGACAAGGGCAGTTGGTGATGGCTTTTGGTAATCCGCTGGGACTGGAAGGCTCGGTCAGCATGGGCATTGTGAGTTCGACGGCGCGGCAGTTGAAGCTGGATGATCCTTATACGTACGTGCAGACCGACGCGCCGATCAATCCGGGCAACAGCGGAGGGCCGCTGGTGGATTCGGAGGGACTGGTGGTGGGCATCAACACGTTCATCTTCACGCAATCGGGCGGCAGCGAAGGAATCGGTTTCGCGGTGCCAAGCAACCTGGTCCGGTCGAGCTATGAACAGATCGTCAAGGACGGCCATGTCCATCGAGGGCAGATCGGAATCGTGGCGCAAACGATTACGCCGACGCTGGCAAAAGGTCTGGCGCTGCCGCAGGACTGGGGAGTGATCGCCGCCGACGTTACGCCGGACGGCCCGGCGGACAAGGCCGGAGTCAAGCCGGGCGATATTATCGTGACGGTGGCGGGCAGGCAAATGGAGGATGCGCGGCAGTTGGAAAATCTGGTGTATCAACAGCCGCTGACGGCGATTGTCGATTTGACGGTGCAGCGCGACGGCAAGCCGATGAAGTTCAGCATGCCGGTGATCGAGCGGGACGACGATCCGCAGCGTTTTGCCGACATGGTGAATCCGGAAAAGAACCTGATCCGGAGGCTAGGCATTCTGGCGATCCAGATTACCGATAAGCTGGCGGAAATGCTGCCTGATTTGCGGCACGACTACGGCATCGTGGTGGCGGCGCGGGCGACCGACGCTCCGGGCGCGGTGCTTGAGCCGGGCGACGTGATTTACGAGATTAACAAAACGCCCACCGTTTCCATCGCCGCTCTGCGGGCGGTTCTCGATAGCGCCAAGCTGGGTGATATCGCGGTGTTGCAGGTGCAGAGAGGAACGAAGCTCCGGTATATTGCGATAGATCTGGAATAAAAAGAAGTAGCCAGTAGCCAGTAGCCAGTAGCCAGGAGCCACTAGCCAGAATGAGATGCATCGTTGTCGGGCTGATTGCCGTCGCGACCTTGTTTGCTCAGCAGAAAAAGCATGCTGAGCCTGCGCCGGCTGTGTTTCCGCTGGAGGCGCTGCACGTCGAGGGGAACAAGAAGCTGACGGTCGAGAAGATCCTTGCCGTGGCTGCGCTGAAGATCGGCGAGCCGGTGATTCGCACCGATTTCGACCAGGCCCGCAAACGGCTGATGGCGACCGGCGCGTTCCAAAGCGTGGCGTATGAATTTAAGCCGAGCATGGATGCGAAAGGCGTCGACGGGCTGCTGCGGGTGGTGGAGGTGGAATATTGGTTCCCCTACCGCTTCGAGGAATTGCCGGCTAGCGATGAAGCGCTCCGCGCGATGCTGCGTAAGCAGGAGCTGATTCTGGACGATCGCATTCCCGCGACCAAGGAAGTGATCTCGCGCTATACCGCGGCGATCCAGGAATTTCTGGGCGGCAAGGTCGAGGTGATTGGCAAGGTGATGTCCGACGTGCCGGACCAGCCGGCCATCGTATTCCGTCCGCCGGGGGCGCGGCCGAACATCGCCGAGGTGCATTTTACCGGCAACGAAGTGATTCCCACGGCGGCGCTGGTCAGTTCCCTGGCGCCGGTCGCAGTGGGCGTGCCTTATAGCGACGCCACCATGCAGGAGCTGCTGGACGCCAGTACCCGGTCCCTTTACGAGGCGCGCGGGCGCGTCGGTGTGTCGTTTCCAAAAGTGGTTGTGGAGAAGGCTCCTAAGGTGGATGGTGTTTCGGTGACCATCACGGTGAAAGAGGGCGAATCGTACAACCTGGGGACGGTGAAAGTGGTGGGCGTCCCTGCGGACGAGGCGAGTGGTCTCAAAAACATCGGTAAATGGCGCGCGGGCGATATCGCCAATCTGGAGGATGTGCGGGCGAGCGAGATCAAGATCGCCGACCGTCTGCGGAACAACGGCTACCTGCACGCCACGGCGAAGACCGATCGCACGATTCACGAAGAAAACCACACGGTGGATGCGCTGATCACGGTGAGCGCGGGCGCGCAATACCATTTCGGCAAGCTGACGATCGAAGGGCTCGATCTGCTGACGGAGCCGCAGATCCGCAAGGTCTGGACCATGACGGTGGGGGGGCCTTACCATCCGGATTATGCGGACCAGTTCCTGAAAGATCTGCGCAATCAGGGAGTGTTCGAGAATCTGGGCGAGACGCGGGCGGAGAAAACCGTGAATGATAAGACGTCTATCGTCGAGGTGACGCTCTATTTTGGCGCGGCAAAGCCGCCGGTGAAAACGGGCATCAAGTCTCCGGGAGGGCGCGGCGGATTCCCGTGGTGAGTCGCTACGCGTAACTAAGCTGGATTTCGCGGTTTATTCAGGACTTCCCGCACTTTATCGAGGAATTCCGAGACGGGATATGGCTTGGGAAAGATTTCAAATCCTTGCAGCAGCTCCCGCGTCTGGAGCCGTTCGTCATCGAGGAAGCCGCCCATAATCAGGACGTTCATCTTCAGGCATTTGGTGCGCAGATAGATCGCCGCGTCGTGGCCCGGAAGGCCTTGCACATAGGGGCGGGTGATCAGCAGGTCGGGGCTGATCTCCTTCAAACGGTCGACGGCTTGCCCCAGGTCCCCGGTGGCGAGGACCGTATAGCCCGCACGCTCCAAAGTTTCCTGAAGTACGGAACGCGCCACTGGATCCGAGACCAGGAGCAGGATCGTGATCCTCATCAAAGGGTTGTACTCCATCTACGTTTTGAATCTAACACGGTTGCGGATAGCCCCAAGCAGGCGCTTGGCGAGATGCCAGGGGTTATGAAGCAATTGGTAGAGCTCGCGGTCGAGGCGCTCGGCGCGGGAGGTCTGCTCTTTAAGCTCGTGTTGCGAGCGGAGCGCCCATAATGTTCTTTGCTCCATTTCCTGTTCGACAGCGGCGACCCTCTGTTGCAGGGCCAGCGCCAATACGGTTTGTTTTTCGAGCTCCGCTTGCAGAGCCAGCGCCCAAACGGTTCGTTCTTCAAACTCCTGCTGGAGTTGGGATGCGTGGGCGGTCAGGGATTGCTGGTCTTTTTCCAGGCGTAGCGCCCAGTGGGTGCGATCTTCGAGCTGAGCGGCAAGGCCGAGGGCCCACTGGGTCCTCTGCTTGATTTCATGGCCGGTTTCCGAGAGATGGCGGCAGGCGATTTCCAATTCCTTTTGTCGATCCTGCGGCCAGGAATTCCAATCATAAGCCGGTAAAGGAGCGGGCGCCGGAGCTACTTTATCTGGGGATCGGACGCAGTGAAAGGGCTTGGGAACGGCAGAGGGCTCGTTCGAAACCGCGGCGATCATGTGGGTGGGAGTCAGATTTCCGGAGGCGAGCTCCCGTTCGTCGCGGGCATGCACGGCGTCGATGAAGGCGCGATCCCATTCGGAGGCCGGGTCGAAATGAGGGCCGAAGGCGCGATCGATAAAGGGGTCGATCACATTTCCGTAGGAGACAAAAAGATGGAAGTGGAAGCGTTCGAGCAGCAGAGGCAGGATGTCCTGGGAGCGGACGCCTTCGAAACCTTCGACGGAGCAATCCCAACTCTGATAAAGCTCCTCATAATAGCCGACCAGTTGATTGAAGCGGTAGGATGGCGGAAGTTTACGCCAGAATTCGTGAACGATGGAAAGCGCCTCCGGCCAGCGCTGGTGGCCGTTGCGGCCGATCATATCGGAGATGAGAAACGTTCCGCCAGGCCGAAGCGATCGCTGGACCTGATCGAAGAGACCTTCGAGATTGATGACGTGATGGAGGGACTGGCTGGCAACGACGGCGTCGTATTCATGATCGGCTTGCCAGGTGTTGAGATCGGCGGGAATGAAGTTGAGATGCGAGGAGAGGCCCGCGTGTTCGGCGGCGAGACGGCCACGCTCCAGCATGGAGGAGTTCAGGTCGAAACAATCGAGGATAAAATCGTAACCGTTGGATCGGAGTGTGCGAGCGAGATCGATTTCCAGATCGCAGTTACCGGCTCCCAGGCTCACGAAGCGCGGAGAATGCGAAGCGGCGTGGGCGATTTTCTGAAGACCCTGCGCGATCATGTCGTTGGGGCTGGTGAAGCCGAAGGGCTGAAGCTTGGGCAGAAGATGGCGGTTGGACCAGTAATGAAAAATGGGCGGCAGACCGTGGACGTCTATGCAATTTTCGTAGATCCTCTGTTCGGCTGCGAGAGAGTCCTGATAAGACACGTATCGAGTATAGGCAGGAATCGAGGCAGCAGGTGAATTCTGCCCCGATTCTTTCGACACTTGCACCAAGTTGGTGTTTAGGTGACTGTCACGGTGACAGTGCCAAGCGTATTGGCGGCGGTAAGAGGCAGGCCTCCGGTCAGGTTCTGGAGATAGAAGACCATCCCGTTCGAAACCCATGAACCGGTTGGCGCCGATCCAGTCTGTCCACCTTCGGCGAACAGAGGCCCGCTGGGACTGCCGATGGTAATACCAACCAGCGTCACTCCGGAGGGAGCACTCCAGGAGATGGTGGTCATGGAATCGCCATTGGTCGTCGGTGTTGCCGGATTCGGACTGGCGGTGATCGCGCCGCTGCCGGTGGTCGACGGGTTGTTGTCGCTGGTCGCGGCGGTGGCGGCGGACGTATTAAACAAACCATTCACGCCGGCCGGGAAGAATCCGCCGGACGTCAGGTTCGCACCGCCGTAAGCGAGATAGAGAACCTGCTGCGGGGTCCGCACTTCGGTGAGCGCATTATTGTCGGTGGGGAAATATTGGGTACCGGATGGCGGCGGGATGTGATCCGCGCCATCGAGCGCCGTGGTCGGAACATTGTTTTGGGCGATTTGCAGGCGGATGTTTCCGGCATGATATGCCTCGACGGCGAGGATGCGCGCGGCATAGCCTAGGACCACCTTGCTCGAAATCAGAGGGGCTGCGCCGCCGTAAGCGGTAACGCCGATGTCTTCAAAAGCGCGGGCCAGCGTGAGGAAGGAAGGCACGGAACTGAATCCGATTCCCAGCGCGCCGAGGTTAATCGCGGGCTTGGCGATGGCGGTGCCTCCAAGGGAGGCGATTGCCGTCTGGATAAATTTAACGTGGGTTTGCTCGTCCTGGGCTATTTCCTGGGCGATGGCTAACGCAGCTCCGTTGAGCCCGGGAACCTGGGTCCCGCCCGAGGTCGCGCCGGAACTGCCTGAGCCCGTCACCGTCAGGCCCACTTGGGAGATATTCATTCCGGTGGTGGCGACGGTGTAAAACTCCGCTTCCAGATATTCCAGATTGAGGGCGAAATTGAGAATATCGAAATCGGTAAAGGAGGAGGACTGAGCGCTCGCAGTGCCCTCCACCGCAGCTGCCGCACCGGCCATCGCTCCGGCCATGCTCAGCGTCTTAAAAAACTTTCTCCGGTTCGGCGAAGCGTCGAGAAGATCCTGAATGATCGATCGATGCTGTAGCTCTTTCGAGGAGGCGCCTCCTTCGGAGAAGGGAGTCAAGTCAATTTTTTTGTCATGCACAGAAATACCAGCTTTCTACGTTAAGAAATGCGACCGAATTCTATCCGGCCACCCTATAGAGGAACAACTCGTACTTCCGTTTCATATTAAAAATAAAGGGCTTTTGGGAATAGATGAGTACTTATAGGTATACGTAATCGACCTTAAAACGGATTTAGCAGGCCAGATAAACGACGCGGTCGCGGCCTTGGCCTTTGGCCATATAGAGGGCGTTGTCGGCGACGCGGATCAGGGCTTCGGCCGACGGGTCCATGCCGGGACACCAGGTGGTGGCTCCGAAACTACAGGTGATCAGGTGCGGCTGATCGTTGATCGACATGACCTCAGAGGCGAGAGCGGCGCGCATACGCTCGGCTTGGTTGCCGGTGCAATTGACGTCGCAGCCGGGAAGAATGATGAGAAATTCTTCGCCGCCATAGCGGCCGACGGCGTCGTAGGGGCGGGTCGCGGATTGCATGCGGCGGGCGAACTCGCGCAGGACGGCGTCGCCGGCAAAATGGCCGTAAGTATCGTTGACCAACTTGAAATGATCGAGGTCCGCGAGGACGACACCGACCGAACGCTTTTCCCGCGCGCCACGGGACAGCTCCCGCTGAAAGATGTCGAGAATTGAGGAGCGATTCCAGATGCGGGTGAGAAAATCCTTGGTGGCCTGCTCGCGCAGCTCTTCGCGCGCGGCGACTAATTCGCGCTGCAAGTCGATAATGCGAGTACCGGCGCGGAGGCGGACCTTGAGCTCATGCTGATCGAACGGCTTGGTGATGTAATCGTCGGCGCCGGATTCCATGCCTTCAATCAGATCCTCGCGAAGACTTTTCGAGGTCAGCAGGAGAATGTAAGTGTAGGCGTCTTTATCGTGGGCTTTTTCACGGACGCGTCGGCAGACTTCGGGACCGGTGAGTCCGGGCATAACCCAGTCAAGAATCGCCAGCTTGGGCGCGTCCTCCGCTTGCAGGTAGTTCCAGGCTTCAACTCCATCGCAGGCGACGACGACTTCATAGCCCCATTTACGCAGAGTAGCGTCCAGCAGATGCCGCGAGACAATACTGTCATCGGCAATTAGAATCCGCATGATTCTCCGCGTGGCACCGTTAAATGATTATAGCTAGACAAAGTATGTCTATTTAAGTATCGGCTGGTTTCGGCGAGCGTTTAATTGCTAAAGTGACGAAATGCGGGCACCGTGCATGGTTTTACGCCATGAACCATTCGAACATCTCGGACATTTCGCCTCAATCCTTAGAGACCATGGCGTCGAGTATCGTTACCATGATTTAGGCGAACCACTGCTAGATCAGGAGTACAGCGCTGTGATCGTGATGGGCGGTCCTATGTCGGCCAATGACGATCTGCCTGGTTTGCGGGATGAACTGCGGTTGATTGAAGGGGCGCTTAAAGAGGATGTGCCGCTGCTTGGGATCTGTCTGGGGTCGCAGTTGATCGCCAGGGCGCTGGGCGCGCGGGTGTACCGGAACGCGCAGCTTGAGATCGGATGGGCGCCGGTGTGGCTGACCGACGCGGGAAAAAGCGATGCGATGTTCCAAGGGACGGAATCGCCCAAAACGTTTTTTCACTGGCATGGAGAGACGTTTGATCTGCCCCCGGGCGCGGAGTGGCTGGCCTATTCGGGAAAATGCCGGCATCAAGCGTATCGCTATGGGCGGAGGGTTTACGGGCTGCAATTTCATCCGGAAATTACCGCTGAAATGATCGTGGACTGGTGCGACCAGCCGGTGAATTGCGGAGATGTGGAGACACTACCGGCTCCGATCGATCCGTATTTGCATGAGCCGCGAGCGGCTGCCGAAAGGATTTTGAAATCATGGCTCGATTTATTCTGATCGCGATTTGCGCGGTCGCTCTTTCGGCGCAGTCGCTACAGAAACTCCGGACCTTCTATTCAAGTGATGCCGCTGAGGTTCCGGCTGCTCTGGCCAGCGGGAAGAAATCAGCCGTCGCCTCCGATGGAATCGAGTGGGCCGCCGCGTCGCGCGGATTAGTTCGAAATTCGAAGGAATATTTCGCCGGCAAGCGATATTTGCCGGACGACGAAGTGCTCGCGTTGGCGCCTGACAGCGCGCGAGGCATGTGGGTGCGGACGCGTACCGGCGTTTCGCACATTGAGCTGCGAGAGATGACGCTGGAGCAAAAAGCGGCGGCGTTCGAGCAAAGAATCGCCAAGCGCCACGATCGCTACGGGATGGTCGCGGATTCTCATCTTGCGAAAGCGGGGGATTTGGCGAGCAATGTTCTCGAATCGAGTGATAACGATGGTTTGTGGACGGCGATGTATGCCGCAGCCGAATGTTTTCGCTATGCGGTGACGAAAGATCCAAACGCGCTGGCTGCCGCGCATCATGCGATCGAAGCGGTGCTGTTTCTGGAGGATGTCACCGGTGTTGCCGGGCTGCCCGCACGATCCTACGTGAAGAAAGACGATCCTCGGCCGAAGGATGGGGCTTGGCACTGGACAGCGGACAAGCAGATCCAATGGAAGGGCGATACCAGCTCCGACGAGATCGTGGGGCATTTTTTTATTTTGAGTATTGCTTACGATTTACTGGACGATCCGGCGTTGAAAGCGCGCCTGGCGACGGCTGCGCGGCGCATGATGGATCACATTATTTCGCATGGCTACGATCTGATCGACGTAACGGGCAAGCCGACGACTTGGGGCAAATGGTCGCCCGAATATTTCGCGACGAACGGAAAATACGACAGTGCGCTGAATGCGCTGGAGCTGCTGAGTTTTCTAAAAACCACTGAGCATATGACGGGAGATCCGAAGTATGCGGCGGAGTATAAGAAAGCCGCGGTCGATAGGAAGTATGCCCAACAAGCCGCCCGCTATCTGGAGCTGCGCTACGAGATCAACTACTCGGATGAGGAACTGGCGATGTTGTCCTTTTATCCGTTCTTCCGATATGAGAACAGCGCGCTTATGCGCAGCGCGCTCGACCAGTGGTGGGAGAATTGCCAGCGCGAGAAGAATCCGCTGTGGATTTATATATACGGAGTCGGACACCCTGACCAGAAGGTCGATGCGGCCGGTGCGCTTTCGACGCTGGAGCGGATTCCGATGGATCTGATCACTTGGAAGGTCGTCAACTCGGATCGCAAAGATGTGGTGATGGAGAAGGATCTCGACCGGGCGCACGAGAAGCAGGCGCGCACGCTGCTGCCGCCCGATGAGCGGCCGGTGATGAAGTGGAACGGCAATCCTTTTGTGGTCGACGGAGGCGACGGAGGATATTCGGAAGACGACGGCGCGTTTTTTCTGCTGCCGTACTGGATGGGCCGCTTTCTTGGCGTTGTGCCCGCTTCGCGATGATGGGACAATTTAGATGAAGTAGCCAGTTAGGAGAAAATCATGCAGAATTCGGTTCTTGTGCCCATGGTGGTGGAGCAGACGTCGCGCGGCGAACGCGCGTTCGACATCTATTCGCGTCTGCTCAAAGAAAATATCATTTTCCTGGGCACGCCGATTGACGATAACGTTGCGAATCTGGTGATCGCCCAGATGCTGTTTCTGGCCGCCGAGGATCCGGAAAAGGATATTTCGATTTATATCAATTCGCCGGGCGGTTCGATTACCGCGGGTTTAGCGATTCTGGACACGATGCGCCTGGTGGAGCCGGAGATCGTGACTTATTGCATCGGCCAGGCAGCATCGATGGCGGCGGTTCTGCTCGCCTGCGGTAGTAAAGGCAAGCGTTTCAGCCTGCCCCATTCGCGGATTTTGATCCATCAGCCTTCGATGAGCGGGCTGGCCGGACAGGCGACCGACATCGATATTTATGCCCGGGAAATTCTCCGCATGCGCGAGACGCTGAACGAAATTCTCGCCAATGCGACGGGCCAGCCGGTGGATAAGATCGCGCGCGACGTCGATCGCGATTATATTCTGGAGCCGCATCAAGCGCTCGACTACGGGTTGATCGACCGCATTATCGATAGCCGAAAACTGCTGCCAGTCGCGAAATGAAACCGGCTGTTCTAGCGCTATTGGGTTTCGCGGTCCTGGGATCCGCCGCGGAGATTCCGAAAAATACGCACGTGCTGCTCAAGATGGTGAACTCGATCAGCACGCGGACCGCGCAGGAGGGGGCGCAGGTCTACATGCAGACTGCGTCGCCCATTACCGATGG
>JBEKPC010000170.1:0-10962 GCA_049521155.1 Bryobacteraceae bacterium
TCGAAATCGAAAAATATGCTCCAAGGCTTCGTCCAAGCGGAGTTGAGCGGCGAGATGCCGGCTTCGGCCTGGACATTCCACTGTCCGCTCAGACTCGCGCTATCGCTCCCCGCTACAAACGAGTACCCCGCGCCGCCGCTTACCGTCCAACAACGAAAATTCTCCGGGGCGCCGGAATCGCCGGAGGTCTGAGCCCACCCGGCAAGGGGCATCGCCAGCGCGGCGAGGATTGGCAGCCGATGAAAAAAGTTTGGCATAATCGTTGGGATTCGCGGCGGGAGGCGGCGGCAACTATTTCTTTTTATTGGAACCCCCAGACGTGGGCGGAGTTCGGAAATTCGCCGCCACATACGCGGCCAGGTCCTGACGGCAATGCAAAGTATTTCCGTTCACGCCGTTGTCGACCGAGGCGTAGCACAGGCGGATTCGCTCCATGTCACTGAGTCGCGCATTGACTGCGTCTTCGGCTGCCTTTTTCGCCGCCGCCGCCGCCGTAGCGGCCGTGACGGCGTCCTTGGAAGCTTGGTCGACCGCTTTGACATAATCATCAATGGCCTTCTGTAACGCGTCCTTAACGGACTTCGCCGGCTGATTCGCCGCGGAACTCAACTTCGCGGCAAAGCCAGCGACAGCATCCGCTAGGCCGTTGGCCAGTTTGTCCGCGGCACTCCTGACTTTCTGGGCGTTGTCTCCTCCGGCGTTTTGTATGATGTCCTGCAAAGGCTTGTCTGTGAGAGCCTTAATGTCCGACGCTTGTTGACGGGCACTATCCACGATGCCGTGTACCAGAGCGTCGATGGATGAACTGATCGAGCCCGTCGAACCGGGTGGTGGGCCGTTGAGTTGCGTCAGGAGTTGGTCCGCCCGCTGCTTCGCGGTGGCCAAGCCCTTTGACACCTGCGCGAGTTCGGATGCTGTCTTCCGGGCGCCGACGACATTGCCTTCCAAAGCTTCCAAAGACGGCATAATACCTGGGGCTGCGTCTTGGCCCGCAAAGCTGAGCAGTTCGAAAATCGCACGACGAGGATTTTTTCCCGTGAAATTCGCGTCCACCTTTTCGATAAGTCCCCCACGCCTATACATGTAATAGGCATGTACATATATCTTTGCTGTGTCTAACGCGGTTGTCACATCCGCCGCTTTGGAGACACTCAAGGAGGGACGGACCGCGCCGGCGAGCCAGTCCCAGAAAATATCGGCATCGGCCGCCGGCACGACATATGGGTTTGGAGGTCCGAGGTAGTATCCCGACGATAAGACTTCGAGCGGCTCGCCGGGAACCGGCTGGGCTTGAGTCGCGAGATCGAGGGCACGCAGACACATTTCCCAGGGAGGAGTCCTCCCAGGGGTATCCCAGGTTGTCCACTGTGTGGCCAGCGCCGAGGTAACGTCCGTCTGAACCGCAGGAACCAGCACCGTCACTGGGGCAGCCTTGGCCTTTTTTTTCGCCGGCGTTCTCGCTGGCTGGGCCGGCACCTGGGCTGGCTGGGCTGGCTGGGCTGGCTGAGTTGGCGCCTTAACTGACTGAGCCGGAGTACTCACTGACTGCCCCGACCCGCAAGACAGGAATAAGAATAGCAGCGCAGACGCTAAGTATGCTTCATACAGAAGCTTTTTCAGGTAAGGTCGCTCCGGCATTTCAGTAGATTGTACTTCCCTCTCTTGACAATCGCAATACCCAAGACGAAGATATATGAACGCCCCTGTCAAAATCGACGGCGTATAAGAACGGAGCGGCCATGCGCTTAAACATGAAACCGACTTTTCTTACTTTGGCGTTACTCGCCGCCTTCTCTCCCGCCCGCGCCCAATTTTCTCCGTCACCGAACAATCCCTTCTTCTCCGGCCACAATCCTGTTGCCATTGTTGCCAAGGACTTTAATAACGACACCATTCCGGACCTCGCCGTTGCGAACCAGACGGACAATACCGTGACTATCCTGATCGGCGACGGCTTAGGAAACTTCTCGCCGGCTAACACCGGATTCACCGGGAACGGAGTCTTTCGGGTCGGAAGCAATCCCAGCGCCATCGCGAGCGCCGATTTCAATAACGATGGCAAGCCCGATCTGGCGGTGGCAAATATCAACGATGGAACGGTAACGGTCCTGTTCGGCGACAACGCCGGCAACTTCCCGAACAGGACCACGCTGACTGTCGGCAAAGGCACTGGGCCGACCGCTATCGCGGTCGCCGATTTCAACGGCGACGGCAATCCCGACATCGCCACGGCGAATCTCGATGCCGGCAGCGTCACCATCTTCTTCGGCGACGGTAGCGGCGGCTTTCCCCGCTCAATCACTATCGACAACACCGGTAGTTACCCCATTGCCATGGTAGCCGCCGACCTGAATTTTGACGGCATTCCGGACATCGCCGTCGCCAACGAAGGCGACGGTTCGATCACAGTCTTACTGGACCCCGGAACCAGCGCTGCACAGCCGCCGCGGGTGCTGCGAAGCTCCGTCATCTCCGACACTCCCGCCGTCACGCAGAGCGTCAGCGGCATCGTGGCGGCGAATTTTACGGGCCATCCGCCAGCCTCCAATGGCCTGCCGATTTTCGATCTTGCCGTTACCTACTACGACAACACCAGCTTTCTGGGAAATCTGCTGCTGTTCACCGCCGACGGCACGGGCTGGTATAACCCGCCATCCTCTCCGTTCTTTGCCAAATCCATCGGGATGCAGCCCATCGCTATCGCGATGGGAGATTTCGCCGTGGGCTGGAACCCTGGCGTCGCCATCGTTAACTACCGGAGCGATACGGCTGCCGTGTATGCCGGCGACGGCATGGGCCACCTGAACCCATCCATGAACAGCCCCTACGCAACCGGCTCTCTGCCCCGCGCCATAGCCGCGGCCGACTTTAACGGGGACGGACTGACCGACATCGCCGTGGCGAACTATAACGACGGGACGGTCACCGTTTTGCTGAACGGGTTCGCGACCGCACCGAGCATGCTTTCCGCCGCCAGCAATGCCTCGCCGGTATCCCCTGACTCGCTGGTCACCATTTACGGTACCGGGCTCTCCTTGCCCTCCAACCCGCAAGCCACCGCCCTGAAGTTGACAGACGCGAGCGGCGTCGTATGGCCGATGACGACGACGATATCCTATTCGTGTCCTACCCAACTCAACGCACTGGTCCCAGCCAACGCCGCCACGGGCGCCGGCTCATTCACGGTGACGGCGCCGGGGGAAACGCCCCAGAAAGCATCGGTCACCATCAACGCCGTTGCGCCAGGCTTGTTCTCGGCGGATAGCTCGGGCAAGGGGCCTGCCGCCGGATATGTCCAGAGTTTGATCGACCCGACTTCCATCATGAATGTTTTCAGCTGCTCGGCGCCGCCACCGCCGCCAAGCGTATCCCCCTGCTCGCCGCAGCCGTTGGTGTGTACACCTAATCCCATCAGCCTGACGGATCCAACTTCGCTGGTGCTCTACGCCACAGGCCTGGGCGATCATATCCAACTCTCCTCGATTGCCGTTACCGTCGGTACCACTGCGGTAACCGCGTTCTACGCCGCCGCCGTACCCGGGATGGAGGGAGTGGATCAGATCAACGTAATCCTCCCCTCCAGTCTCGCCCACGCCGGCACCGTTTACGTCCAACTCGCCATAGGCAGCGCCACCTCCAACCAAGTGACAATCAACATCCTATAGGGGCGCAGCCGCAATTAGTCTTGTCTGTGGCGACTTTCGGGGCGGAACATGTCGTCCTACCATTGGTTTATTGATTCCAAACAAATGCGGGCCTCTCCTCCGTACCACTCGGCAGTCCTCAGAAAACGGCTACCCTCAACCTATGTGGTCTGTCCGGCTCGCTCTCGCCGCCCAGACCGTCAGGAGCTCGATGATGACCAACAGGACGACTAATGCGCAAGTGGCTCCAGACCGAGGAGACCGTCAAGGACTTTTTTGGGGAACCTCAAGTCGCTACCTTACCTTCGCTATGGGCGCTCCTTGCAGTGCCCCTGCGTAAAGCCGAACTGCGCGGCGATGCCAAGCGGTCTCTTGGAGAGCGAACTCGCTTTCGAGCGCGCGCCGAACGTATACTGAGCAGCTTATGAGCACTTTGTCGCAAACTTACGATGCGACGCAGGAGGTGCGCATCGCCTCGGTCATGTTCGGCGGCCTATCGCTTGCAGTCTAGATGAACGGCATAACGCAGGAGTTGCTGCGCGCAGTGCGGGCGGCGGCTCCGCGGCTGGCGCAGGCGCCGGGCGACAACCCGCGGCCGGGTTTTCAGGAGTCGCTGAACGCCACGGAACTGCTGATAAGCGATCCCCAACTGCAGAGCACCGAGGCGGTATATCGCACGATCGGGCGGACATTGTTCCACGGGCGCACGGCGGGGACCGGGCCCTCGACGACAGGTCCGGTGCGCACGCGGATCGTGGTGGACTTACTGGCGGGGACGTCGGCGGGCGGAATCAATGCGGTCTATCTGGCGAAAGCAGTGGTGAATAACCAGAAGCTAGACGACCTAAAGCAGATGTGGATGGATCAGGCCGATATCGACAGGCTATTGAACGACGGTGCGTCAGAGCCATCGGCGTATGCGCCGGGGCCGCATACGACGTCGCTGCTGAACAGCACGCGGATGTACGGACTCTTGTATCGGGCGTTTCAGAACATGGACAAGGTTCAGGCGGAGGGCAACGCCCTGACCGATGAACTGGACCTTTTCGTCACTACCACCGAGCTCAACGGCGTGGTGACTCTAATCCAGCTTTCCGACCGCGCGATTCAGGAGCAGGTGCACAAGGCGGCCTTCCATTTTGTGTACGGAAAGGGCCGCTACGGCAGCCCGAACGATTTCACCAGCCCTTACAATCCGATGCTCGCGTTTGCGCGTCGCGCTGCACCTCGAGCTTTCCGATCGCTTTCGAGCCAATGAAGCTGGAACACGTGGACCGGATCCTGCCGGGACCGTCCGCGTCGATCCAACAGCAGCCTAACCATCCGCTGCGCAAGTTCTTCCGGCAGTACGAGGCGGACGGGACGGTGCTCAGTTTTTCGCAGCGGCGGCTGGCGGGCGCCTCAACAATAAGCCGTTCAGTTTTATTGTCGACTCTACTACCCTGCGCACAGGGTCTCTGCCGGTGAGCCGGAAGCTGCTCTTTCTTGATCTGTTCCCCGAACTCAAGAGAGCCCTGGAGCGCCACCAACAGAACATCAATTCTGCGACCAATGCGCTGGACGCCGGCAGCACGCTCCCGCGGTATCAGACGATTCGCGAGGACATTGAAGCGCTGAACCAATACAGCCGCGATCTGCATGGGGCGCAGGCCCTGGCACACGAGATCGAAGAGGACGAGCCATGGAGGCTGAGGAGGTACACGGACAAATACGTTGCCGACGGGCACGGGAAGGCCTATGAACAGCGTACCCTGGACGATCTCATCGACCAGTTTGGGATCTGCTACCACACGTATCATCGCGTTCGCGTTTCCGCGGTGAGCGATGAGTTGGCGGAGTCAGCCACGCGGCTGCTGGGCCTGAATGAGCGCTCGGATAACTTCCTGGCAATCCGAATGCTGATACATTCCTGGCGGCTGAGTCAATACTCTCCCGGGGGCGGGGACGGCAAGGAGACGGAAACACAGTTTCTGCGCCGCTACGAATTCGGATTCCGCTACCGGCGCGCCGATTATGTGCGTGGCCGCATCGATGTGCCGATGTATGAACTGGGCCGCGGCGCGGAAGGCGAAGCCGGGATTACGAAGATTCTGCGCGCGGCGTTGCCATCGTCCGCAGTTCCGCTTGGCGGCGGCGCCGTAGATGGCCACGCCGGCGGAAAGTTTGGTCGAGTTGCGGCGGCTGCGCAACGCGGCGGAATCGGTGAAATGGAAGCTTTCGTATGAAAAGGAGCACATGGCCGTGGGTTCTCCGGCCGGAGGAACCCAGGATGCGACAGACCAGATCCGCGCGGCCTTGATCACGTCGCTGAGATGGACGCATTTGAGCCTGGCCAATTTGCGCAGGGTCCTGGAGCCGGTCCGATGTGATTTCAAAACCAAAACAAAGTCAAAACCAAATCCCGGGGCGGGAACCGACCGTCTCCCGCTGGTCGGCCCCAAGCCCAGGCAAAAGAACGCGTCGGGAGGAACACGCTCTTCTCATCGTCCGCGATGAGTTCCGCGCCGGCTATTCCTTGATCGGGTTGCTGGCCAGCAGAGCCCGTCTCCGCTTCACCGGTGCTCGCAGATTAACATGCAGTCTTCAGAGGCCCGGGCTAAAGGGGACGTTTCTACTTTGCCAGAAAGGGGACATTTCTACTTTGCCTTGACAGCTTTATATTTGTGCTTGACTACTATCGGCGCCCGATGTAGACTTCCGCATCAGCTAAGAGTCCATCTGGAATACACTCTGCAACCTCCGGATGCCGGCAGAGCGACCACTCCCCTGGCTTTTGGTCGGCGTTGCCGGTGTCTAAGGCCTGACCAAAGGAGAATTGCCAATGTCGAGCGGCGTCCCCCCCCAAACGGATCCCGGCCCTTGGCCGACTCTTTCGGTGCTGAGCACCATGAATGAAGCGGAACGCCGGCGGCGGCTCCGGTGGCATCGCGAGACGGGCATCGATTCCGAAGACGACGCGGAGAGTATCGAGCTGCGCGATGCGCTGGACGGGGAACTCATCGAGCTCACCAACCTCGAACTTCGGGCGGAAACTGCTCACGGCGACGTCCGAGAGGCCCTTGTGCAGCAGATTCGGGGCGCCCGCGCGCTGACGCAGTTGGTCCGAAAGTCTCCCGCCTTTGCGCAATATCTGAACGCCTACTTCTATTTTGGCATTCGCTTCGCCGTCGGCCGCGAGCACGCACCAGCCCACCGCGACGAGAACCGGTGGAACGAACGCCCCATCGGACTACCGACCCCGCCCGATTGTATCGGCATCGCGCAGGACGAGATGCAGCGAGAAGTGGATCGGTTTCTTTCCATCCCACTAACGGAGCAGGAGAGCCTGGCTCTGGAATTCCTGGACGGCTTCACCCGTGAGCCCGGCGAACTCTGCACGGTAAAGCCCGACAAGATGTCCCTGCCGTCGGCCTCTGAAAGCTCACTGTTCGAGCTGTGGCTTCGCGGCTTGCTTCCGAATCCCCCGGATCCGCGGCGCTTCGATAGCCTCGCGGAGGGGCTGTTGTCCTGGGCGAATGCGAGGCATGACTATTATTGCGTCCTGGAGAGAAGGAAAGGCAGAGAGCGTAGCGTCGACCTGTGGCAAGAAGGCCAAACCACCGTCGAAGGACAGTGGATTGCCAGGAACCCTCTGGCGGCGCGCTGCGGAGTGGCGGACTTCTACTGGCTTGCCCAGATTCTTTGCGCCGAGGTCACGCCCCGCGGGGTGGTGACTTACAAGCGCCGGTCATGGTTGTACTATCTCGCGTTTCTGAAGCCGGATGCCCGCTCGCGAGACCGGATTCTTCGGATAGAAGAAGTACTTCGCTCGGTTTTCGATTTCGCCTGTGAACTCATACAGAACGCCGTCGAGATCGCCGAAAGCCGGGAGAATCGGCGTGTCGACCCGCCGCCCACCCGGCCCTGGACCGCGGATTGGCGTGCAACCTACGATCGGGAGATCGGAGAAGTTGCCAACCAGAGGATTGAACGGCTTTATAAGGACGAACCGGGCGTCACGCGCGTAACCGCACCGGCCGGCGCGGGCGCGGGCGAATATTGGAGTTGGCGAATCCGCAGCGGGGAACACGAGGAGAACCTGGTGGGACTGGCGCTTTCGGGTGGCGGCATCCGCAGCGCGACATTCGCTCTCGGTGTCTTGCAGGCGCTGAAGGACCTCGATTGGCTGCGTCAGGTCGACTTTCTTTCGACGGTTTCCGGCGGGGGCTACATTGGAGCATGGCTCCTCGGCAATGTGCGGCGAACCCACTATTGGCTCAGCCGCATGACCAGTTGGGACGAATCCATCGGCTACCTGCGGAGATATTCGAAATACCTTGCTCCGCAGACTGGGGTGCTCAGCGCGGACAGTTGGGTGATTTGGGGGACGTGGCTTCGCAACGTGCTGCTGATCCAACTGAACGCCTTCTCCTGGCTGGCATCCTTGTTCGTGGGGACGATCGGTCTGAAGGTCGTCTTCGACAACCTCGCCGGGAAGTGGATTCCGTCCCCTTATGTGGCTGGATTGCTGGCTTTGATCTTGGCAGGGCTCTCCGGAATCCTGTTCCTGAATCTTTGGGATCCCGTGCTGCGCCGCAAAACCCAACATCGCACCGCCGTCGTGCTCGCGTGGATCGGCTCCTTCCTGACGGCGGTCTTGCTCTGGCAAGAAACCACCAATCGGCAGATTCCGTGCGACTTCAGCGTGATCCTAACGTCCGAGATACGGGGCTGGCCTTGGTATCTGTCGACGGCTCTCGTGTTCTGTCTTTTCCTGCTGGCGGTCTGTTCGATTTGGCGCCAGAAGCCCGCGGAACCATCGAAGAGTGCTTTGGCGAAGTTCGTCGGGTCTCTGGTTATTGCGCTGGTCACTTCCGGCGTCGCCTACATCGCAATCTGCGGCGCCGTCTATTTGTTTCAATGGTGGGCGTCTTGGGGAAAGGACCTATCCGGCTGGTATGCCTACGTCTTCGGACCCGCCATGGTCTTGCTCGCCGTCACCCTGGCCATCGTTATCTTCATCGGCCTGGTTGGGCGCGACTCGGCGGACTGGAGGCGCGAGTGGTGGACCCGCTTCGGTTCGTGGCTGGCCATTTTCGGGGCCGGCTTCCTGGCGGTAGCCGTAGCGGCCGTATTCAGTCCGGTGTGGGTCTACAGGCTGTACCACTATCCGCATGCAAGTGTCCCTTGGGCCGCGGTTGCCGGATGGGCCGGGTCGGTGATTTCGGGCCTCCTAGCAGGCAACAGCAGTAAGACCAAAGGCAACGGAGCCGATGCGTCAAAGGGCTTGGAATTGGCGGCGAAGATCGGCGGCCTCGTTTTCATCGTCGGTGCGGTCTTGGGCGTGTCGACCCTTGTGCATGTACTCCTCGTGAAAGTCTGGGTGGACCACCCGAGCGACTGGAACTGCTGGTGGAAGAATTTCAACAGTTTTCTAGAAAAATCCTGTTCGTTGTTGCCACTTTTCGGAAACTTTGGAGCATTGCTCGTCACCCTGGCAGTTCTGGTGATCTGCGGTCTGCTATTCTCTTGGCGTTTCAACATCAATACTTTCGGCCTGAATCAGTTCTATCGCAACCGCTTGGTGCGCTGCTACCTGGGCGGCACCAGGTGGATTCCGGGGTTGCGCCATCCCGAAGTGTTCACGGGTTTCGACGACGCCGACGACCTCGACCTCACCAAGCTCCAATTCGCGACCCAAGTGGATGGCGAGCACTTCCGGGGACCCTTCCCAATCGTAAACTGCTCTCTCAATCTAGGCGGCAGCAGCGACTTATCCGTGCATACCCGCCAAAGCGCGTCTTTCGTGCTCACGCCGCTTCATGCAGGCTCCGACCGGCAGAAGGTTGGCTACGTACCTATCAGGAAAGAGGACGGGCTCAGAAAAGAGGACGGGTTCGGCGATAACGTTACTCTCGGCCAGGCGATCTCCATCTCGGGCGCTGCCGCCAGCCCCAATATGGGCTACAACACGTCCGCCCTGGCCGCCGTATTACTGACTATGTTTAACGTCCGGCTCGCCTGGTGGTTTCCCAATCCCGGGCGGAAAAAATGGAAAAAGGACTCGCCGGTCTTTAGCCTCGGTTACCTCATTCTCGAATTTCTCGGGTTGGCGGATGAGAACTCCAATTTCGTAAACGTGTCCGACGGCGGACATTTCGAGAATCTGGGTATATACGAACTGGTCCGGCGCCGGGCGAAGGTGATTATCGCCTCCGATGCCGAGTGCGATCCGGAGCTTGGTTTCGGCAGCTTGGGAAACGTAATCCGCATCTGCGAGACCGACTTCGGCGCGAAGATCGATATCGATGTGTCGTCCATCCGGAAGCAGGCGGAAACCGGAGTTAGCCGCGCCCATTGCGCCGTCGGCCGCATTACCTACAGCAACGGAAGCTTGGGTTACCTGATCTACCTCAAAGCCTCGATCGCGGGTGACGAAGAGGCCGACATCCAGCAATACCGCGTCATTCATCCGGATTTCCCCCACCAGTCCACAGGCGATCAGTTTTTCACCGAGGATCAATTCGAGAGCTATCGCCGACTCGGTCAGCATATCGCTCGCGTGGCCTTGCGCGCCGGCGCCGACGAACCGGACATTGTGGCGCTGGCGGCCAAGCTGTTTGATGTCTGGGCCCCGGCAGGGTTCAGCAGCGGCACTTTCCTGACACAAACCAAGTCCCTCGATAAGCTGTGGGAGACGTTCCGTAAGTCTCCCAAGCTCACCCAACTGCACCAGGAACTTCTGGCCGACAAGCCCGCCCCGCTTCGCCCTGGGGCCCCAAGCAAAGAGGAGATGTACGCCTGCCTGGAGTTGATTCAGTTGATGGAGGACGTCTTTCTCGATCTCCGCCTCGACAGCTTCTGGGAACATCCGGATAACCGCGGCTGGGCTGTACTATTCACCAGGTGGGCGAGAAGTCCCACGTTACGTGCTGTATGGGAAATGGAGCGAAGCAGTTTCGGAATCCGTTTTGAGTATTTCTGCGCTGAACATCTCGGGCTGGAAGCCGAACACCCCGTCCGGCGCGGTTGAAAAGACCGTGGTTTAACCTGCGGCTTCCAAGAACGCTTCGCAAGAGGAATTCGCCCACGTCGGGGGAATCCATCCGACCCGCATCTGTCAACCGAAACGCGGCCAAGCGAACATGACATCCCGAAGGGCCAAAAAACTCATGCGGCCCGCCGGTGGTAATACTTGAGAAGACCGCCGAGGCGCTCGCGGCACTCGATGGATGGTCCCCGGCTCTTCGGCAGTTCCTCGCCGTGAGGGAATAACAGAACGTTCCCCTTTCCCTGGTGATTGCGTTCGCTATAATAATGCTCTTGGAATTGCGTCAGT
>JBEKPC010000171.1:0-10879 GCA_049521155.1 Bryobacteraceae bacterium
CGTCACCTTCGGGCTGGAGCACCGGGTGTTCGGTCAGATCGACGCCATCGGAGTCGACGAGATTCAATACGCCAAAGGGCACAAGTATCTGACGCTGGTTTACCAGATCGATCTCGGCGCTACCCGCCTGCTCTGGGTCGGGAAGGAAAGAACTATCGAGTCTTTTCAGGGATTCTTCACCCTCATCGGCGGCGAGTTGGCTTCGAAGATCGTTTTCGTCTGCTCCGATATGTGGGAGCCCTATCTCAAAGTCATTCGCGACAAATGTTCCGAGGCGCTACACATTCTCGACCGCTTCCACATCGTGGCGAAAATGAATAAGGCTCTCGACGAAGTTCGCGCCGGAGAATCGCGCCGCATGGCGCACGAAGGTCTGGCGCCAGTGCTGAAGAAGTCGCGCTGGCTGCTGCTCAAACGCGAAGAGAACCTGAAAACCGAACAGCGCTTCCGGCTGCGCGATTTGCTCCGTTACAACCTGAAGACCGTCCGTGCTTACCTTCTTAAGGAAACCTTTCAGCAACTCTGGGACTACAACTCCCCCACATGGGCCGGAAGGTTCCTCGATGAATGGTGTCGGCAGGTGATGCGCTCCCGCATCGAGCCCATGAAGAAGATCGCCCGCTCCATGCGCGAGCACCGCGAACTGATCCTCAACTATTTCCGCGCTCAGAAGCTGCTCTCCAGCCGAGTTGTCGAGGGCCTGAACAACAAAGCCAAAGTCACCATGAGAAAATCCTACGGATTCCGTACCTTCCGCTGTCTCGAACTCGCGCTCTATCACTCACTTGGCAAATTACCGGAGCCGGAATCAACCCACGAGTTATTCTGACGAACCAAAAATCTAAGGCTACGAACCACGAACCCGTAGCGGACGGTCTATTGACCGGCTTGGTGCTTGGATGGGTTGGGTGGCGGAAGAAAAACCAGTCGAGTCCGCCGAAAGGGCTCAGGGCGGCGAGATTGGATGTTGCGGCGGAATCGCGTTACGAAGCCACGGAGCTCAATACGGAGCATCAATAGCGCAATTCCAGGCCGGATTTTTCTCAGTTTGCCAGGAGTATTTATGGCGATCGCTCGCATTATATAATCCAAAGCTGTGGAGCGGGGGAATCAACGGAAATGACGCGAAAAAAGCTTCTTGCTTTAGATGGCGGCGGGATTCGGGGAGTACTCAGCCTCGGAGTGCTGGCGGCGATTCAGAAAGCCGTGGGGCAGCCCCTGGGCGAGTATTTCGATTACATCGCGGGAACCAGCACGGGAGCGATTCTCGCGGCAGCGCTGGCGAAGGGCATTCCGCTCGATGAACTCGAAAGCTTTTATCTCGATTTCGGCCCACGGATTTTCGACAAGCGTTTCCTCTTACAGCGATATAAGAGCCTTTATACGAGCGATCCGCTGAAGAAAAAGTTGCAATCAGTGTTTGGAGCGGATACGAAACTGGGGGACATGCAAGATCCGCTGCTGCTGGTGGTGACGCGGAACTGGACGACAGATTCGCCGTGGCCGATCAGCAGCAATCCGAAGGCGTACTACAACAACCCGGAGCGGTCGGACTGCAATCTGCAGATTCCGCTTTGGCAGTTGGTGCGGGCGAGCACGGCCGCCCCCGTGTACTTTCCACCGGAAGTCCTGCAGTGGGACAAGGGTGACTCGTCAAAGAGCTTCGTCTTTGTGGATGGAGGTGTTACGCCGTACAACAATCCGGCATTTCTGCTGTACCGAATGGCAACGCAGGCACAGTACTGTTTGAACTGGGAGACAGGCGAGGACAAGATGCTCATTGTGTCGGTCGGGACGGGCTCCGCGCCGATGACGGGTCCGGAATTCGAGGATCCGGATCGTGCGATTCCATCGCAGATTCCGGGATTGATTTCGGCATTGATGTACGGGGCCGAGGTGGACCAGGACATCAATTGCCGGACGGTAGGGCGGTGCACTTTCGGCGGTGTAATCGATAGGGAAATCGGTGATATGATCCCGCGGCGGGGAGACGACATGAACGGACTCAGCCTGGAGAAGAGACTTGCATTGCCGAAGATTCCGTCGAGCGAGCCGCAGCACAAGCACTTCCTGTACGCTCGCTACAATCCGCAGTTCACGCCGGAGGGTCTGGACGCCCTCCACATCAAGGATTACAACCTGGGCGATTTGCTGCGCATGGATCTCGCGACGGGGCCTAATGTGGCGAAGCTCAGTGAGATTGGGAAAGCCGTTGGCGAGCTGGTAAAACCGGAGCACCTGGGATGAGGGCATTTATCATCCGGCCTTTTGGGAAGCGGACGGCTGGGGGCTTCGAACTGGATTTCGACAAGGTGGAGAGTGACCTGATCGAGCCTGCGCTGGAAGGGTTGGGGGCGCAGGGCCGGACGACGGGGGAGATCCTCGAGGCAGGGAACATCCGCATGGACATGTTCCAGGAATTGCTGGTTGCGGACGTGGTGATTGCGGACATCACGATGAATAATCCAAACGCATTTTACGAACTCGGCATCCGGCACGCGCTCCAGGAGAAGAGGACGTTTCTGATCCGGGCGAAGCTGCCGGCTCCGAAAGTGGAGTCGGTCGAGGAGTACAAGCAGAAGACAAAGGAACACGAAGTACCGTTCGATTTGAAGACGGACCGGTACATGGAATACGCCCCGGAAAAGCCGGAAGATTCCGTGGCCAAGTTGACGCAGGGCTTGAGGGAGTCGTTCGCGACGGAACGCCAGGACAGCCCGGTGTTTCTCTCTCTGCCGGATCTGAAGCCGCAGAAACGGGAGGGTTTCATTCCGGTTCCGTTGGGCTTCGGGGAGGCGGTACAACGCGCCGAGAAGGAGAAGGACGCGCGGGGATTGACACTGTTGGGGCTGGAAGCGGAGGGGTTCCGGTGGGAATCGTCCGGGTTCCGGGTGGTGGGCCGGGCGTTGTTGCTGATCAAGGAGTATGGTGCGGCTAAGAACGCTTGGGAGAGCCTCTACAAATTGGACAACTTCGACTATGAGGCCAATATAAGCTTGGGGAATATCTATCAACGTTTGAAGGATCTGACGGGTTCGGATCAAGCGTTGAACCGGGCATTAAGAAGCGCCACGGAGCGGAAGCAATTGGCGGAGATCCATGGGCAGTTGGGACGGAATAAGAAGGATCTCTGGACGAGAGAGTGGGGTAAGGCCGAACCGGCGGAACAGGCGCGGGTTGCTTTGCAATCACCGCTATTGCGGGATGCTTACGATCAGTATCTGGTGGCTTACCGGCAAGATCTGAATTCGTACTATCCCGGAATTAATGCGCTCGGCCTCGCGATCATGATCGTGGAGTTAGCCGCAAGATACCCGGACGACTGGATTGGCCAGTTCGTGGATGAGGATGCCGCGGCGCTGGAACTGAAAGAGATCAGACGTAGTAAGGAGCAGACCGCCAATGCCCTTCAGCTTCGTTTTGCATACGTGGATAAGCCGGAAGCTTCTTCCGAAGAGGATAAGAACGATCCTTGGCTAATGGGCAGCGCCGGCGATCTGAGCCTGTTGACTGGGACGAACGCGAAACGGGCGATCTTCTTTTACAAGAAGGCGGCGACGGAAGCGCCATTCATCCTGGACGCGGCAAGGAAGCAGCTCTTGTTGTTTGCGGCTCTGGGCGTATCGGGGGCCAATGTAAAGGAGGCGCTGGCGTCCTTTGGACCGGGCGCGGCGGACGTCCCGAAGGAGCGGATTGAGCGGCTCATACTCTTCACCGGGCATCGGGTGGATGGGGCGAAGCGGGAGAAGCCGCGGTTTCCGGCGGCGATGGAAGGAGCGGCGCGAGACGCGATCCGCGTTGCGGTTGCGGCGGAGCGGAGCGTAACCGCTGGAGCAATCTTTGGCGTTGCGGGCGGGGCTAATGGCGGGGACATCCTGTTCCTGGAGGTATGTGATGAACTGGGAATCCCGACAGAGATGATGCTCGCGCTACCCGAGGGGCCGTTTATGGAAAAGAGCGTGGCGGCTGACGATCCGATGTGGGAGAAACGGTTTTACACTCAGTTGGGAAAACATCCGAATACGCCGGTACTCGCAAAGAGCGAGGAACTGCCACAGTGGTTGCAGGGCAAGAAGGGATATGACGTCTGGCAGCGAAACAACTTGTGGCTGCTGAGTGAGGCGCTGTGCAGGTCTCCGGAGAATTTGACGCTGATCGCGCTCTGGGACGGAGGAACGGGCGATGGGCCGGGCGGGACCGAGAACATGGTGAACCTCGCGCGGGACCGCGGGGCGAAGGTGATTCATTTGAATACAAAGACGTTGTTCGGCTTGCCGTAGGGAGAGCTCGACGGGTTAACGCAGGAGGTCTTCGAACTGCCGCATCCCCTCTCGGATCGCGCACGCTGAATCACGCGCGACCGCTGCGGCCCGTGGTTCCGCATGATCGAACCCTCCGTTTTGAACTCCCGAGACGAGCCGTCCCGGGAAGCGCTGGCAATCCGTACAGGCTAACCGATTACGCGGCCCCCCACCGCTTCAATCGCCTTAGGCGCAACCGGAACGAACCCTGCCGGATAGACGGGTTGTCTCCAACGTTTCGTCGCCGGGTCCTCCGGTGTACAATCCCCGGCATCCCGCAAATCAAAGAGATCTCGCTCGCCCTTGAGTTGGCGGTTGGCCACCCAGCAAGCCACCCCCGCCCAATTCTTGGGATCCACATTCCACACCTTCAACTGCCCATCGTTCGAGTTCGACACCAGGTTCAAACCATCGTTTGCGAACGCCACTGACTGCACACCCTGTATGTGCGCCTGGATCGGCGGTACAATCCGCTGCCATGAATGCGTGTCGAACAGTTGAATTACCCCGTCGTTGTTGCCCACAGCCACTCGGTGGCTCGCCGGCGCATGCCCAAGCGCCGTCAACCGCGTGCTGCCGGTAGGAACGAATCGTACCGCGTCCACCCCGGTGCTGTCCCACACGAAGATGTTTCCGTCGGTGAGCGCACCTACCAGATGCGTGGCGTCGAGAAAGGCGATGCCCATCACTTCGCTCGCCTTCACGCGATGAGACTCGCCGACATATAGGCCTGTCTCGAGGTCAACCAGCGCCACGCTCCCCTCGTTCGTCCCAACCGCGACGCGCTTACGTTCGGCGTCAACCGCGTACGATATGGGCCGGCCGGCTGCATTCGGCAGCGCGGCGGCTTGAGCGTTGCCATCCGTAATGCGGATGAGCGTGGTGGCGCCGTCGGCCTTGATCGCCACGGACTGCGCTGTGTTGCGCCCGAAGGCGACGGCCACGATTCCCTTCAACGACTCGTCCACTGGGCGAAGCGCATGTCCCGCCATCACGTCCCACAGCAGCAATCCGCTGTCCTCGCTTCCGATCGCTAACAGCCGCGCGTCAGGGCTGAACGCCAAAGCGTCAATCCCGGTCAGTTGATCGCTCAACGCGTGGATCGCCACCCGGTTGTCGGCGCGGCTCCACAGCGCGAGCCTCCCACTGGAGTCGCCGGACGCGATCCTGTCGCCAGATGGCGCGAAGGTGGCATTGGACGGAATACCGCGATGGATTCCAACGCCTTCCGAAATCAGCGTTTCTTCACCGAATGACCAACTGATTACTGTGCCATTGGCATCGCCCGAGACTAGCGTGCTTCCCCGACGCGCCAAGGACTTGACTGCGCTCGCGTGGCCGCGCAACACCGCTACATCCTGCGGATTGCGTGAACTTGCGACGCGCACCTCGCCGTTGTCGAGGCCAGCCACTACATGCAGGCCGTCCTCAGTCACGGCGAACGAACGGATGCGGTCCGGAAACGGCATCTCGCCCGGCGGCAATCCTGGATTGTTGAAGTCCCAGGTGCGAATGCGCCGATCGCCCGCGGCCATCAGAATCCGATCGCTGAACGCAAACGCGAGCCCTGCGATCCGGCCCTCCTGGTCCAAAACGACCGGTGCGGCGGAGGCGCTTGTCAACCTGTGAATCGTTATGTGGCGGTCGCCCCGTCCTATCGCCAATCGATCTGACGTTTTCGAAAAGGCCAGCGCCAGGGCCGGCGCATCATGGTCCGGTCGAAACGTCTGCAGGGGCGCCGCAGGTTTGTTTGCGTCATACACATGAACCACACCCAACAGATCGCCGATCGCAATCAGCGCGCCATCGCCCGAGTATGCGACGCTCTGTACCGGTGATCCTTCCTTCCACGAGGCCGTCTGCCTCAGCTTCTGCCCCTCCACGGTGAACACTCGCACGAGAAAGCTCATACTCCCCGCTACGAGGTTCTCACCAGCCGGACTGAACGTGACTGTGTTAACGATGTCGTCTTTCTCTCCCGACTCGATCGAGGCCGCGAGTTGGCCCGTGTCGTTGCGCCACAGCAGCACTTTGCCCGCGCTGTCCCCGCCCGCGGTGAATGTGCCGTCAAAATTTATGGCGACTCCTTCCACGCCACCCTCCGCGCCATGCAAAATGCGACGGAGATGGGGATGATTTTCCACCGCCTGCAACAGTGCACCTTCCGCTTCAATCGTCGGATCGAGACGATAAGCGTGACTTGCTAACAGCAAGGCCAGGTCGAGTTCCTTCGGTTCGCGTTCCACCGATTCAAAGGCGAGCAATCTCGACTGCGCCGTCTTCCGGCGGGCTTCCGCCGACCGGTAGAAGAGGAAGGTAGCAAAGGCCAGTGCGATCGTAACTAGAAGTGCAGTTGACACAGAGACGAGCCACTGGCGGTTGCGCAGCGTTTCGACTCGCTGGCTCTCGACGATGAACCGGGTGTGCAAATCAAGCGGATCGCCCTCCCCTTGAGTGCCGGAAGCAAGCCAGCGTTGCGCTTCCGCTAATTCCGCCCCGCGCAGAAGGGAGCTTTCGTCTTTGGAGACCGACCATGTCTCAGCACTGCGGTTGATGCGGCGCTGGAGGTTGAGCCGGTCCCGGTTGAGGCTGAACCCACGAAGCAGAACTTGCATCGCTTCGTCGAACGGCAGCGTGTCGAACCGGATCCAGTTGATGTTCGTAAGCTGGGGGGGAACTCTTGACACCTCGACTGAACGAACCAGGATGGGGATCAGGCGCTTGGACAAGTGGAGGGCGTGTTCGAACTCCAGCCGGCAGTAGTCGGAGGGGAGCCAGTCTGGCGTAAGGACGACGACCACGGCGAGCGAATCGGCAATTCCAGTCAAGATTTCCTCGCGCACAGGGGCGGTTGGCGGGAGGTCATCCCAGTCAATCCAGGTCGTGACTTGGTGCGTTTCGAGAGCTTGGTGGAGGGCGCAGACGAATTTCCTGTCCTTTCGGGAGTAGGAAACCATCACGTCGGCCATGGTGTGATTCTACTAAATGCGGCTCCCGTTTCTGAGCATAATTCAGAGGGACATTTATTCACCCTTATCCGGACTATCCCGGTTGTTCGCGGCCCGGCCGGTCGCTTCCGACGCTGCTTCATTGCTTGCCCAGTTTTGCGGCTTCGTGGGGTTTGGCCTCACCGGCTGCAGACGGACGTCTCCCGGTCGTGGACATCGACATCAGTACCGCGCATGACGCCATGCGCCACATCCACACTTTCTTCGGCCAGCCGCTCAGAGACTCCAACTGACGACGACGAGAATGTCGGCATCCCGTCACGCGGGTGAGGGGTCTGCGGAGATGTCGAGAATCCGGACCGTGCGCCCGATGGAGGCAAACCCACTGAGAATGCTAAGGCAGCGCAGATCCGCGCCAGCCGTATTCCAGGGAGCTGAACCGACTTTCGCCATCGAGCCGGCCGGGGCGTAACCGGATCCTGCACAACGTTATTCCTAAAAGCTATGTCGACCGCTGGCTTTCGTGAATACCGGGAGCGTTCCGTTTGCTCATGCGAAGGGCTGTTAGCGACAGCTATTTTCCGGTCCCCTGACTTGGCGACCACCCTCCTCAAGTCCACATCGTGCGTGATCCAGGAGCAATCCTGAAAAATGAGGTGGCTTCCGCGGGGCTGGCCGACAACATCGCCAGCATACCGGCCGAGCACCAAACGGCCAGTACCTCCCCGAGACTGAGCCGTCGTTGGATAAGAAAATGCGCGAACTTTGGCGGCCGGGCAGCGTAGTAGTTCATTGCCATGAATATTCGCTTCTCGCATGTGTTGCGCCGGTTGATGCACTCGCCCACCTTCACCGCCGTAACCCTTCTCACCGTCGGCATTGGAGTAGGCGCCAATACGGCCATGTTCAGCGTGATCAATGGCATCCTGCTCAAGCCACTGCCATATCGGGATCCCGAGGCGCTGCTGGGTGTTTGGCAGACGGCGCCCGCCCTGAATATCAAGAACCTGCAGGCATCGCCTTCGGACTACTTCACGTTTCGCGACGAGAACCGGTCGTTCGAACACATCGGCGTCTGGACCGGGGGCAGCGTCAGCGTCACCGGACTGGGACCGCCGGAACGGGTGCAGAGCGTCTTCGTGACTGAGGGAACGCTCGACGCACTGGGGGTTCAGCCGGCTTTGGGCCGCTGGTTCACACCGAAAGACGACAGCCCCGAATCTCCCGACACGGCCGTATTGACCTATGGATACTGGCAGCGGCGATTCGGCGGCAACGCATCCGCTATTGGCCGTCGGTTCCTGGTGGACGGGAAGGCCAGGGAGATCATTGGCGTGATGCCGCCGGACTTTCGTTTTCTGGAGGAAAAGCCCTTGCTCATCCTGCCCCTGCGCTTCAATCGCGGCAAAACGTTTCTGGGAAATTTCAGCTTCAACCCCCTCGCCCGGCTCAAGCCCGGCGTCACTGTGGCACAGGCGAATGCGGATGTGGGCCGTATGATTCCGTTGGTCAACACGAAGTTTCCAGCGCCGCCCGGTTTCAGCATAAAGTTGTTCGAACAGGCGGGCATTCGGCCGACGGTTCGTCCGCTAATTCAGGACGTAGTGGGCGAACTCGGCGAGGTTCTCTGGGTGCTGATGGGGAGCATTGGCGTGGTGCTGCTGATCGCCTGCGCGAATGTGGCCAACCTGCTTCTGGTGAGGGCCGAAGGGCGGCAGCAGGAATTGGCCCTCCGCGTCGCCCTGGGTGCAAGCTCCTCTCAAATCGCCGGGGAACTTCTGGCGGAGAGCGTATTTCTCGGCATTCTGGGCGGGGCGGCCGGGGTCGGACTTGCCTATGCAGCTTTGCGCCTGTTGGCGGCCATTGCCCCGGCGTATCTTCCGAGGCTCGAAAATATTACCATCGACGCCCCGGTGCTGCTGTTCGCGTTCGCCATTTCGCTAGCGGCAGGGCTGCTGTTCGGCCTGATTCCCGTAATCAAGTACGCCAACCCGCGCGTGGCCGCTTCCTTGCGCAGCGGTGGCCGCACGCTGAGCCAGAGTAGAGAGCGGCATCGCGCCCGCAGCACGCTGGTGGTGCTGCAAACCGCCCTGGCCGTGGTTCTGCTCATCGGCTCCGGGCTGATGATCCGGACGTTTCAGGCGTTGAGACACGTGCGCCCCGGCTTTACGGACGCCGCCGAGCTGGAGACGCTGCGTCTCGAAATCCCTGAGGGCCAGATCGAGCAACCGGAGCGCGCGGTCCGCATGTTCCAGGAGATCTTGGGAAAGGTCTCGGCCATTCCCGGTGTTACCTCGGCGGCGGTCGCCAACTCCGTGCCCACCGACGGGAACAACAGCACCGATCTGCTCTATGCCGAAGACCGCGCCTATGCGGAGGGACAACTGCCGCCGCTGCGCCGCTTCAAATTTATCGCGCCCCGCTTCTTTCAGACCATGGGAACGCGGCTGGTGGCCGGGCGGGACGTTACCTGGACCGACCTCTATGACAAGAGAGAAGTCGTCCTCGTCTCCGAGAACATGGCACGGGAACTCTGGCATACTCCCACCGCCGCGCTTGGCAAGCGGATTCGCGAAGGCATGAAGGACCCATGGCGGGAAATCGTGGGTGTGGTCGAAGATGTCCGCCATGATGGCGCCGACCAGAAAGCGCCGGCTACGGTTTACTGGCCGCTTATGATGAAGAACTTCTGGGGAAACGAGACGTTGCTCCAGCGCAACGTGGTATACGCCATCCGATCGAACCGCGCCGGTTCAGAGAGTCTCCTCAAGGAAGTCCAGCAGGCCGTCTGGAGCGTGAATCCGGAACTTCCGCTGGCCCACATCCGCACCATGGAAGAAGTCTTCCGCGGATCGATGGCCCGCAGTTCGTTCATGCTGGTGATGCTGGCCGTGGCGGGCGCCATGGCGTTGCTATTGGGCATCGTGGGCATCTACGGGGTAATTTCATACTCGGTCTCGCAGCGGACGCGCGAGATTGGCATTCGAATCGCCTTGGGCGCGCCGCTGGGCAGCGTGCGGGCCATGGTGGTGCGGAACGGCCTGTTCCTCACGGCGATTGGCGTGGCCTTTGGGCTCGCGGCCGCCGCAGCGCTCACGCGGCTGATGGCGTCGCTGCTGTTTGAGATCAGCCCGGTCGATCCACTGACGTACATCGCCGTATCGGGCGGCCTACTGAGCGCGGCCGCGGCCGCGAGCTACTTCCCGGCGCACCGCGCCTCGACCGTGAACCCGGTCGAGGCTTTGCGCGCGGAGTAGTGTGGCTCAGGCCACGGTCTTCCGGAAGCGGACTTCTGCCCCTAGTCGGGGTGCTATAGAGAAGTAGCCGCTCGAGTTGTCACGATTCGCTTGGTCTTCGGCCATCTAAACATTGGCCAAAGACGGCGCAACGGCGGCCGGAACGCGGCCACGCGATAGCTGTCGCGAAATCCTTAGCGCCAACATTGGCTTCGTGAATGGGAAGGGCTGTTATCGCCAGATACCCGTGTGATTCTCCGAACAATTGAGATATGCTCTAGCGGGAGTTTACAAGATATCAGCGAGTTTCTGAGCAAGCCATTCCTGCGGATTGCTTTACGGGCAAAGCCCGGTATGACCTAACGGGTCGCAGGGACGAATTGCTGAAGGCCGA
>JBEKPC010000172.1:0-10755 GCA_049521155.1 Bryobacteraceae bacterium
GTTCACGCCGCAAGGCTTCTGAGGGCCTCCGAAAGCTCAGGACCACCGTAGTACGACATTTCCCGGCCAGGAAAAAAACTGTCAAAAGAGCCCGGTGATCGAACTCCTTCTGGCTTGAGGATATACGAGGAGTGAAGAGGCGAGATTGAGTGAAAGCGGTAAAGATATAACAAAAAAAGACATATTCGTTAGTGTTTGCACGAAATAATATCCGCATGCTTACGCATGGCGGTTCGGCGGGGGGACTGAGATCGCAATTCGAGGGCGAGGTTGAGGGGAGAGGTAAAGGGATGAACAAACGGAGATGCGGGCATATTTTTTAAAGAAAGGCGCGTTAGAATAGGACCGTGGCTTACCCTGAACATTTCATCGCTCCCATGCGAGCTGAATTAACCCGCTTCGGCGTCGAGGAAACTCGTACTCCCGTTGAGGTCGATAAACTGCTTGCCTCCGGCGGCACCGTTATGATGGTTGTCAATTCGATTTGCGGATGCGCCGCCGGCCGCGCGCGCCCCGCGATCGGCATGGCGTTGCAGCACGCCGTGACACCCACGAAATCGGCGACCGTATTCGCCGGTGGAGACGAACTTGCTGTCGCGCATGTGCGCGAGCTGCTCAAGGACTATCCGCCCTCCTCGCCTTCGATCGCGATTTTCCAGGACGGTAAACCGGTCCACATGATTCATCGCCATGAAATCGAGCGCCGCGACGCCGGCCAGATCGCCGCGCTGCTGACCGACGCGTTCGACAAATATTGCGTGCCCACCAGCCCGCGCGTTTAAAAGATGCCCGGCCGGAGAGTCATCATTGCGGGGCTCGCCGCGCTGGCGCTGCTGATTTGTTACGCGTCGACTCTGCGCGGCATGTTCAATCAGTGGTCGACCGATGAAGACATGTCGCACGGCTTCGCGGTGCCTCTGGTGGTCGCCTGGATCGTGTGGAGAGAACGCGCGCGGTGGCTGACGCTTCCGGTATCGCCGACCTGGTGGGGATTTCTTTTCCTGGCCGGAGCAGCGGCGATGCAGATGATTTCGTCACTCGGCTTGGGCCTCTTTGCCAGCTCGGTCGCCTTCTTGGTTTCCATCGTAGGAGCCATCCTCTGCCTGGGAGGATTCGGATTTCTGCGTGTCTGGGCGTTTCCTCTGGCCCTTTCGCTGTTCATGCTGCCGAAGCTGGCGATTGTTTATAACCAGACCACTCTGCCTCTGCAACTGCTGGCCAGCCGTTTGGCGACCACCGTTCTTTCGGGCGTCGGCTATCACGTGATTCGCGAAGGGGTGATTCTCGACGTCGGCGGGCATCGCGTCTCGGTAGTCGAAGCATGCAGCGGCGTCCGTTATCTGCTGTCGCTGGCATTTATCGCGGTGGTGTTTGCTTATCTCGCCGACATAAAATCCTGGATGCGCTGGGTGCTGCTGTTTGCGGCCGTCCCGATTGCGATTGTGGCCAACGCGGTTCGAGTGGCCGTCGCGGCGGCTGTTCCCGCCCTCGATGCCGGAACGCCCCATGAAGCTGCCGGCGCCGCGGTTTTTCTGCTCTGTCTGATCCTGGTTTTTTTCGTGCACCGTATGCTCAATTCGCTTTATATCTGGCATCATGACCGCGCCTAAAACCATTCTCGTGCCGATCTTTTTGTCTGCCCAGGCGCTGCTGGTGCATTGGACGGCCAATTTCGAGCGGCCTCCGGCCAAGCCCGATCTGGAACAGTTTCCAGCCCAGATCGGCTCCTGGCAGCGCACCGGCGAACAACCCGTGGACGATGCGACCAAGGCGCAGTTGGGCGCGGACCGGCTGATGAACTCGATGTACGTGCAGCAGCCGAACGGGGAATTTTTGAACCTTTTCGTGGCGTGGTTTCAATCCCAGCGGGCGGGAACCAGCCAGCCACATTCGCCGCAAGTGTGTCTGCCGGCGTCGGGCTGGATTCCGGAATCGAACGGAACCATCGATATTGAAACCGGCGCGGGCAGGATTACCGTCAATCGCTACGTGATCGCCAAAGGGGCTGAACGGGCGGTGGTTCTTTACTGGTATCAAACTCCGCGCCGGGTGATCGCCAACGAGTGGGCTGCGAAATTCTGGCTGATGGCCGATGCGCCGCGCGATCACCGGACAGATACGTCCTTGGTAAGGGTGACTACCTGGGTGGGGAACTCCGGCCTCTCCGCCGCGACGGCTGCCGCGACGGAGTTTTCACAACGCTTGTACCCGCTGCTGCGGGAAGCGTTGCCGTGATCGGAAACGGCTTAGCTCGGCTGCGATAGTCTTCGCCGTTTAAAGTACAATCCGGCGCAACACAGTCCAATTATGACCAGCATCACTGACGATGGAGCTGGTGTCGCCGGGGGCGGCGCAGGCGTCGAGGTCGCGAGCGCGTTCACTTGCATCAGATAAGCCTCGGCGTCTCCGGGATCGGCGGGAGGAACATTTTGAAAAATTTCTCCTTCGAAATCCGCGAATTCGGTAGTGACATCCGTGCCGGAAACGTTGAACGTCGACCACCACTCCGCCTCGCTATTGCCGCCGGGCGACGAAGCCATAATCCAATAGTGTGTATTGGCGGCGAGGGGATAATTAGAGAACTGAAACGTGAATGACGTCGGGGTGATCGACAGAGAAGTATCCAATACGGTGGTTGTGCTGGCTGCTAACTGAGTAGCCGGCCCGTTATTGGGAAACGCCTGGCCGTTGTCGCTCCACAAGGTAACGGTAGTCCCTGCCGATGGGATCCGCGGAGATAGTACCGACCGGCCGGCTCGCCGAGCCTTGACCGCCGGAGCGGAAGAATGGCGACTCCGAAAGTGGCTGGTAGAACGTTTCGAGGCACGGACCGACTCTTCAGTAGTACTGGAAAGTACGAGCACAACGGTGGTCAGTTGGTATGCGGTTGACCCCGTAGTAAAAGAGGCGCCAACTGGCGCGTCATCTACTACGTCAGCAAAGTCCTGCGGGCTATCGCCGATGTCGTTAGAGATGGACACCGGCGCGGCATTGAGCATCAGCGCGCATCCAAACACAGCCAGTACAGGTCGAATTCTTAGCATCAAAATCCTCCATTTTCGATATCTAGATGTTGCAGGGAGACCCAAAAAACTGCGCACACCAGTCTCCTCCCAGGGGTTAACCTAGTCCTAACACTTGCTCTTGTACTACTTAAGGGCTAAGACAGAATATAGTGGGTTATACGCGCTAAGTCAATAACATTGCGCAAACTTAGCCCTAAAAATGTCAACCTTTGGGTTCGTAAATACGTCTTAGGGGTTTCCAATCCCGCTGTGCGAGTCTATCTGCATCTTATTTCCTGCATATTTTGGGCAGGAACAGCCTCGGCCGGAACGATCGAGAAAGGCTCGGTCAGAGCGGCGGATCAATTCCTCCCCGGAGCCACGATTACCGCGATTCAGGGCGAGACGAAGATAACCACGTATACCGACGAATCCGGAGGGTACACGCTGGATCTGGCTCCCGGCGTTTGGGATATCCAGGTGCAAGTCTTTGGATTCACGCCAGTTCACGAGCAAATCACGGTCGGCACGCAGCCCGGTTTCAAAGACTGGACGGTTGAGATGCCTCGAATTGCCGGGGCACAAACTACGGTCGCAGCAACTCCCACCAGAAGGGGGCGCGGTGGACGGGGTAATCCGCCAGCACCTGGAAATCGGCCGGAGCAAACAGGTCCGCCACAGCGGCAAGGATTTCAAAACGCACAAGTTACGGCAACACAGGATGGTCAGCAAGCATTGGCCGACGCGGCCACCGGAGCAGCTGCCGCGGATCCAGGTGAGGCCAACGAATCGTTTCTGGTCAACGGGAGCACCAGCGGTGGATTGGCGCAATCGAGCGACGATGAAGCCCGGCGCCAGCGAAATCCCGGTTTGGGCCAAGGGCCTGGATTGAACAGTGTCGCAGGCCTGCCTCCCGGTATGCTCGGTCCGGGCGGCGACACTCTCGGGCTCGGCGGGCTTGGCGCGACGGCGATTAACGGCGGATTCGGGGGTGGTCCGGGAGGAGGTCCCGGTCAAGGATTCGGAGGGGGTGGGCCCGGAGGGGGCGGAGGTCGCGGCGGTGGTGGTGGACGTGGCGGCGGGGGACGCGGGGGGAATCAGAACCGGCGCGGTCCTTATAACGGGCAATACGCAAGCTTCGGCAATCGAAGGCGAACACAGCCTGCCTATACCGGATCGGTGTTCATTACGCTTCAGAATTCGGTTCTCAACGCCGCACCGTTTTCGCTCAACGGGCAAGCGCAGCCGAAGCCTTCCTCCGATAACGCCAAGTTCGGAGTCAACATCGGTGGTCCGATGGTAATTCCCAAAATTTTGAACTGGCAGCGCGCCAGTTTCTACTTCACCTATCAAGGTGTGCAGAGCCGCAATCCGTATAGCAGCGTTTCCTCCGTCCCTACGCTGGCCGAGCGCGGTGGCGATTTCTCAGCGCTGCCGAATATCATTTACGATCCGCTTACCGGCTCGCCCTTTCCGGGCAACGTGATCCCCGCTTCGCGAATCAATCCAGCCGCGCTCGGGCTGCTGCAATATTTCCCGGAGCCGAGCTACTCGGGTCTCGTCCAGAACTACCGCAATGTGACTTCGACGCCGAACAACAATAACAATATCGGCGTGCGTTTGAACGCGCCGCTCAACAATAAGGACCGGCTGACGTTCAACATCCAATATCAGAATCGCGATTCGGTGGCCGAGCAGCTTTTCGGATTTCGCGATCCCACCACCGGTTATGGACTGAGCGCCGCAGTCGGCTGGAGCCACAGCTTCGGCCGACGCTTCAATAACAGTGCGACCCTGACGTTCAGCCGCAACATCAACATCACCGAGCCCTATTTCGCCAACTCGACCGACGTCGCGGCCGAGCTTGGCATTACCGGCACGTCACAGCTTCCGCTCAACTATGGTCCGCCGAATCTTTCGTTCACCAATTTCGGCGGCCTCACCGATAGCGCAGCTTCGTCGACCCACAACGGGACCTACAATTTCACCGACAACATTACTTATGTGCTGAAGCGGAAGCACAATCTGACATTCGGCTATCTGTTCCGCCGCCTGGAGCAGAACAGCCTAAGCGATCAGAACGCGCGCGGGTCCTTCAGTTTCAGCGGATTGCTGACCAGCGAGTTAAATTCGAGCGGCCAGCCCGTTTCCGGCACTGGATACGATTTCGCCGACTTCCTGCTGGGCCTTCCGCAGTCGAGCTCGGTACGGTTTGGAACGGAGCCTATTTATTTGCGCAGTTGGGCCACCGCGGCGTATGCGCAGGACGACTATCGCATTTCACGCGGGCTCTCCTTCAATATTGGATTGCGCTACGAATACTTCGCGCCGTACACGGAATTGTATAACCGCCTGGCGAACCTGCTGCTGAGTCCGGGGTTTAGTTCGGCCACGGTCGCGACCGCCGGCCAGAGCAATTTGCCGGACAGCCTGGTCCGTCCTGAGAAGGCGAATTTCTCGCCTCGCTTCGGATACGCCTACCGGCCTTTTCCGAAACACAGCCTGATGTTCCATGGCGGCTACAGCATTTTTTATAGTGGCTCGCCCTACGCCACGATCGCCGGCTATATGGCGGCGCAGCCTCCGTTCGCCACCACTGCGACGCTGACTACCAGCACCGCCAATCCGCTTACGATTGAAAACGGATTCGCGGCATCGCGCTCCCAAACTATTACGAATACTTACGCCGTGAATCCCAATTACAAGCTGGGCTACGCCCAGACGTGGACTTTCGCGATCCAGCAAACGCTGCCGCACGCGGTTCTCGTCGAGCTCGAATATATCGGAACAAAAGGAACCGACCTGAGCGTGGTCGAAGCGCCGAACGAGGCCGCGGAAGGCGCATCTTTATTGACCGCGCCTCTGAAGATTGCCGATGCCACTGGATTCACTTATCAGACCTATGGAGCGAACTCGATTTTCAACGCCGGGCAAACGCGCATCACACGGCGCTTTCAACATGGTATGTCGGCGACGGCGCTCTACACCTATTCAAAATCGATCGACGATGCCTCCAGTTTCACAGGCACCGGCGGCAACGTCGCGCAGTTCATCAACAATTGGGGATTGGAGCGCGGCCTCTCCACTTTCGACCAGAGGCACAATTTACAGACTACCTATTTGCTCTCCTCGCCTGTGGGCGTTCACGGCATGATGCGCAACGGCGGATGGAAAACGGCGGCCCTAGCGGGCTGGACTTTGAGCGGCACATTCTCGGCGACCTCGGGAACGCCGTTGACGGCGCTGATCGGCGGCAATCTATCGAATACCGGCGGCAACGGCGCGCTCAGTAATCCGCGCGCGGAGGCGACCGGGCTGCCGATCGAGGGCGGTGCCTATTTCAACCTGGCGGCGTTCACAACACCGCCCGCGGGCCAGTTCGGCAATGCGGGCGTCGATACGATTCCAGGCTTGTTTCAGACCTCGCTGAATGCGTCGCTCAATCGCGCCTTTCGACTTGGCGAGACTCGCCGCCAACTGCAATTCCGATTGAGCGCGACCAATGCGCTGAATCACGTGGTGATCAATAATATCGGCACCACTGTGAATTCCTCGCTGTACGGATTGCCGACCGGCGCGTCGGCCACGCGAGTAGTGACGCTGCTGTTGAGGTTCAGTTTCTGATGCGGCACTGTATTTTGCTCACACTGTTTGCGTTCTCCGCGACCGCACAACAGCCTCCTGGCGACGTCGCAAAATTTTCCACTCGCCGCGATCTGGTCATCGTCGATGTGACCGTGAAAGATAAAGCCGGCAAGCCCATCGACAATTTGACGCAGAAAGATTTTTCGGTCTTCGAAGACGGCAAACAGCAGCAGATTACTATATTCGAATATCAAAAACTCGCCACCGACCCGGAACCGCCTCCGACCCTCGCCCTTTCCGATCAGCTCAAATTGCCGGAAGCGCCGCGCACCGTGATCACCGCGGAGAAGCCCGGCGAAATTACGTATCACGACAAGCGCCTGCTGGTGTTTTTCCTCGACTTTTCCTCGATGGGTATTCCGGAACAGTTGCGCGCCCAGGACGCCTCACTCGAATATCTGGACAAACACATCACCAAAGACGACATGGTGGCGATTCTGCTCTACACCAGCCAGATTCAGATCAAGACGGATTTTACCGCCGACCGCGAAGTGCTCACTCAAATTATTAAGGATCTTCCCATCGGAGAAATGTCCGAAATGGCCGGCCTCGCAGATACCGGCGATGTGAACGGCGAAGACACCGGGGCGGCCTTCGTCGCCGACGAGACCGAGTTCAATATTTTCAATACCGACCAGAAACTGGCCGCGATTGAGCAAGCCGCCCACATGCTTTCGGCGCTGCCGGAAAAGAAGGCGCTGATTTATTTCGCCGCCGGGGTGAGCAAGACGGGCGTCGACAATCAGGCGCAGCTCGAAGCGTCGATCAATGCCGCGGTGAAAGCCAACATGGCGATTTATCCCATCGATACGCGAGGCCTGATGGCCGACCCTCCCGGCGGCAATGCTAGTAAAGCAGCTTCGCGAGGCACGGGAATTTTTAACGGCTCCGTCTACAATTCGCAGCGCGCCACCATCAACGATTCGCAGGAGACGCTTTCGACGCTGGCGGCCGAAACGGGCGGCAAAGCGTTTCTCGACAGCAACGATATCGCCGGCGGCATCACCCAGGCGCAGCAGGCCATGCGGAGCTATTACATCCTGGGCTATTACACAACCAATAACGCCGAAAACGGCAAATACAGGCGGATTCAGGTTAAATTGACGAACGGCATGAACGCCAAGCTGGAGCACCGCCTGGGTTATTACGGTCCGAAATCGTGGGGCAAGCTGAACGGCCAGGATAAGGAACAGCAACTGAAAGAGGCGATCTCGGCGGGCGATCCGATCACCGATATTCCGCTCGCACTACAAGTGGATTACTTCCGCATTTCGCCGCTCAGTTATTTTGTGCCCGTCTCGGTGAAGATCCCCGGATCGATGGTCGCCATGGCTGCGAAAGGCGGCGCCAGCGTCACCCAATTCGATTTCGCCGGCCAGATTCAGGACGAGCAGCGCAACGTGGTGGGCAACGTTCGCGACAATATTAAAGTCAATCTGGACAAGGATCCCGCCGCGAAAGCGGGCCGCAAGAATTTTCAATATAACGCTGGATTCACGCTGGGTCCCGGTAAATATCGCATGAAGTTTCTGGTGCGCGAAAACATCACCGGCAAAATGGGGACCTTCGAGGCTCGCTTCACCATCCCCGATTTGAGCGCCGAAACTTCGGGCCTGAAATTAAGCAGCATCATCTGGAGCAGCCAGCGTGAGCCTCTGAAAACCGCGGTTGGAGTCGCCGAAAAAGCGACCCGCAAAGAAGTGGCGGCCGACCCGCTGATCGACGGCGAAGAAAAGGTGGTGCCGAACATCACCCACGTGTTCCGCCATAGTCAGAATCTGTACGTGAGCTTCGACGTCTACGATGCCTTACCAGACCCAGCCAATACCAAAGCCCGCCGCGTGAAGGTCAGCATGAGCCTGTTCAATCAGAAAGGCGCAAAGGCGTTTGAGGTGGGTCCGCTGAATGAATCTGAAGTAGCCTCGACGCGTCCGGAAGCGGTGCCGGTGAAGTTTCAAGTGCCTTTGAAGGATCTGGCGCCCGGCCGTTACGTCTGCCAGATTAACGTGGTGGATGAAGTGGGCCGCAAATTCGCATTCCCACGCGCGCCGCTAGTCGTCGTCCCGTAAAGGCCGCGACGGATTGCCAGCCTGTCAGACATTTTGGCCTGTATGAAAAACCGTAGAACGCCGATCCGTAACTTTGAAGCGATTCCACCCATCCTGTCGTATCCTGGAGGGGACGGCTTACGTCTCCTATCTATTGCGTCCGAATATTCCACTGCTGCTATTTTCTCTTTGCCTATCGGTGTCGCTCGCCCGCGCGGCGACTGTGCCGGGTCCAACTTATAACAAAGACATCCTGCCCATCATTGAAGTCCGCTGCCAGACCTGCCACCGTCCAGGCGAGATCGGCCCTATGCCGCTGATCACCTACGAGCAGACCAAGCCCTGGGCGAAGGCGATTCAAGAGGCGGTGAAGACTCGCAAAATGCCTCCCTGGTTCGCCGATAAATGCTGCGGCCAATTTTCCACCGACCATACTTTGAAGCCGGAGGAGATCGCGCTGATCGACGCTTGGGTCAACGGCGGCGCCGTCGAAGGTAAGAAGAAAGACGCGCGCCCGCTGCTGCACTGGACCAATAACTGGACCATCGACGGGCCGGGCGTGGCCGTCAGCCTGCCCCGCCCGTTTGAGGTTCCGGCCAACTCGACCATCGATTATCAATATGTGATTCTGCCGATCGACTTGGCGGAGGACAGGTGGGCCAGCGCGGTCGAGATCCACCCGAGCGACCGCAGTATTGTACATCACGCTGTGGTTTACGTGAGGACGAAGCAATCGAAATGGCTGCGGAACGTGCCGCCGCTCACCATGTATGCGCCGAAGGCCGGCTCCATCTCCGCGGACGAACTTTCGGGGCAAGCTGAGAGCGATATTCTGGCGGTCTATACGCCCGGCAGTCCCGCTGCGATCTGGCCTTCAGGGATGGGCAAGAAGCTGCCAGCCGGCTCCGATCTGGTTTTGCAGATCCATTACACGTCGAAGAAAACAGCAGCCAGCGACCGTACTTCGGTGGGAATTAATTTTCTGAAGGAGCCTCCTAAACAGCGCGTGCTGACGCTCCAGATGCAGAACAGGAACATCGATATTCCTCCGGGTGCGGCTGATTATCACGCCTCGATTTCCGGCGTGATGCCGCGCGATGCGATGCTGATCAGCATGTTTCCGCATATGCATCTGCGCGGCAGCGCGTTCGAATACGCGATCGTGCATCCCGACGGCAAAATGGAAATGCTGCTGCGCGTGAAGCCCTACGATTTCTTCTGGCAGCAGAGTTATCCGCTGACTACGCCGAGGCTGCTGCCGCGTGGCACCCAGCTCCAGTGGACCGGTTATTTCGACAACTCCGCCAATAATCCCCGCAACCCCGATCCCAAAGCGGAGGTGAAGTGGGGCGAGCAAAGCTGGGAAGAAATGATGGTCGGCTTCTTCGACGTCGCAGTGGATGCAAGCGTGGATAAAATCGGATTCTTCAGCTCGCCCAATCTCTAACCAAAGAAGACGCCCGCGAACTAATATGGTTCCATGCGGATCGCTTTCGCTGTCTGCCTGATATTTACGACACTCGCTTCGGCTCAGGAAAAAAGGTTGACATTTGAAGTCGCGTCGATCAAGCCTGCGAAGCCGGACGAGAGCGGGGGCTCGGTCTACCCGAAGCCTGCGGGGCAGGGGTACGGGGCGGAGGGCGCGACGGTGCGCCTGATGATCAGCGTAGTGTACAGCATGCCGATTGCGAACATCAGGGGCGGACCGGTGTGGCTCGATAACGACGTGTGGAACGTGGAGGCGAAGGCGGACCACGCCTATAGCCTCGACGATCTGCATAGGATGTTTCAGAATTTGCTGGCGGATGAATTTAAGCTGAAGTTTCACGAGGAAAGCAAGCAAGGTCCGATTTATGCGCTGACTGTGAATAAATCCGGATCGAAGATGAAGGTCAATGACAGCCCGGAGAATTTTGAGATCCCTCCGATTGATGGCCACATCGGAGGCGTCGCGGTCGGAAAGAGGGTTCGGATGGAGTACCTGTGCTCCTGGCTCAAGCGGTCGGTCTTGTTGTGGAACGATGACCGCCCGGTGATTGACAAGACCGGGCTCACCG
>JBEKPC010000173.1:0-10487 GCA_049521155.1 Bryobacteraceae bacterium
CGGTGCGCGCCGACATGATCCTGGTGGATGGGGATCCGCTGACGAATATCGGGGATCTGCGCAAGGTGTCGCGGGTGGTGGCGAATGGGCGGGTATACGATCCGGCGAAGTTGTGGCAGAGCGTGGGGTTCCGGCCTTGAGTTTCGTACACGATGTCCGCATGGCGTTTCGGTTCGCGGCTCGCCGGCTGAAGCTCGCGCCACGCGGAGGGAGTACGATGGAAGGGAGATGAGATGCTGTCTCGCGGTGCTGATCCTTTCACGACTCGTTGCGGGCGGCGTCGAGTTTAATCGCGACGTTCGGCCGATTCTTTCTGACAAGTGTTATGTGTGCCATGGTCCGGATGCGGCGGCGAAGCATGTTCCCTTTCGGCTGGATAGCGAGGCGGCTGCTAAGGCCGGGCATGCGATTGTCGAAGGAAATCCGGATGCCAGCGAATTGGTCAAACGCACGGGCGCGTCGAAGCCTGCGCTGCGAATGCCTCCGCCATCTTCCGGGCTTACTCTGAGCGATTCCGAGATCGCAACTTTGCGCGAATGGGTGGCGGAAGGGGCGAAATGGCAGAAGCACTGGTCCTTTATCCCGCCGGTTCGACCTGAGATTCCAGCGGTGAAGAATGCCGGTTGGGTGCGCAGGCCTGTTGACGCTTTCGTTTTGCAAAAGCTCGAACGCGAAGGGTTGAAGCCATCGGCGGAGGCGAATCGGGAGACGCTGATTCGACGGGTTTCGCTGGATCTGACTGGACTGGCTGCCACGCCGGCGGAGATTGACGTGTTCCTCGCGGACCGGTCCCCGAACGCTTATGAGAAGGTGGTCGACCGGCTGCTGCAATCGCCGCGTTACGGAGAGCGAATGGCGTTCCGGTGGCTGGATGCGGCGCGGTACGCGGATACGAACGGATATCAATATGACGGCGAGCGGGTGATGTGGCGATGGAGGGATTGGGTGATTGATGCGTTCAATCACAATCTGCCGTTCGATCAATTTGCGCGCGATCAGATCGCCGGCGATATGCTGCCCGGGGCGACTCTGGAACAGAAAATGGCGACGGGCTTCAATCGCAACCATCGCGCGAACACGGAAGACGGCATCATTCCGGAAGAGTACGCGGTGGAATACGTGGTAGACCGGGTGGAGACTACATCGGCGGTATTTATGGGCGCGACGCTGGGCTGCGCGCGCTGCCATAACCATAAATACGATCCGTATACACAGAAGGAGTTTTACCAGGTCTTCGCGTATTTCAACAACATTCCGGAGCAGGGCCGGGCGATGAAATACGGGAACTCCGAGCCGATGATTCCGGCTCCGACGAAGGCGCAGCAGGCGGCTTTGGCCGCAATCGACGAGAAACAGCGCGCGGCTGATGCGGCGCTCAAGAAACAAGAGGCGTTCATCGCGAAGGAGCAGAAGCAGTGGGAGCAGCGGTTGAGTGCTCCTTTATATTGGACGCCGCGGCGCGATCTGGATACGGCAGTCTCATATGGCCACGCAAGTCTCGCCGGTGAGTTCGATGGGAACCAGTTTGTCCGTCTGCCCGCAGCCGCCAAGTTCGATATCGAGGATCGTTTTACGCTCTCGGCGTGGATCTATTCGGACGAAATTCCGGACGGCAGTGTGATGTCGCGCATGGCCGACAATCCTAAGGGAAAAGGATTCGGCGTCCATCTGGACGGCGGGAAGGTTCACGTCAATATCACGAGCAATTGGGTGGACGACGCGATTCGCGTGGAGACGGAGCACGTGCTGGAGGCGAAGGCCTGGCATCAGATTACGGTGACGTATTCGGGATCGCGCATGGCCGAAGGAATCCATGTGTACGTGGACGGGCATCTGGAAAAAACCAAGGTGCTGCTGGACACGCTCTACCGGCCGTTCCGCAATGCGGGCAAGGTTTTCGATGAACCGTTTCGAATCGGCGGCGGATGGGGACCGGAGCGGCGATTCCGTGGCCGGATCGATGATGTCCGGGTGTATGGCCGGATGCTGGACGATCGAGAGCTGGCGGTGCTCGCGCTGGGCGAATCGCTGAACGACATTGCGCGCAAGCCTGAGGCTGCTCGATCGGCTGTCGAGAATTTCGAGATGCGTTCGGCGTATCTGGCGACCGGCGCGCCGGTGGCGATTCGCAATTTGTCGGAACAGATCGAGGCAAGACTCGACGAGCGAGCGAAGCTGGAGGCTGGATTTCCGACGGTGATGGTGATGGCGGAGTCGGATCCTCCGAAAAGCACGTTCCTGCTGGTTCGCGGAGCGTACGATCATCCGGGCGAGAAAGTCGCGCCGGGAGTGCCCGCGGTGTTGCCTCCACTGCCGGCGGGCGCGCCGAATAACCGGTTGGGATTCGCGGATTGGCTGACTGCTCCAGACAATCCATTGCTGGCGCGGGTTACCGTAAATCGGTTTTGGCAGATGTACTTCGGCGTCGGGATCGTGAAGACGGTTGAGGATTTTGGTTCGCAGGGTGAGTGGCCGTCGAATCCGGAATTGCTGGACTGGCTGGCGACGGAATTCGTACGGTCGGGATGGGATGTGAAGGCGCTGCAAAAAATGATTGTGATGAGCGCGACGTATCGCCAGTCGTCCGAAGCGACGCCGGAGATGCTGCAACGCGATCCTGAAAACCGGCTGCTGGCGCGTGGTCCGAGATACCGGCTGCCGGCGGAAATGATTCGCGATCAGGCGTTGAGCGCGGCGGGATTGCTGGTGGATAAAATCGGCGGACCGTCGGTAAAGCCGTATCAACCGGAGGGCCTCTGGAAAGAGGTCAGCATGCAGGATATGGATTACGTGCAGGGACACGGCGACGATCTTTACCGGCGCAGTCTGTATACGTTTTGGAAGCGCACGATTGCGCCGCCGGAGATGATTAACTTCGATTCGGCGAATCGGGAGGCTTGCGTGGTTCGGGAGACGCGCACGAATACACCTTTGCAAGCGCTGAATCTGATGAACGATGTGACCTATGTGGAAGCGGCTCGCTTTATCGGGCAGCGCATGATGAAAGAGGGCGGCGCGAGCGAGGCGGATCGGCTGCGCTTCGGATATCGGCTGGTGACGGGACATTGGCCGTCGGCGGCGCAACAGGAAGTGCTGCTCGGGAATTTGCGTTTTCACTTGGGTTACTTCGGCGATTCCACAAAGGTGGATGCTTATTTGAAGCAGGGCGAATCGTTGCCGGATCCGAAGCTCGACCGGCGCGAACTGGCGGCGTATGCATCGGTCGGCAGTCTGTTGTTGAATCTGGATGAATCGATGACCAAGGAGTAGATTTTGGATCCCATCGAACAAGCGAAACTGCTGATGACGCGGCGGCATTTTTTCGGCCGCACCAGTGTCGGACTCGGGGCCGCGGCGTTGACTACGCTCCTGGCCGGAAAAGGCGAGGCTGCCGCTGTTGGTTTGCCGGGCCTGCCGAATTTTCCTCCCACGGCCAAGCGCGTCATTTATTTGTTTCAGCACGGCGCGCCGTCGCAATTGGACCTGTTCGATTACAAGCCGGGATTACAAGCGCGGCGCGGAACGGAGCTGCCGGATTCGATTCGCATGGGGCAGAGGCTGACCGGCATGACGGCGTATCAGGCGAAGTTTCCAACGGCTCCGTCGCTTTTCCAATTCGCGCAGCACGGAGAAAGCGGCGCATGGCTGAGCGACCTTCTGCCGTATACGGCGAAGGTGGCCGACGAGCTCTGCATTGTGAAATCGCTGCAAACGGAGGCGATCAATCACGACCCCGCGGTGACATTTTTTCAGACGGGATTTCAAATTGCGGGTCGGCCGAGCATCGGGGCGTGGATCTCCTATGGCCTGGGCGCGGAGAGTGAGGATCTTCCGGCATTCGTGGTGATGGTTTCGCAAGGCCTGGGAAATTCGCAGGCGCTGGCCGACCGGCAATGGGGCAGCGGGTTTCTGCCGACCAAATTTCAAGGCGTAAAATTCCGCTCCGGAGCGGATCCGGTGCTGTACTTATCGAATCCTCCCGGGTATTCCGATGAAGCGCGGAAAGAATTTCTCGGCGACCTGGCGAAAATGAACGAGCTTACTTATCAGGAGTATCAGGATCCGGAAGTCTCGACACGTATTTCCCAGTATGAAATGGCGTTCCGGATGCAGCATTCGGTTCCTGAACTGACCGATCTATCGAAGGAACCGGCGTCGACGTTCGAGATGTATGGTCCGGATTCACGCACGCCGGGAACCTACGCGGCGAACTGCATTCTGGCGCGCAGGTTGGCTGAACGCGGGGTGCGGTTTATCCAACTGTTCCATCGCGGGTGGGATCAACATAATAATCTGCCCAAGGAAATTCGCCAGCAGTGCCGGCAGACCGATCAGCCTTCGGCGGCTCTGATCCAGGATTTGAAGCAGAGAGGGATGCTGAAGGATACGCTGGTCGTTTGGGGCGGCGAATTCGGGCGCACCGTGTATTCGCAAGGAACGCTGACCGAGGACAATTACGGCCGCGATCATCATCCACGCTGCTTCAGCATATGGATGGCTGGCGGAGGGGTCAGGCCGGGTTTTACCTACGGCGAGACGGACGATTACAGCTACAACGTGACGAAGGATCCGATGGACGTGCACGATCTGCACGCGACGATTCTTCGCTGCCTGGGCGTGGACCATACGAAGCTAACGTTCAAATTTCAGGGTCGGCATTTCCGGCTGACGGATGTGCATGGCAATGTGATTCGGCCGATTCTGATGGCCTAGCTTCGGAAACCGCTCCCTGCGGTCACGGCTCGGAATTGGGGTTGTAGCCTTATCGGACGCGATACTGCTTGAACGCGTCTTTTCGAAATTCCGTGCCTGCGCCAATCGCCGTCGGCGGCTTGAAGTAGCCATCGGAGACGGTCGCCGGCTCCGCCATCGAATCGCGCAACCAGGGGATATATTCGAGCAGGCGGCACGCTGGGTGCGCGATCGCGAGGTGCAGGTGAACTTGCGCCATGTCGCCAACGTGGGACACCACCGGCAGCCGATGGGCGTGAGCCAAGTCCGCGGCCAGCAGCCATTCGGTGATGCCGGCCAGCCTCACTGCGTCGGGCTGCACGAAATCGACGGCCCCGGCGGTGATGAACTGGGTGAAATGATCGGCGGTATAAAGCTGCTCCCCGAGGGCAATCGGGATGCCGCCGCGCAGTGCCAGTTGCCGGTGCCCGGCCACGTCGTCGTACCACAGCGGCTCCTCCATCCATTTGAGATTCAGCGGCGCCGCGCGGCGGGCGAAATCCAACGCATGTGGCAGATCCCAGCGGCCGTTGGCGTCCACCATGAGCTGCACCGCCGGCCCGATCGCCTCGCGCACCGCCGACAGACGCGCGATATCCTCGCTCACGTCGGGACGCCCTACCTTGATCTTGACGCCGCGATAACCCTGGGCCATCAGAGCGCGGCTGTCTGCCACCAGTTGTTCCTGGGTCCAGTTCAGCCAGCCGCCGTCGGTGTTATATGCTTCGATTTTCTTATCCGGCGATCCGCCGAGTAGACGGAATAAGGGCACGCCGGCGTAGCGGGCCTTGAGATCCCACAGCGCGATGTCGATGGCGCTCAGGGCAAGATGCGTGATCCCGGCCCGCCCGACCCACTGCACCGGCGGGTAGTGCAGCAATCGCGACCAGAGGTGCCTCACCGCCGCGGGATCTTCGCCGATCAACAAAGGGCCATACACCTCGGCGATGCAATCGGCGATCAGGCGGTCCGAAGGAAGATGCGCGTGGGTGCCGGTATAGCCACAGCCCACCAAGCCATCGTCAGTATGGATCAGCGCGCCGGGAACACCCCAGTGAGTGAGCTGATGAGTGCTATCGGCGATGCCGCCGCGCGTCACCGGAACATGCAGCACGAAGGATTCAACCTGGGTGATTTTCACGAACCGATTATAAGCCTAGGCATCGCACGACCGGAGGAATCGAGGATATGATACGGCCATGGAGCTCGATTCCTTTTTCCGGGATGTTCGTTACGCTTTTCGTTCGCTGCGAAAAAGTCCGGGGCTTGCGGCGGCGGCGATCCTGACACTGACGCTCGGTATGGGGGCAAATACGGCGATCTTTAGCGTGCTCGAAGGCGTGCTGTTGGATCCGCTGCCGTATCATCAGCCGGATCGGCTGGTGGCGGTGCTGCTTTACAATCGAAGCCTCGCGTACGCAACGGATCTTTCATATCCTGACTTTCTCGATTGGCAGCGGAACTCCCGTTCCTTCGAGCAAATCGCGGCGTTCAAGGAGCAGGGATTCGATCTGACGAATCCGGGTGCGCCGGAACACGTTGACGGCAAGGAAATCTCCAGCAACTTTTTCAGCACGCTGAGCGTGAAGCTGGCGCTGGGGCGTGAGTTATCGCCGGAGGGCATGCCGGCGGTGGTGATCAGCGATCGGTTGTGGCGGGAACGGTTTGCGGGCAGCCCCGCGGCGCTTGGCAAGACCATCACTTTGAACGGAGCCGGCTATACGATCGTCGGCGTCCTTCAGGCTGGATTTCATTTTGACCACCAGCAGGCGGAAGTCTACACACCGCTGAGAGGACGGGATTCGCTGTACGTTAACGATCGTACGGTCCACGACATCGAATGCATCGCGCGCCTGCGGCCGGAGGTAAGCGTGGGTCAGGCGCGGGCAGAAATGAACGCGGTGCAGGAGCAGATCGATCAGCTGAATCCCTCGACGGAACGCGGGTTGGGAGCGTATGTGATTCCGTTGAAAGAGTTCCTGATCGGGGACATCGGCGAGACGATTCTTCTGCTGCTGGGAGCGGTGGGATTGGTGCTGCTGATCGCCTGCGCGAACGTCGCCAATCTGTTGCTGGCGCGGTCCGCGATGCGCACGCGGGAGTTTGCCGTTCGATTGGCCCTGGGAGCGAGTCGCGGGCAGATCGTACGGCAGTTGGTTACGGAGAGCGTGCTGCTCTCCCTGATCGGCGGCGTGGCTGGGCTGGCAATGGCAAAATGGGGCCTTCACGCAGTGCTGGCCGCGGCGCCGGGAAGCATCCCGCGTATCGAAAACATAGGCGTGAATGCCTTCGTCCTCTTGTTCGCGTTCGGCGTTTCGACGACGGTTGGAATTGTCTTTGGACTGGCGCCGGCGCTGAAGAGTTCGAAGACCGATGTGCAGGCGGGGCTCAAAGAAGGGGGCCGCGGTTCGGTGGGCGGCCATCAACGCACCCAACGGATTCTCGTGGTGGTGCAGATCGCGCTGGCGGTGGTTCTGCTGACGGGCGGAAGCCTGTTGTTTCGCACGATCCGTAATTTGTGGGCGGTGAATCCCGGCTTCGACGCGCAGCACGTCATTACGTTCCAGGTGGGACTGGCGCCGGTAGTGACGAATACGCCAGCGAGGATCAGAATGACCTACCAGCGCCTGACAGAGCGCATCCGCCAGATTCCCGGCGTGGAAGCAGCGGATATTACGGCTCTGGTGCCGTTGAGCCACGGGCGGAACGAAGGCCCTTTCTGGGTGGGTCCGCGCCAGCCCGCATCCATGGCGGAGATTCCGCGGGCGATCTATTATCCGATCGGGCCGGATTACCTCAGCACCATGAAAATTCCGCTCTTGCGCGGGCGCTCTCTGACGCAAGCGGACGACGTCAAATCCGAGGTGGCCGTGGTGATCGACAGCTTGATGGCGCGTACTTATTTTCCGGATCGAGAGGCGATCGGGCAAACCATTACCATTCCTCATTGGGGCGCGGCGCGAAATATTGCGGCACGGATTGTTGGCGTGGTGGGGCATGTGGAGCAATATGATCTCGACGGGTCGGTGGGAGAGAAACCGCAGATTTACTACTCCTTTTACCAGCTCCCGGATGAGGCGATGTCTGTGTTTCGCGGGGAGGTCACATTGGCGGTGCGCACGCCGCTCGATGCGGCGGCGATGGCGTCCGCGATCAGAAATGCAGTTTACGAAGCGGGGAACGGACAACCCGTTTATGACCTCCATACGATGGAAGAAATCGTTGCGGGATCGATGGGACGGCAGCGCTTTCCGATGCTTCTTCTGGTGGCGTTTGCGATCCTGGCCTTGCTGCTGGCCTTTGTGGGAGTGTACGGCGTGATTTCCTACTCGACCACGCGGCGCGTGCACGAGATTGGGATTCGCATGGCGCTGGGCGCAGGGAAGCGGGACGTTCTGCAAATGGTCATCGGGCAGGGTTTCAGACTGGCGCTTATGGGTGTCGCGACCGGAGCGGCGGCGGCTTTCCTTTTGACCAGAGTGCTTTCCAGCTTTTCGCACCTGCTCTATGGAGTCCGGGCGAACGATGCGTCAACGTTCATCGCCGTTTCCCTGCTATTGATCGGCGCTACTATTTTGGCTTGCTCTATTCCTGCGCGGCGCGCGGCGCGATTGGATCCCATGGCCGCGCTTCGTCAGGAGTAGCGGGCGGCGTCATAACTATTTGCGCTTGTCCGCATGCTGACGCATGGCGGTTCGGTGGCTGAGGTAAGCACGTCGCTAGCTGTGCGCTCAACTTTTTTTGCGGATCGAGTAAAGGCGATTCTCGGTACGCAATAGCAGGCGGTCGCCGACGAGGGCGGGGGTCGCCAGCGCCATTTCGTCAAGATCGTTGGAATGGAGCAGCTCGAATTTATCGCCGGCTGCGATCACGTACGTCTTGCCCTCTTCGCTCAAACAGAAAATGTCGCCGTTGTAGCCCCACGGCGACGCAGTGAAATCGCCACCACTGCCGATGCGAGCCTTGTAAGTCTGCGCGCCGCTTTTGGCGTCGAAGCGGGTCAGAATTCCGGTGTGGGTGAGCACGTAGATGCCGCCCTGATAGGCGAGCTCGGTGGGCAAATAGGTTCCCGCCTTGGGCTGCAGCCATGCCACGAAATCGTTCAGCTTCGCGCCATCCGGAGTGGTGAGATCGCCGGATGCGCCCGGCTTGATCGCGGCGATGATTTTGCCGGTGCCTCCGTTCAGATAGAGGAGCCCATCGTACGCGAAGGGGCTCGGGATAGTCATCGCGGACATGCCGCCAATGCGCCACAGCTCCTTACCATCGCCGTCGTAACTGATGGCGAGTCCGGGGCCGATGGTGACGATCTCGGTACGTTTCTCGTTTTTCCAGATGTAGGGCGTCGACCAGCCGGTCTGCCGGTCGGACCCGGGAACATGGATCTTTCGATCCGTCCGCCAGACCTGCTTGCCGGTATTCTTATCGAAGGCGGCGATGAATTGCTCCTTCTCATTGTCATTCACGATGATGACCAGGTCGCCCAACTGGGCGGGCGAAGAAGCGGTGCCGAAATCGAGAATGGTCGGGGATTTTTCGAACGGCGTGTTCCAGAGTTTCTTGCCCTCGAAATCGTAGGCGAAGAGGCCGAGACCGGTGATGTAGACGTAAACTCGCTTGCCGTCGGTAACGGGAGTTTCCGAGCAGAAACTGTTCTTGCGATGACGGCCGCCGGGCGGATGGCCGGCATAGAACTCGCGCTTCCAGTTGATTTTGCCGGAATTCAGATCGATCGAGTAGAGCCAATAATGCAGCGAGACTTCATTGGGGAGTTCGAAGTCGCGCTGGTTGAGGCGGTCCATCAGCTCCTGCCCTTTTACGCCCTGTTTCTGAAGTTCGGCAACGTAGTCGTTCGAATAATCAACGCCTGCTTGCGGCTGCTTGGCTTTACCGTCGGTGATGACGGTAGTGAGGAAGACGCTCTTGCCGCTGACGATCGGCGAGGACCAGCCGAGGCCGGGAACGTCTGTGATCCATTCGACATTTTCCGACTTCGACCATTTTTCGGGGAGATTGGAGTTGGCGGCAGCGGGGTTAGAGGAGGGTCCACGGAAGGACGGCCACTCGGGATCGGCGGCGAAAGCAATCGAGATCGCGAAGATGGTTGCGAAGGCCCGTGTCATGATTCTATTAGACGATAGATGACAAGCGAACGTCGCCGCATCACCACTTGCTAAGGTACGCTCGGTGGTTTCACGCGGCGCTTAGTAGCTTGTTCAAACGCGTACGCCATTTTCAGCAGACTCGGCTCGCTGCAAGCCATTCCCGTAAAGCTCACGCCAAACGGCGCTGGCTTCGGGTCGAATCCTGGAGGAAACGGGCCGCCCTGCGTGTTCGGGACCATGCCGAAGGGAACAATCACAGTGGGATATCCGGGCTTTGCCGCGACTGATGCGCCGCTGGCCCCTGGGAACAGAATCGCATCCAGGCGCTGCGCCTTCATCACCTCATCGATGCCGTGCGTGCCGGCCAGGTCGAGGTCCCGTGCCCGATCCGCCTCGTAGCGCGCGCGGTCCGCCTGCACATCCATTTCGTCCGAAATATCCAATTGCGATTGGCCGAAGCGAATCGCGCCACCATTGGTGTGGGTAATGTTCCACTCACGGAGTTCGGTCAGCGTCTTCACGGGCGCCGATGGACCGAGCGTTTCGAGCCAAGCGTTAAAATCCCGCTTCATGCCGTATTTCAGTACGACCGAGCAATTCGCATCTTTCCCGCGTGCGTTCGCCAATCCGCTGCACTGATTCCAGAGCAGG
>JBEKPC010000174.1:0-10376 GCA_049521155.1 Bryobacteraceae bacterium
CCGATCCCGCGAAAAATACAATCAGCGCGCAGGCAAAGAAAATCAAAATCCACGCTTCCAGGAATCCGCGGCGAAAACACGACAACAATAGAACGACGCCCAAGCCGAGCGACGCCCAGAACATCGGATTCGGATCATAAAACGCACCCGCCCCTGCCGCGATCGCGCCGAGAATCCAGTGCCAGCGACTCCCGCGAATCAGCAGTGGCGAAAGGATCCACGCCGAATGCACCAGCAGCGCCCCCGCGTTTTTTACCTTTTGCGCCGCCACTTGCAACGCGTACTTTTGCATGTAGCCCCATAAAATAGCCGCCGGCATTTCGCCACCGGAGACGCGTCCCGAAATTTGCCACGCGACGATCGCAACCGGCGCGGCGAAGATCGCGCACCAAGCCAACACGCTGCGGTTCCCTTTTTGCCAAAGATAAAACGCGAGAATCGGGACAATGAAAACAGCCTGATAAGCGTCCAGCGCCGCTACCGCCGCGGTCAGCGCGGAGCCCACCAGCGCGAGCCTCGAATTTTCCTCAATGCCCTTTACGAACCACGCGATGGCAAGCATCCACAGCGCGAGAAACGGCAGATCCGCTTCCAGCGAATTTCCATTCACCACGAACGCCGGCACCGCGATAAACAACATCGTCGCTAAAAGTGGTTTATCGCAGAATCGCCGCCCGAGCGAAAACATCGCCAGTGCCGCGACGATCGAAAAAATCGAATACGCCAAATGAAACGGCACTTCGCGCACATCGTGAAACGCCCACAGCAGCGCCCCCAGAATCCAGGAATTTAGCGGCGGATGCGAATGCCCGCGCATGTCGACCAAATCGCCTTGAAATAAATACGTCGCGCGATCCGGATGCAGAGGCTCGATCTGCGCGTGCTCCGCGCCATAAAGATAGTACAGGTCGTCGCCCTGAATCGCCTGATGAAGGAACGGCAGCCGCAGCGCCAACACCATCACGACAATCGCGAGCGTCTCTTTTACCACTCGACGGGATTGCCTGGTTCCAGCGTCCAGACCTCAGTGCCCGGCAGGTCGCGAATCAGATCCGCCAGTTGCTCCGGCCGTCCGCTCAGCGCCGGGAATGTTCCGAAGTGCAGCGGGACCACGCGCTTCACCCCCAGCATGCGGCACGCGAGCGCCGCCTCCCGCGGACCCATGGTATAAAAATCGCCGATCGGCAAAAACGCGAGCTCCGGATGATACAGGCGCTCGATCAATTGCATGTCGGAAAAAACGTTGGTATCGCCCGCGCAATAGGCGACGCGGCGGTCGGGGAAGCGCACCACGTAGCCGGCCGCTTCTCCTCCGTAAATAATTTTCCCATCGTCCAGAATGCCGCAGCTGTGCACCGCCGTCGTCATCGTTGCGGAGATGGGACCAACCGTCGCCGTACCGCCTTTATTCATGCCGATCGTGTTTTTCGCGCCCTTCGATTCCAGCCAATGCGCGGTCTCGTAAATCGCCACGATCTGCGGAGAAAATTTCTGCGCCAGCGGAAGAACATCGTGAATATGATCGAAATGGCCGTGCGAAACCAGAATTACGTCCACCCGATCGATCACATGCCCCGCCGGATATTTAGGATTGCCTTCAATCCACGGGTCCACTAAAATCACTTCACCAGTTTCGAGACGGAACTGATATGTTCCGTGACCAAGCCACGTTATCTCTATCATGATTAAATTTTAGCGGGATCGCGCCGGCATCTGAATCCCGTCTCCGTATTTCGAAAAACCTGGAATCGTCACCGGCATGTGGCCGCCGATCGCGATCTCTCCGAACAGCGCCTTCACCGCCGATATCTCCGATGGACCCGTGCTGCTGAACGTCGCCAGATACGCCGCCGTTTTCGGAAACGCGTTCAATAAATAAGGACTCCCCATCGCCACCAGAACCACCGGCGCGGACCCTTCTGTCAATTTCGCGACGAACGGCGTCAACTCGCCGCCCAGCCCCATGCTGCCTCGATACGCGGCGACAGTCGCGAACGCCGCGATCACGATTTCGGAACATTTTGAAGTGTCTCCCAGGATCGCCGTCAGCGCCGCCGCATTCATCGACGCATCCACCACGGAGATCTGCGACTTCGGCGCCGCTTTGCGATACGCGTCGATCATGCGCGTTCCCGCCGTCGACGTGCGCCGCTCCACCACCACCACCAGGCACGACTGCGCCGATCCGGCCAGCGGCAGAACATCGTGTTCATTTCGCACCAGCGTTACCGCGTGGTCGGAAGCCTGCTGCGCCTGCGCCACGTCCTCTTCGGAATCGAATACGTCGCTGATGTCATCCAGATCCACCAGCTTCTTTTTCGTGATGCCGACGCGGACCTTGGCTTCGAGCACCCGCATCACACTCTCGTCGATACGAGCTTTCTTCAGCCGCCCGTCTTCGATCGCCGCCACCACAGCCCGAATCACGATCTCCGGATTCACAGGCATCAGCAGCACATCCGCGCCCGCGTCCAGCGCGCGCACCGCGGCCTCGCCCTGATTGAACATTTTCGAGAGCCCCTGCATATCCATGGCGTCCGTCACGATGATGTTTTGAAACTTCAGCTCCTCGCGAAGCACGCCGGTCAGTACCTTGGAGGAAACCGTGGCCGGAATTTCCTCCGGCTCAATGGCGGGCACGGAAAGATGCGCCGTCATGATCGAATCCACGCCATGCGCAATCGCCGCGCGGAACGGCGCGAATTCCAATGTTTCCAGGCGTTCCTTGTTCGCCGTTACGCGCGCCATCGCGATGTGGCTATCGGTATCGGTGTCGCCGTGCCCTGGAAAATGTTTGGCAGATACCAGCACGCGATTCTTCAGATCGGAGTGCGCGCCATCGATGTAGGCGGCCACGTTTTTCGCCACTTCCTCGGCGCTCTCACCATAGCTGCGCGTATTGATCACCGGATTTTCAGGATTATTGTTCACGTCGGCCACCGGCGCGAAAACCCACTGCACGCCGATCGCCCGTGCTTCGCGCGCCGTGGCCAGCCCTTCGTAATGCACCGCGTCCAGGTCGCGCGCCGCGCCATACGCCATGTTGTAAGGGAACTGCGCGCCGCCCGTAACGCGCATGGAGGCGCCGCGCTCAAAATCGGCGGCGACGAGAAGAGGCGTCTTCGACATCTTCTGCATCTGATTCAGGAACAGCGCCATGGCGTGCGGCTCGGCGTTGCGGACCGCGCCGTGGTCCACCCGGTTGGCCACAATGAATCCGCCGATGTGCAGATCGTGAACCCAGTGCTTGTACTTCAGATATTCAGCGGATTTCATGGCAGGCGCATCGCCATAGCAGGTGCCGATAATAAGCTGCGCCACCCGGTCGCGCAGGCTCATCGGCTTCAGGATGGCTTGCGCCGCGCGCTGCTCCGGCGTCAACGGAACTTTCTTCGTTTTGACCGCCGGCTTACTCGCGGCGAACGCGGCTGCGCCCAAAAGCAGCGCCCACGCGGCGCGTCGAAATTTCATCTATCCAGTGTAGTGTGGGGCGGCCAATTTTGGCGGCAGCCGCCCTTTCAGCGGCTCTCCGTCCTGACACCGGCTATCCTGACCCCATGGTGAGATTCCTTCTTGTCGTAACGACCGCAGTGATATGCAGCGCTCAGGACGCGACCACCGATCTCAATCGGCAAATCGCGGAACTGCGGGATTTGGTTTTGAAACTGCAAACAAGAATCGACGATCTCGAAAAACGTTCGCCGCCGCAGCCAACTGCCAAAGACGCTGTTGTTGCGTCAACACCGCCGATTCAGAATGCCCCGACTCCTTCCGCGCCCCCGACCAGCGCGCTCGCCGGCCTGCTCGAAAACACGACATTCAATTTTTTGTTCGACGGATACTACGGCTTCAATTTCAATTCGCCCATCGGACGCACCAATCTTTTGCGAGCCTACGATGTCAGCAGCAACAGCTTCAGCCTGAATCAGGCTGACGTGGTGATTGAAAACGCCGTCGACCCAGAGCAGGGCAAACACTTCGGCGCGCGTCTCGATCTTCAATTCGGCCAGGCTACGGCGACGCTGCAAGGCAGCGCGGTGAATGAGCCGCGGCCCGATATTTACCGTAATATTTTCCAAGCTTATGGGACCTTCGCGCCCAACAAGAAACTCACCCTGGACTTTGGAAAATGGTCGAGCTCCATCGGGCTCGAAGGAAATTACACCCAGGATCAAATCAACTATTCGCGCTCGTATTTGTTCGATTTCCTGCCTTTTTATCACATGGGCGTGCGCGCCGCGTACAAGGTCAACGATGCGCTGACCCTGAATTACTGGATCGATAACGGCACTCAGCAGACGGAGGCGTTTAACAACTATAAAGATCAGCTTTTCGGCTTCGCCGCGCAGCCGCACAAGAATCTTTCCTGGACCGTGAATTATTACCTGGGCCAGGAACATCCGGACGTGATTTACTTCCCTTACTCGAATCCTCCCGGTTTGCCGACCATCCAGGGCGAATCCTTCGAGCCGATTATTCCCGCTCCGAAAGGGAAAACGGATATCTTCGACAGTTACGCAACCTGGCAGCCCACGGACCGTTTGACGTTCGCGTTCGAAGCCGATTATGAAATCGAGCGGCTGCAAACCACATCGCAGCCGGTGCACGTCGACGGCGGAGCGTTCTACACCCACTATCAACTCACCAAGAGAGTCGCATTGGCCGGCCGCACCGAATATCTTTCCGATCGCGGCGGATTATATAGCGGCACGACGCAAGCGTTAAAGGAAACCACGCTGACCACGGAATATAAAGTCGCCTCCGGATTCGCCGTCAAGCTCGAATGGCGCCGGGACTTCTCGAATCAACGCTATTTCCTGACCGATGCACTGGGATTGTTGAGCAAGGAGCAGACCACGGCCACGGTGGGAGTGGTCTGGTGGTTCGGCAAGAAAACCGGCCCCTGGTGATATCCTGGTCGCATGCTGAGTCGCATCATTCCTCGGAGACTCCGACTGTTCGGAGCTCTCGCCCTCTTCACGTTCACGCTCGCGGCCGCGTCCAAGGAAACCGCCCTCGATCGCTATGTTCATGCACCCGATTCGAGCTATAAGTGGGAACTGGTCTCGACCATTCCCGGAGATGGCTACAAGGCCTACGTCCTCGACCTGACGTCGCAGACCTGGAAGCCGCCCGTCGAGCCGGATCGCACCGTTTGGAAGCACTGGCTAACCATCGTTGTGCCCACGAAAGTCGAATACACCACCGGTTTTCTCTACATCACCGGCGGCAATAATAAAAGCAGCGCGCCCGATAAAGCCGATCAGATGATCATCGATCTCGCGACCACCACCAACAGCGTGGTTGCGCAGCTCAACATGGTTCCCAACCAGCCTCTGAATTTTCCCGACGCCAAACAGAAAGACCTGACGGAGGACGCGTTCATCGCCTACACCTGGGACAAATTCCTGCGCACCGGGAATGATATCTGGCCGGCCCGCCTGCCGATGACCAAAAGCGCCGTGAGGGCCATGGACGCGGTGACGGAGTTCATGAAAAGCGACGCCGGCGGTAAGCTGCCGGTGACCACGTTTATGGTGGCCGGCGGATCGAAACGCGGCTGGACCACCTGGACCACAGCCGCGGTCGATAAGCGCGTGGTCGCCATCGCGCCCATGGTCATCGATCTGCTGAACAACGAAAAATCGTTCGAGCATCACTATATGGCGTATGGATTCTATTCGCCCGCGGTGAAGGATTACGAAAATCTCGACATCATGAAATGGAACGGCACGCCTCAGATGAAGGCTCTCATGAAGATTGTCGAACCGTACGAATACCGGGACCGGCTGACGATGCCGAAATACATCATCAATGCCTCCGGAGACCAGTATTTCCTCCCCGATTCATCGCGCTTCTATTTCGATGATCTCAAGGGGGAGAAATACCTGCGTTACGTTGAGAACACCGACCACTCGTTGAAAAACTCCGACGCGCGCGAAGGCTTGATCGCGTTTTACGACGCTTTTCTAAAGAAACAAGCGCGCCCCAAATTCTTCTGGAAATTCGAAGACGATGGATCGATCAAAGTGACCACAGTCACCAAGCCGACCGAAGTAAAGTTGTGGCAGGCCACGAATCCGGAGAAGCGCGATTTCCGCTTGATGGCCATCGGACCAGCCTACAAATCAACAGTGCTGACGGAGCGCAAAGACGGCATTTACGTAGGCAACGTCCCGAAGCCCGAAAAAGGCTACACCGCCTATTTCATCGAGCTGACCTACGCCAACGGCACGAAATACGCGATGAAATTCTCCACTGCGGTAAGAGTAAATCCCGACACCTTACCATTCCCAGCCCCCCATTGGACCCCACCCGCACATTAGGCGCGGCCTTCGTTTGCGGCTCAACGATACGCCTCTCTTCTGTTGAGGACGCGGACGATGCGAATCGTTTCTTCGTCTTGACGGAAACGGACGCGGTAAATCGCCGACTCGCAGCCGGAACACCGGAGGGTCGATGCCCTGGAGTTTCTTAACGTCGACGGAGCCCCCCTGGGCCAGCCGTTCGATAGCTTGCATGATTCGGCGGGCGGTGCTCTTATCCAGCTTCGCGAGATCCGCTGCGGCGGGTTGGTTCCACTTGACCTGCTTCACTCCGGGCCTGTTAGTCTAGTCCTAATTGGCGCGCCACTTCTTCGTGCGGAATGCCCTTACCGCCATTTTTGAGCCACTCTTCGGACTCCGCCACGGCAAGCCTTTCTTCCTCGGTCTCCGGCTCGTCGTCGATAGGAGCGTTTAGAAGAGCTAAACTGACCGGGTCTAGGATCTTTTCGAGCAGTCCGACGGCGGTCGAAAGTTTGGTCTCCGGAATCTGGTCAATCAACTCGTGGGCATGCTGGCGTGTGTCACTCATCGTGGACCTCAACTAGAATCAGTGTACCTCGCGTGCCCACACCCAACTTATTCGCTGCGTGGGAGTTTCGAAGGTTTCCCCATGCAGGATCTCGGCTATGATTTCTGCGGTTTGCGAAACGGTCATGCCGGAGCGGTTGAAAAAGAGGTTGCCGTCGGCGTAGGCGACTTTGGCTCGGAGGGATTTCCAGCCGGGGTGGGCTTCGAGCGCGTGCCGCTCCCGCAGGGTTCTTTCCAGGTCGAATCCACAGGGGGCGACGATGATGAATTCTGCATCCGCTTCCTGTAACTGACTGAAGGGAATGGCACTGGAGTACTCTCCGGCTTTCCCGATTCGCAAATCGCCGTTGGCGATTTCGACCAGTTCCGGACCCCAGTTTCCCATGGCAAACAGCGGCTCCAGCCACTCCAGCATGACGACCGTCGGTCTGCGCCGGCCCGCCGCTCTCGCCCGCACGGCTTCCAAACGGCGCTTTTCCTGAGCGATCAGGGCGCGCCCATCTTCTTCTTTATCAAGCGCTTGCGCGATACGCGCGATACCGTCGAAAACGCCTGCGAGCGAGCCCGCCGTAAGCGCCAGCACGGAAGCAGCCGGCGTTTGCTGCACATTTTCGGGAGTCACGGCGCAGACTTCGCAATGGGCTTGCGTGATGATGAGGTCGGGCTTCAAGCTACGGATCAGCTCGTTATGAACGGTGTATAAAGGGACGCCGGCGCGGATTCTACGATTGACTTCGGCGTCGATTTCACGGCTTAAAACGTTGATATCAAAGGCCGGTTCGCTACAGGCGGGTAGAGAACGGACCCAGGAGGGGTTGTCGCATTCATGGGAGCGGCCGACCAGGCTTTCTCCCATGCCGAGCGCGCAGACGATTTCGGTGCCGCTCGCAAGCAGCGAGATGATGCGCATCTTTTATCCCTTCGGAAGCGACGCGGCGGCGATTTGGGCGATATCGAGAAGCTTGGGCGGGGCGTCGGAAACGGCCGATAAAGCGTCTCGAAACATGGTGTTACAGAACGGACAAGCGGCGCCGACAACCTCCGCGCCGGTGGCTACCAGCTCTTTGGCACGATTGTGGCTGACGCGGTCGCCGGTTTCTTCTCCCAGGAAGGCTAGCCCGCCGCCTGCTCCGCAGCAGAAGCTTTTTTCGCGGGAACGGGGTGGATCGATCACTTCGCCGGAGAGCGCAAGTACTTGACGGGGTTCATCATAGGTGCCTCGATAGCGGCCTAAATAGCAGGGGTCGTGGTAGACGATCTTGGGGCCGGCGGTTTGAGGGAGTTTGTCTTTGAAGCGGGCCATGAACTCGCTATGATGCTCAATCGGCGGGGCTTCGCCGTATTCTTTCCAATCGACGGAGATGGTTCTGACGCAATGGGGGCAAATGGAGACGATTTTTTTGACCTTCGATTGGGTCAGATTCTCCAGGTTCTGTTCGGCGAGCTGCTGGAAGACGAGGTCGTTTCCGAGCCTCCGAGCGGGATCGCCGGTACACTTCTCCTTCCTTAAAACGCCATAAGTGGTACCTAAGTGTGCCATTACGCGGGCAAAATCGACCATAATTTCACGTCCTTTCGGGTCATATCCGCCCATGCAGCCGAGCCACAGGCAGTATTCCTGGGTGCCGTCGAAAATGGGAAACTGCTGTTTGTCGATAAATTTCTGACGCTCCGTCGAGGAGAAGCCCAAGGCGTTGCCGTTGCGTTCCAGATTGAGGAATAATTTGGTGCCGTAGTCGTCTTCCCATTTGCCGGTGTTGACGGCCCCGCGGCGGAGGCCGACGATAATCGGAACGTGCTCAATGCCGACGGGGCATTGGAATTCGCAAGCTCCACAGGTGGTGCATTGGAACGCGGCCTCCTGGGAAATGTACTTGCCGAGCAGAGGTTCTTCGCTGCCGGGGCCGAATTCGTTGAGATAGCTGCGCACGCCGAGCGCGATTTCTTTGGGGTTCAAAACTTTGCCGGTGTTATAGGCGGGGCAATGTTCGGTGCAGCGTCCGCATTCGACGCAGGAGTAGGCTTGGAGCGCGACAATCTGCGTGAGGTCCTTGCCGGTATCGAGTCCAAAATCTTCATCGCCGGCCAAAGGTGGGATTTGTGAGAATCCGCCGCGGGAAAGAAAGACGGTCGCCGGGCTCAGCACCAGGTGAAGATGCTTGGTGTGCGGGATGAGCGGCATGAAGATGAGCAGCGTTAACGTGTGCGCCCACCAGACGAGTTTGGTATCCATCCAGAAGGTAGCGAGGTAGGTGATCATCAGGTTGAAAATGAGGAAAGCGATGAAGCCGGACTCCCAGGACATCTTGTCCCCGGTCGACTTTCGCAGGAGCCAGCGTGGACGGACGACGAAGCGTCGGATAAAAAGGCCGGCGATGGAGATCGCGACGCAGACGGCGAAGGCCGCGGCGACGTAAAAATAAATGCGGCCGAACCAGCCGTCTCTAGAAATAAAAGGAACTCCGACGCCCGTCGCGAAGTGGTTCAAGGTCACCAGCGCGAAGGCGCAGAATCCCCAAAAAACGAAGGCGTGGGCGATGCCGGGTAAAGGGCGCTGCTGAATTACTTTCGACTGAAGCATGACCTCCGAAAAGAAATCCCAAACGCGTTTTCCGATGGGATGGAGCGAAAAACCGGGGTCCGGCTTCGCGGCGCGGATTTTGCGAACGACTTTTCCAAAACGCCACCAGAATCCATAGGCGGAGGCGGCAAGTAAGATGAGGAAGACTGCGGTTTCAACGTGGGAAGGAACAGGCATCTACTGTAGAATATGACAGATGGGGGATATTGTTTGCATCATTTGATATCGGGAGCCGCTGGATTCATCGGCTCCCACCTTTGCGACCGCCTTCTCAAGGACGGAGACAGCGTTGTCGCGCTTGATAATCTGATCACCGGATCGCGCAAGAACCTGGAGCATCTGACCGGTCATCCACAGCTCCAATTTCATGAGTTCGATGTGACGGCGCCGGTCACGGTAGCGGGAAAGTTCGACCAGGTGTGGCACCTGGCGTCCCTGGCGAGTCCGATGGCGTACCTGGCGCATCCCATTGAAACCCTGGAGAGCGGCTCGACCGCCACGCGTAACATGCTCGACGTGGCGCGGCGCGATGGCGCGCGGTTCCTGGTGACGTCGACATCAGAGTGCTATGGCGACCCGCTGGAGCATCCGCAGGTGGAGACTTATTGGGGCAACGTGAATCCAGTGGGAATGCGCTCCTGCTACGACGAGAGCAAGCGTTACGCCGAGGCGATGACAATGGCGTATCACCGGAGCTATGGCGTGCGGACCAATATCGCCCGCATTTTTAACACCTATGGGCCGAGGATGGCGCTGAAAGACGGACGCGTGGTTCCGGCCTTCATCGACCAGGCGCTGCGCGGCGAGGCGATGACGATTTTCGGCGATGGCTCCCAGACGCGGAGCTTCTGTTACGTATCGGACCTGGTGGACGGCCTGGTGCGGCTGAGCCAATCGGACGAACGGTATCCGGTGAACCTGGGAAATCCGGCGGAGCTGAC
>JBEKPC010000175.1:0-10333 GCA_049521155.1 Bryobacteraceae bacterium
TGATCGACTTTCTCTATCATCGGGCGCGGCCGTTTCTATTCTCGACGTCTCATCCCCCCGCCGTACCCGCGGCCTGTCTGGCGGCATTCGATATCATGGAGCAGGAACCGGAACGCATCGAGCAACTCTGGAGCAACACGCGCTTCTTTCAGGAAGGGCTGCGCACGAACGGCTTTTCGACCGGCGGCAACGAGACTCCGATTACGCCCATCATGGTGGGGGAAGCGGCTACCGCGCACGCTTTTTCTCGGGCTCTGTTTGAGGAGGGACTCTTCGCGACGGGCATCGGATTCCCGACCGTCGCCGAGGGAAAAGCCCGGGTGCGGACCATCGTCACCGCAACGCATTCGCGTGAGATTCTCGAACGTGCGATCGAGATTCTCACGCGAGTGGCGAAGCGAATGAAAATAATCTAGAAGGTAACTCGCGCGCCGACCTGGATGGCTCGCGGCCCGCCCGATCCGAACACCTGCGTCACGCGCTGTGTCTGGATGCCGAATTCGCTGGAGCTTGGGTCGAAGGTGTAGCCGCCGTAGTTGGCATAGTTGAAGATGTTGAACATCTCCCCGAAAATGGCCAGCTTGTAATGCTCGCGATACGTGAAGGTCTTGGTCAGCCGCATATCCTGGGAGTTGAACGGACGGCCAAGGTTGAAGTTCGCGGGCAGCGTGAGCTTGGGCATCGTTTTCCCCGTACCATCCAGGTGGCCTGCGTTGGTCGCGTTCCAGGTCGCGACCGCCTTCTCCAGATCGCCGACTCCACAACTGATGTTCAGGCAATTGTAGGAAAGGCCGGGCAGCGGCGTTTCACCCGAGCCGTTGCCGTTGATGTCGATTCCACCGATGACCGGCATCACCGGACCCAGGCTGGAAGTCGACGATATGAGGCCGAGAGAGAATCCCCACGGCAATTGCACGGTACCCACAATGTGCAGAATATTGCGCGGAGCCTGCGGTCCCCACGTCGAATCCCAGTTGCCCAGGTCGGCTGTGCCGTTCAAGCCCATTTGGCTCTGCAGCGCGTAGGATGCGGTGAACTGGTAGCGATGGGCGAAGCGCTTGTCCACCTTAACCAACAAAGCTGTATAGGTGCCGCGCGCGCCCTCCTCCCAGAACGTAATGGACCCGGTGGAACACTCGGCGGAAGGGTCACTCGCCTGGCTGCCGGTACAAATCGGAATTACCGGCGTTTGAACACCGTTGATATAGCGATTGAACCGGTTCAGATCCTGCGCGCCGTACTGCTCGTTCAGGAAGACGCGGCGCACGAAGTCGGCGCTGAGAACCATATCCCTGCGCAATTCCCTTTGAATGCCGATCGACATGTGATAGGAGTCCTGCACCGGAGAATGCAGCGGGTAGAGATCCGCGCCCGATTTAGCGACGGCAATCGGCGTTTCGCCCGCAACCGGCACCGACAAATTGGCGGCAATCTGGGGGGTTTGCGCGGCCTGGATCTGCTCATACTGGCCGAGCGTCAAAGTAGTGATGGCGTTCGCCGGCAGAGCAGCGCCCACCGGGACGACGACCGGGGCAAGCTCGCCAGTTTTCAAATAATTCTCCGCGGTGGCTCCGACGTTGATGATTCCCGGGAAAGTGTTGAGATAACCGGTATAGGGATATTCCACGCGTCCGTTCCCCACCGGGCCGATCTCGGAACGCTCCTGCAAGCGTTGATACAGGTATTGCGTGTCGTAGTATTTGCCCGCGCCGCCACGAATCACGGTCTTGTTATCGTGGCCGACGTTCCAGGCAAAACCGATCAGCGGCGAAACATTTCCGTGATTGGATTGGGTGGGACTCAGATTGCTTCCATAGAGCGGCTCCAGATACGCCGGTTTCGCCAGATCCTCGTTGAACAAATTGCTCTCATACTCGTAGGCGAGGCCGTAATTGAAGGTAAATTTCGGCGTGATTTTCCAGGTGTCCTGGAAGTAGACGCGCGAGCGGTCATTGACCTTAGCTACATTCTCGTTGAACGGCGGAGGCTGTGCCGGGTTGCCGATGCCGACAACCGATCCCGCGAAGGGTAAATTTAACAGATCCGCATTGGTCGTAATCGTCTTCGGCAGGTTCGGATAAAATAGCGGGATCAGCGGTCCTAAACCATATCCAACCAGAGACTCCGGGGAAAATACTTCGGCGCAGGACGGATCGCAATAACCCCAGAACCCGGTGCCGGGGGCGTATTCAAATAACCCGCCGAATTTCATGCGGTGGTTACCCTTCTGCCACGTCACGCTGTCTTGCCAGGTGAAGCGCCGCAGGTCGCGGCCCTGGGTTGCGTTCGAAGTATCTCCAACCTCGAAATTGCTCGACACACCGGCAAATGTAATCTGCGGACCATCCAGGCCCAGGCAACCGGCACAATCGGAAGGAGTCGGGAACAGGTTGCGATTGCTCCAGAACGCGTAGCTGAAGCGGAAATCGTTCACCAGCGTCGGTTTCACCGCTGTGGTGGCTCCAAATACGCTCTGGTCGCTCCAGTTTGTGTTCCGCAGCCAGTTTGATGGTAGCGTCGCTCCGCCATTCGGGCCGAAACCGGCATTTCCGTCATGCGTATAACGTGCGAACATGTTGGTCCTGCTATCCAGCCGGTAATCTAATCGCAGACTGATGTTCTTCTGCACGTAGGGGCTGCCAAAGTTTTGCGTGAGGCCGACGACCGACGGCAGATCCGGGACGATACTGTAGTTCTGCACCTGGTTTGTGTACTCGTAGTTGAAGAAGAAGAACAGCTTGTCTTTCTTGATCGGTCCACCTACGTAAAACCCAGGGTTGCGCCGCGCGAAAAAGGGGCTGTTCGCGATCGGATCGCGCACCAGATTGGGGTACGCCGCCATGTTGTGATCGCGGTAATAGAAGTAACCGGAGCCGTGAAACTGGTTACTCCCGCTACGCGTGACCACGTTGACCGAACCTACGCTCGTGATGTCTGTCGACAGATCGAAGTTTACCGAGGAAACCTGGAACTCCTGCACCACTTCCTGCGATACGTTGATTGAGGTACCCGACCCCTCGATGATGTCGCGAACTGCGCCTCCGTCAATGCTGATGGCTGTTTTTCCAGAATCGCCGCCCAGTATCGACACATTAAACAGCGCGTTGTACTGGGACGTCGTACCCGTTCCGACTGTAACGCCGGGTTCGATTGACGCCAATTGCATAAAGCTCCGGCCGTTGAGCGGAAGATCCTCGACCTGGGACCGCGTCACGACGCCGTCAATCGCGTTCTTTTCATATTCGACTTGCGCGGTGGCCGCTTCGACGTTCACCACCTCCGATGTTTGTCCCACCGGGAGCCGGATGTCGGCGGTCGTGGTAAGACCAGTCTCGACCGTCGCTTCGCGAACCACTGTGCGGAAACCCTTCACTTCCACTCGCACTTCATAAACGCCGGCCGCCAGCGCCGCCGCGCTAAAGCTGCCATCGCCACCCGAAAGCAGTTCTCGCTCTGCACCCGTTCCCTTGTTGCGAATTTTCACGCTGGCGTTCGGGATTACAGCGCCGCTTTCATCGGCGACGACACCGGAAATCGTTCCCACGGGAGCCTGCGCAAACACCGGGCGGCTGATAGAACATGCGATCGCTAAAAGCAGCACGGCGAGCAACGGACAGAGTTGCGGTCTACATCTCATTTTTCTGATTCCCCTTCTGCAAATGGTCAAGGCAAAACTAGGCAATTGTGACTCTAAGCTTGCCGTGCTGTCAAGGGGCTTGAAACCAATGACTTATAAATGTTATTCGTTTAAAATCAGAACGATGTTAATGCACTTAACGATGTATTAGCGATTCGGACAGCAAATACGGGCCTCGCCGCTGTTGGAGAAGCCCTGATTCGCCCTTTCGTCCACTGCCTATCAGCCAGCCTATTCTGCCGTGAGTCGCATAAGTCCGGCTAAGGGCAATCGCTGATTTTCTGGGGAAATTTCGAGGAGGAGTTGCGGCCAAAAAAATCGCGTGAGAACCTCGAACCTGGGCGTCGAGAGTCTCACGCGATCCGTGAAGCGAAGGAATATTGTTTAGAAGGTAATGCGTGCGCCGACCTGAACGGCTCGCGGTCCGCCGGTTCCAAAGACCTGCGTAACGCGGTTGGTCGGAATGCCGAATTCGCTGGAACTCGGGTCGAAGCTTTGGCCGCTGTAGTTGGCGTAGTTAAACACGTTGAACATCTCGCCAAAAATGTTCAGTTTATAGTGCTCGCGGTAGGTGAACGTCTTCGTCAGGCGAATATCCTGGGAATTGAAAGGACGTCCCAGGTTGAAATTCGCCGGCAGCGTGAGCTTGGGCAGAATTTTGCCTTGGCCCGTGCCATCCGGTTTGCCGGCCTCATTCGCATTCCAGTTCGCGACCGCGGTTTCCAGTGCGCCCGCGCCGCAACTGATGTTCAGGCAGTTGAAGGAGAGCCCAGGGAGCGGCGTCTCACCCGATCCGTTGCCGTTGATGTCATACCCTCCGATGATCGGCTCGACCGGACCAGTGCTGGACGTCGTCGAAATGACGCCAAGAGAGAATCCCCACGGCAACTGCACCGTACCCACGACGTGCAAGACATTGCGCGGAGCCTGCGGTCCCCACGACTGATCGTAGTTATTCAGGTTCACGATGCCGTTTACTCCCATTTGGCTCTGCAAAGCGTAAGAGGCGGTGAACTGATAGCGGTGAGCAAAACGCTTATCCACCTTGATCAGAAGCGCTGTATAGGTATCGCGCGCGCCCGCTTGCCAGAAGGAGATGGACCCGGTCGAGCACTCCGCGGACGGGTTGCTGGCCTGGGAGCCGGTACAAATCGGAATCACCGGCGTTTGCACGTCGTTGATATAGCGGTTGAAGCGGTTCAGATCGATGTCGCCGTATTGTTCGTTCTCAAAAACGCGGCGCACGAAGTCCGCGCTGATCACCATATCCCTGCGCAGCTCGCGCTGGATACCTAGAGACATGTGATAAGAGCTCGGCACCGGAAAGTGCAGCGGATAGAGATCCGTACCGGACTTGGCGACGGCCACCGGCGTTTCTCCGGCAACCGGCTGGGATAAACTCTGCGCGATCGCAGGTGTTTGCGCCGCCTGGATCTGCTCATACTGCCCCAGCGTCAGGGTCGTAATCGCATTCGCGGGAATCGCTTGGCCGGGTTGGATAATCACCGGGACGAGCTTGCCGGTTGCCTCATAGTTCTCCGCGGTAACGCCGACGTTGATGATTCCGGGGAAGGTGTTGGTATAGCCGGTATAGGGATAGAGAACGCGTCCGTTGCCCACCGGGCCAATTTCGGAACGCTCCTGCAATCGTTGATAGAGCTGCACCGTATCGTAGTACTTGCCCGCGCCTCCGCGGATCACAGTCTTGTTATCGTGGCCCACGTTCCAGGCGAATCCGATCAGCGGCGAAATTTCCCCGTGATAAGATTGCGTCGGGCTCAGATTGTTGCCGTACAGCGGAGCCAGGTACGCCGGTTTCGCCAGATCCTCGTTGTACAAATTCGTCTCATACTCGTAAGCCAAGCCGTAGTTGAAAGTAAACTTCGGCGTGATTTTCCAGGTGTCCTGGTAATAGATGCGCGAACGGTCGTTGATCTTGGCCTTATTGATGTTGAACGGCGGCGGCTGCTCGGGATTGCCGATACCGACTTCAGAACCCGCGAAAGGCAGATTCAACAGGTCGTTATTCGTCGCGATCGTCTTCGGCAGATTCGGGAAGAACAGTGGGGCGAACGCGCCTAATGTTTGATTGATATACTCCGGCGAGAACACATCCACGCAGGAGGGGTCGCAGTAACCATAGAACCCGGTGCCTGTGTCGATTTCGAATAATCCGCCGAACTTCATCCGGTGGTTACCCTTCTGCCAGGTCACGCTATCCTGCCACGCGAAGTGTCGCAGATCGCGTCCTTGCGTTGCGTTCTCGGTGTCTCCGACCTGGAAATTGCTCGAGATACCGGCAAATTCGATCTGGGGACCCAGCAGGCCCAGGCAACTCGGACAATCGGAGGCCGTCGGAAACAGGTTGCGATTACTCCAAAACTGATAGGCGAATCGGAAATCGTTGACCAGCGTCGAATTGAACGCCGTGGTGGCTCCCAGAACGCTCTGATCGGCCCAGTTCACGTTCCTCAGCCAACTGGACGGCAAGGTCGCTCCACCGCTGGGGCCAAAGCTGTTATTTCCATCATGGGAGTAGCGCGCGAACATGTTGGTCTTGGCATCCAGGTGATAATCCAGCCGGAAACTGATTTGGTCGCCGGAGTAAGGGCTGCCATAGTTCGTCGCCAGTCCGGCTACCGACGGCAGATTCGGCTGGATGCTGTAGTTCTGCACCTGGGTCAGGTACTCGTAGTTGAAGAAAAAGAACAACTTGTCTTTCTTGATTGGGCCCCCGACGTAAAACCCGGGATTTTTCCGCGCAAAAAATGGACTGGAAGAGAGTGGATCGCGCACCAGATTCGGATAAGCGGCCATGTTGTGATCCCGGTAATAGAAGTATCCGGCCCCATGAAATTGATTGCCGCCGGTACGCGTCACCACGTTGATCGAACCCACACTCGTGATGTCGGTCGATAGATCGAAGTTCACCGAGGAAAGCTGGAACTCCTGCACCACTTCCTGGGAAAAGTTCATCGAGGCGCCGCCGTCAATCGGATCGCGGATGGAGCCGCCGTCGACGCTGATGGCAGTGCTTCCCGAATTCCCTCCCATCACCGACACGCTAAACAGCGAGTTGTACTGCGATGTCGTTCCCGTTCCAATCGTAACGCCGGGCTCGATCGCGGCTAATTGCAGAAAATTTCGACCGTTCAGTGGAAGATCCTCAATCTGCTGCCGCGTCACCACGCCGTCGATGGCGTTTTTTTCGTATTCGATTTGCGCCGTAGCCGCCTCGACGTTCACCACTTCGGAGGTTTGTCCAACCGGCAGCCGGATGTCGGCAGTCGTCGTAAGACCGGTTTCCACCGTAGCGTCGCGAATCACCGTGCGGAATCCTTTTACTTCCACTCGCACTTCGTAAACGGCGGCAGGCAATGCGGGCGCGCTGTAGCTCCCGTCGCTACCGGAGAGGAGTTCCCGCTCCACCCCCGTCGCCTTGTTGCGAATCTTCACGCTGGCATTCGGGATGACCGCCCCGGTTTCGTCGGCGACCACCCCCGAAATAGTGCCAACTGGAGCCTGTGCAAAGACCGATAGGCCGATACAACAGGCTATAGCCAATATGCGGAGCAACGGACACAATCCTGGTATTCGTTTCATTTGTATTAAAAAGTCCTATTCTGGCAGACCCAAGCAGTTGCAGTGCCTGAAAGCAAAAACTGAGGCAATTTTCGCCTGCGAGCTATAGCGCTGTCAATTGCCCAAAAGGCTTAGTCTCTTTAACTATTCGCCGTTAAATTAAAAATCTATCTAATTTACTTAACATCGTTCTTTCAATCAGTACAGTAAATACAGGCTTCGGCGCTTATCAAAAGTACTTAGTTCTTCTTCAATCCGCTGCTCGATCACCCGCGGATCCTCCCCGGATTTGAGCAATTTTATTACATCTTTGCTACCAATCAGCTTCCGGCAGGAATCGATGTCGATCTTTCCCGGATACAATTTCCCCAGCGCATAAGCCACCTCCAGCCCCAGCCGCACCGATGAAAATTGCTCCCGATTCACGACCACGAAACGAACTCCTTCAAGCGGCCGGTCCTTTAAAGGAGCAGCAGCCGGGGTAAAACGAGTCGCATAAGCCCGCCCTCCGGGAATTGATCGCTCGTTTAGGAACCGCGCGAGTTCCGCACCGCGAATCCATTCCGCGCCGATCTGCTCGAACGGCGCATCCGTCCCACGACCGACCGAGTACCCTTTCGCGTATTCGAGCATTGCCACCCCGAAGTAAAGCGTGGCCGAATTCAGGCTGCGCATGTTGGGCGAAAGATCCACCCACGTCAGCCCGGTCGAATCGAACCAGTCTCCGCGCGACCAGTTCTTCATCTTTACGACATGCAGATCCGCGTTGAATTTTCGTTCGCCGTTGGCCATGGTCGCCAACTCGCCCAACGTCAGCCCGTGACGAATCGGCATGGCGTAGCATCCGACGAAACTTTGCAGGTCGTCATCTAACAGCGGACCCTCGACATGCGTACCCGTAACCGGATTCGGCCGGTCCAGCACATAAAACGGCAGCCCGACCTTCGACGCCTCTTCGAGCGCGTAAAGCATGGTGCAGGAATAGGTATAAAACCGCGCCCCCACGTCCTGAATATCGAACACCAGCGCGTCGACATTATGGATCATGGCCGGCGTCATCCGATAGCGCCCCTTATAATGCAGGCTCCAGACCGGCAACCCTGTGGCGGCGTCCTTCGCATCGGCCACGTCCTCGTAATCCTCTTTCCCGTCGAGTCCATGCTCCGGCGAAAACAACGTCGTGACGTTGACGCCCGCCTCCCGCATCGCGTCCACCCCGCGCCGCCCGTTCTGATCGAACCCGGTCTGGTTCGTGATCAGCCCGATCCGCTTGCCCTTCAGCGCCGCGAATTTATCCTGCTCCAGCACATCGAGCCCGGTCAGCACGTGATGATTCGGCGCGATCATCCGCCGTACACCCACTCCTTCCAGGGCCTCGTTGTAGCCGACCACGCTGACGCCCGGCGCATCCGTCCCAATCGCCGCCGCCGCGATCGTCGCCACTCGTGAACGCAGCGCCGTCAGGCTCTTCCCCGCCTTCGGATGCACGAAATTCGTCAGCAGAATCACATACGAATTCGTCGATGGATCGATCCATACCGAAGTCCCCGTAAATCCCGTATGCCCGTAGGAGCCGATCGGAAACAGCTCCCCCCGGTTCGACGAATAGGACGAATCGATATCCCATCCCAGGCCGCGCAGCACCGGCTGATCGGGCGGGGTCTCAGGCGAAGTAAACTTCGCTACCGTCAGCGGCGAAAACACGCGCACTCCATCGCGAGTCCCCATGCCGAGCATCATCTCCGCAAAGCGCGACAGGTCCGCCGCCGTCGAGAAAAGACCCGCATGACCCGCCACTCCCCCCATCAGCCGTGCTCGCGGATCGTGCACCACGCCGCGAAACGGCAAGCCCGTCTGTGTGTCGACCTCCGTCGGCGCGATCCGCTCCCGCAAAGCAGCCGGTGGATTGAACTGCGTATCGCTCATCCCCAGCGGCTTGAAAACCTCCTCCGCCGTCAGCTCGTCCAGCCTCTTTCCGCTCTTCCGATGCACGATCTCGCCCAGCAGGATGAAGTTGGTGTCGCTGTACACGAACCGCACCCCCGGCGGATTCTGCGGCTTCTCGATCAGTGCCCTGTGAATCCCCGCGTCATACCCGTTAAACGGCGGCTCCAGATCGAAATCGGGCTTAAATCCCGAGAAATGCGTCATCAGGTCCCGAATCGTGATCTCGCTCTTGCCGCCCTGAAACTCCGGCAAATAATCGGTCACCTTGTCGGACAGCCGCAGCTTCCCGTCTTCGAAAATCTTCATCGCCCCCGACGTAGTCGCGATCACTTTCGTCAGCGATGCGAGATCGAAAATCGTATCCAGCGTCATCGCCTCGCGCTGCGGCACCAGCGCCCGGCTCCCGTAGGCCTTGCGATGCAGAATCTTGCCGTCGTGTCCGACAATCAGCACGGCTCCCGGAATCAGCCCATCCTGCACCGCCTGATCGATCGCCCGATCCAGCGCGGCCGACCCTGAAAATGTTTCCTGCGCCAGGCCCAAACCGGCGCACATCACCAGCAATAAAGTTTTCATGCTAGTTTTTTAGCAATCCCCTCCAGCAGCGCCGCCAATTCGAAATCTTTTTGGGTAATGCCCCCGGCATCGTGCGTCGTTAGATCCACCGTAACGCGGTTGTAGACATTCGACCACTCCGGATGATGGTCCATCTTCTCGATCGCCGGAGCCGCCGTCGCCATCATGCCGAACGCATGCGGAAAATCGGCAAATTTATATTCCCGATGCAGTTTCCCGCCCGTCACGGACCAGCCCGGCATCTTTTCGACCCGCGCTGAAACCTCGCCATCGTCTATCTTCTTCATCACGCCCTCCCGTATATCGGAATCACTGATCCACTCACATCGCCTGCCGCATTGGACGCCAGCCATACCAGCGTTTTCGCGATCGAATCCGGCGTCACCCATCGCGAAAAATCAGCCTGCGGCATCGCCTGTCGATTCAGAGGCGTGTCGATCGTGCTCGGCAGAACCACGTTCGCCGTAATCCCCAGGTCTTTCCCCTCCGCCGCGACATTTTTCACCAGCGCCACCAGCCCCGCCTTCGATACCGCGTAGGCGGCGAACTTCGGCATCGGTTCCACCGCCGCGCGCGACCCCACCGCCACGA
>JBEKPC010000176.1:0-10305 GCA_049521155.1 Bryobacteraceae bacterium
GATTATCAGGCCCTGCGCCAACACGCGCACGATATCAAGAAACATACCCTCGATCATCTCGATTACTATCTCGAACAACTGGAGCGCAACATCGAGGCCCGCGGTGGAAAGGTGATCTGGGCCAGGGACGGCGCGGAAGCGTGCGCGTTCATTCAGAATTTAGCCCGGGAGCGCGGCGTGAAAGTCATCGTCAAATCAAAGTCGATGACCACTGAAGAAATTCACCTCAACGACCATCTGGCAGAAGACGGCATTGAAACAGTGGAGACCGATCTCGGCGAATACATTCTGCAACTGGGCGGTGAGAAACCATTTCACATCATCGCCCCCGCGCTGCATAAGACCATCGGAGACGTTTCGGAAGTGTTCGAGAAGCATCTTCATTCGCAGCCCGAAACGACTCCGGAAGCTCTCACAAAAATCGCCCGGATCGCCTTGCGCGAAAAGTTTATCGAAGCCGGCATGGGCATCACTGGAGCGAATTTCCTGGTCGCCGATTCAGGCGCCATCGTGCTGGTCGAAAATGAAGGCAACGCCCGCCTGTCCAGCTCCGCTCCGAAAATCCACGTGGCCGTTTCAGGGATCGAGAAAGTCGTTCCCAGGGCGCAGGATCTGGCTGTATTTTTAAAACTGCTCGCCCGCAGCGCGACCGGCCAGCCACTGAGCGTCTATACCTCATTTTTAGCCGGCCCCAAACGCGCAGCCGAGCCCGACGGTCCGGAAGAGTTTTATCTGGTCCTGCTCGATAACGGGCGCACCAAATTACTGGCCGACGAATCAAAACGCCAGTCGCTTTATTGCATCCGCTGCGGCGCCTGTTTAAATCATTGTCCGGTTTATCGGAAAATTGGCGGCTACAATTATCCGTGGGTGTATTCCGGCCCGATCGGCAAGATTTTGACGCCGCAGTTCATGGGCGTGGAACACGATCCTTGGCTTCCCTTTGCCTCCAGCTTGTGCGGCGCCTGCGGCGAAGTGTGCCCGGTGAAGATCGAAATACCGCGAATATTACTCGAATTAAGGGCGGATAAGGTTCGTTACAGCGACGAAAAGGTTGAATTATGGTCATTTAAGGTGTGGGCATGGGTCATGCGGCACCCGAAAATCTATGCCCGGTTGGCTTCCCTTGCCTTGGCAGGCGCTCCCAGCAAGAAAGATGCGCTTTTTGCCGTCGGACCGTTGAAGAACTGGTTGAGCCAGAGGGACTTACCGCCTCCACCCGCCAAAAGTTTTCGCGATTTGTGGAAGGAACGCCGCAAATGACCTCCCGCGACCAGATCCTGTCCAGCATTCGCAAAGCGTTAAAACACGAACCACTTCCGCCGCCTCCGCCGGTTTTGCTGCGGGAGGCGCCTAAGGAATTTCTGGTGGAGCAATTCACCCGCGCTCTGGAGGCTCTGGGGGGCCAGGTCGTGGTGGTGAAGACCACGGAAGAAGCGCAAGCCGCAGTCGATAAAGCATTGAATGGACGTACGTTTATTCAATCGACCCGAACATTTTCGCGCGAAGAGGTAGCAGCCACCGAAGTAGGAATCACCTCCGCCGATTATGCCTTGGCCGACACCGGATCCTTAGTAATTTTCCACGAACCGCGATTGTTATCGCTGCTACCGCCTTGCCATATTGCGGTCATCGAAGAGTCGCGGATCGTGGCGAGCCTCGACGATGTGTTTCGCTTGCGCCCCTTACCTGCCGAAGAGTCAAGCGCGATGGTAGTGATTACCGGACCGAGCCGAACGGCTGATATTGAGATGCGGCTGGTGCGGGGTGTACACGGACCTGGGGAAATTCACGTTATCATCATTGAAGATGTAACCCATTCTGATTTAAATACATCACACCAGTTATGAAACTACCTTTGGCCATTGTTGCACTGGCGTTTTCGGGGGCTGCGTTCGCTCAGAACGCCGAGTTCTGGTTTAGCGCCGGAGAATCGATTATGGAGAACCGCTCGCTGGGCGCCGCGGACCCGGTATTAGGGACGCCGAATGATTTCCAGATCGGTGAGACCGGATTCCGGTTTGGATTCCGCGGCGATTTGGATACGGGCGACCATCTTGGGTATGAACTGAGCTACGCCTACAGCAACACATCGCTGCTCTATCTGGGGCAATCGCAAGGAGGCGCGAACGTTCATACGGTTTCCGGCGACGTGCTGTGGCATTTTATCAAACGCGATTCGCGGGTGCGGCCGTTTGTGATGGGCGGAATCGGCTTCAGCAATTTCGTGCCGCCGGGTTCGTCCCTCTATTCGGGCGGCAATTCGAATGAGTTCCAGTTTAATTACGGTGTCGGGGTAAAAGTAAAAGCCTTCTCTAAATGGGGGAAGGATTTTGGCTTTCGAGCGGATCTCGATCAGTTCCAGTATATTGGGAAGCCTTTCGGAAACTTAGGACTCTTCCGGCAGAGCGGAAATCTCCAGCAAACGGCGGCTACGCTCGGTTTCGGAATCCTTTTCTAGAGAATTTGACTCATAATCAGTAGAGCATGAATCTGCGGTTTGGTTTTGTTGTTCTCGCCGCTGTTTCCTTGCGTCCGGCCTGGGGCTTGGACCCGAGCCGGACGCTGACTCAATACGTTCATCGCGTCTGGCAGACCCAGCAAGGGTTGCCGGAAGGCACGATTTATTCGATCGTGCAAACACACGACGGACACCTCTGGCTGGGAACGCAGACCGGTCTCAACCGATTCGATGGAGTTCGTTTCGACACGATTCCGCCGGATGTCTGGATTCGCGCCGCCGTCGAGGATTCGCATCACACCTTGTGGATTGCGACGAATGAGTCTGGCTTATATGGGCTCGCAGGCGGGTCCATCACGCATTATGGAAGCCGGGAAGGTTTACCAGCGGAGAGCGTAGCGTGTGTCGCGACTGCCGGCAACGGCGACATCTGGGCCTGCACGGCGAACGGCGTGGCGAGAATCCGCAACGGAAAGCTGACGACATTTTCGACTGCGCAGGGTTTGGGGAATAACAACGTCCGGGCTGCCTGCGAGGCTGGCGATGGAACGCTGTGGGTGGCGGACGACCAGAATCTGAACGCCTGGGATGGCTCCAAATTCACTGCCCACAAGCCGGCAAAACTTCCGGCCGACGCATCGATCCGCGCGCTGCAATGTTCGGGAGATACGTTATGGGTGGGAACCACGGCGGGGCTGCTCGAAATCACCAGGACCGGAGAACGGTTTTACACTTCCAAGGACGGCCTCGCGGACAGCCGCGTGTTGTGCCTTGCGATGAGCCGCGAGGGCAGTTTGTGGATCGGCACCCGCAATGGATTCAGCCGGCTGCGGGAGGGAGAGATTGAAAGCTACCGGCCGCAGGACGGGCTTTCGCAAAGCACGGTTTACTCGATGTTTGAGGATCGCGAAGGAAGTCTGTGGGTGGGCACGAAAAACGGCCTGAATCAATTCTTCAGCGGCCGCGGGCTGCCGTACACCATGAACGAAGGCCTGCCGAGCAACGATACCGGTCCAATTCTTCAGGATCGAAACGGAGACATCTGGGTGGGCACGCTGGGAGCCGGCTTGGCGCGCTTCGACGGCAAGCGATTCGAGGTGATGACCAACAAACAGGGTCTGGCTACAAACACGATCTCGACGCTGGCGGAGGAGCGGGACGGCTCACTGTGGGTGGGGACGACCGCCGGAGCCGACCGGCTGAAGGGCGGCAGGATTGAGGCCCGCTATTCAACCGCGCAGGGGCTGCCGTCGGCAAACATACGCGCTCTCTTTGTCTCCCGGGAAGGGGCGCTTTGGGCAGGCACGGAAAAGGGCCCGGCGGTATTCTCGCACGGGGCATTTTCGGTTCCGCGAAACATTCCGGCAGAGTTGCATGGCTCGATCGCGGCAATCAATGAAGACGCACAAGGACGGGTATTTCTGGCGACGGAGCAAGAGGGACTGTTCCTCTACGAGAACGGCGCGACGCATGAACTGCTTCAGGACGGGGCATCCATTCGCGACGTGGATGCGCTCTTTGCGGACTCCGACGGATTGATGTGGATCGGGACAAAAGGCGGCGGGCTGCGGCTGCTCGATCACGGCAAGATGACGACTTTTTGGGTGCGCGACGGGATGTTCGACAACGAGATTTACGGCATCATCCGGGACGATCAGCACGACGATCAGGACAGGTTGTGGATGGCATGCAGCAAAGGCCTGTTCTCGGTGAACCGCTCTGAGCTGCTGAAGTTCGCGGCGGGAAAGCTGAAAAAAGTGGTGAGCGCGCCCTTCAGTCCGACCGATGCGCTGCGGACGATCGAATGCCGGTCCGGAGTGCAGCCGGGAGCGGTGCGGATGCAGGACGGGCGGCTGTGGTTTTCGACCATTCGCGGGTTGTTTGTGTTCGATCCAAAACATATGCAGTGGAACGTTCCGGCGCCTCCTGTGGTGATCGAGGAGACGACGGTAAACGGCGAACGCGAGGAGCCGCGAGCCATCGCCGCGATTGCGCCGGGCTTGAAGAATCTGGAATTCACTTACAGCGGCTTAAGCTTCCTGCAACCAACGCGAATCACGTTCCGTTACATTCTCGAGGGCTTCGATAAACACTGGATTGACGCCGGTATGCGGCGGGAGGCTTTTTACACCAATCTGCCTCCGGGCCCGTATGTTTTCCGCGTAGCTGCCTGTAACAGCGACGGGGTTTGCAACGAAACGGGCGCGTCCGTCACATTTTCGCTGGCGCCGCATTTTTATCAACGGGCCTGGTTCCTGCCGCTGTGCGCGGCCGCGCTCTGCCTGGCAGGCTGGATGATTTACCAGCTTCGCATTCACCGGCTGCGGGAGCAGTTCAATTTAATTCTGACCGAGCGCAGCCGCATCGCGCGGGAGCTGCACGACACGCTGATTCAAGGCTTGAGCGGAATCACGATGGAGATGCAAGCGCTGGCGGGAAGGCTGCGCGCGCCGGAGGAACGGGCCACGCTGGAGGACATCGTTCGCGACGCAGGCACGTGCTTACGGGAGACGCGCCGGTCCGTCGCTGGATTGCGTAGCGTGCAAGGTCCGGATTCCGGATTGGCGCCGGCGATCGCACAGGCGGCGAAGGAGATCACGGAAGCCAAAAACGTGCGGCTAAAACTGAAGCTGGAAAAAAGCCCCACCGAGTTATCACCCGAAGTGCAGTACAATTTGCTGCGCATCGCGTCTGAAGCAGTGAATAACTCAGTAAAACATTCGGGAGCGAAAGTGATTGAAATCGCGCTGAGCTGCGACGCGGACATGTTGCAGCTTTCGGTGAAAGACGACGGCTGCGGGTTTTCGCGCGAGAATGGAAATGGGCGGCCAGGACATTATGGCCTGATCGGCATGAAGGAACGCGCGGCGCAAATCGGCGCGGAAATCAGCTTGGCGAGCGAGCCGGGACGGGGTACCACCGTTTCCGTTCTCCTGCCGATCAGCTTATTGACAGCCAAGCAGACAGTGGGCGTACATATATTATGACGACTGCATCGGAAAATACTTCAACCGGCAGCGAATCCTCCAACGGCACCGGGATCATTCGCATCTTATGCGTGGACGATCATCCGCTGGTGCGCAAAGGCATCGCGTCGATTCTGGCTAATGAAGCCGACATGGTGCTGGTGGCGGAAGCGGGAAACGGCCGCGAGGCGGTAGAGCTGTTCAAGGAGCTCAAGCCGGATGTGGTGCTGATGGATTTGCGTATGCCGGACATCGACGGAACGTCGGCGACGCGGATGATCCGGCAGGAAGCTCCGGATGCACGCATTATCGCGCTGACCAGCTACGACGGTGACCAGGACATTTACCGCGCGCTTGAAGCGGGCGTGCGCGGCTACATCCTGAAGGAAATGGTCCACACGGAAGTGGTGCGCGCGATCCGGACGGTGCATGCGGGCAAACGGCTGATGCCGCAAGAGGTGGCCGAGCGGCTGAGCGAATATTTCCCACAAGTGGCGCTGACGCCGCGTGAAGTAGAAGTGCTGGGATGCGTGGCGAAGGGCATGGCGAATAAAGAAATCGCCACGCAACTGGGCACCGCGAGCGGCACGGTGAAGATGCACATTCAAAATATTCTCGCCAAGCTGGGAGCCTCGGACCGGACGCATGCGGTGACGATTGCGATGGAGCGCGGGATACTTCATCTCTCCTAAAAAGAAGTTTGGAGCTTTGGCTGCACTATTGAGCGTGGCGTCGGCTCGTACTTTCTTAAAAAGAATTTTCCTCTTGATGAACGGTTTGGATTGACTCGCCAGTTGCATCGTTCGGCTGTTTCGATTCGGCGAATATTGCTGAAGGATTTGTGAAGCGCGGTGTTGCGGACAAGCTTCGGTATCTCAATATCGCGCAAGGTTCACTGGAAGAAAGCCGATACTATTTAATTCTTGCAACGGACCTTGGCATTGCGGATCTTTCCCGCCTTGAGGTATCCATCGACGAATGCAGCAGAATGATTGAGGCTTACTCGCTGCCGCTGCGACGCTCACTGGCCTGATTCTGGCTACTGGCCCCTTCTTTAAATATGCCGTTTGGCATATTTAACTTCTTGCCGCATGACAGTCGCATCTGGGGGGTTGAAAAGCGATACTATTCTTAACCGATGAAACCTGAAACGCCAGAGCTGCACGCGGAAGGTGTACCTACATCTACAAACGAGGTTCCTTCACGGATTACGATCCCTCCTGCCGCGCCTCCGAAAAAAAGCCGTGGTTGGGTGTGGGTGCTGGTGCTCTGTATCGCCGGCGCCGCGGCTTACTTCTGGTATCCCAAATTTTCTGGGACCGCGGAAGCGCAATCGCCGGCTAAAAAAGCCGACAAGAGCGGCGGACGGGCAGTGCCGGTGATCGCGGCGGCTTCGCGGCAGGGCGATATGCCGGTTTATCTGGACGGCCTGGGAAGCGTGACGGCGTTCAACACGGTGACGGTCCGGTCGCGCGTGGATGGAGAGATCGTCAAGATCGCGTTCACCGAGGGACAACTGGTGAAGAAAGACGACCTTCTGGTCGAGATCGATCCGCGGCCATTTCAGGTGCAGCTTGAACAGGCGCAAGCGCAGAAGGCGCGGGATGTGGCTCTGCTCGATAACGCGCTGATCGATCGGGAACGATATAAAGTTCTGTTTGGGCAGGAGGCGATTCCAAAGCAGCAACTGGACACGCAGCTTTCGACCGTGGCGCAGTATGAAGCGACGATCAAGAGCGATCAGGCCATGATCGACAACGCTAAGCTGCAACTGGTTTATAGCAAAATCACGTCGCCGTTGACAGGACGGATCGGGCTGCGGCTGGTGGATCAAGGCAACATTATTCACGCCACAGACGTGAACGGCCTGGTGGTGATCACGCAGTTGCAGCCGATCGCGGTGCTGTTCAATATCGCCGAAGATAGTCTGCCTGCGGTGCGCCGGAAGATGCAAGGCGGAACGCTGCGCATCGATGCCTACGATCGCGATTCCAAGAAAAAGCTGGCGCAAGGCCACCTGCTGACCATCGACAACCAAATCGACCAATCGACGGGAACGGTGCGTTTCAAAGGGCAATTTGAGAACCAGGACGATTCGCTATTTCCCAATCAGTTCGTGAATGCGCGGCTGCTGCTCGATACCAGGCACAACACGGTGATTATTCCCACCGCGGCGATTCAGCGGAGTCCGCAGTCGACTTTTGTCTATGTAATCAAGTCGGACAATACGGCTGAGGTTCGCAACATCGTGAGCACGCTGACGGAAGGTGAGGAGGCGGCGGTCGACAGTGGCCTGGCGCCCGGCGAAACCGTGGTGATCGACGGCGTCGATAAGCTGCAACAAGGCACCAAGGTTTCCGTCCGCATGGTGGAACCGAAGGGGACACGCGGTTAACGAATGAGGCTTTCTGAATGAGCCCTTCCCGCCCGTTTATTCTACGGCCGGTGGCGACTGCCTTATTAATGGCGGGATTGCTGCTAGTCGGCTCCGTGGCGTATAAACAACTGCCTGTTTCGGCATTGCCGCAGGTGGATTATCCCACCATCCAGGTGATCACGTTTTATCCGGGAGGCAGTCCGGAGGTGATGGCATCGTCGGTGACGGCGCCGCTCGAACGGCAGTTCGGACAGGTGCCGGGGCTGAACCAGATGACGTCGACGAGCTCCAATGGAAGCTCCGTAATCACGCTCCAGTTCGCGCTCGAATTGAATATCGACGTGGCGGAGCAGCAGGTGCAGGCGGCGATCAACGCGGCGCAGAGTTTCCTGCCGGTGGACCTGCCGAATCCTCCGATTTACAGCAAGTCGAATCCGGCGGATACGCCGATCATGACGCTGGGGCTGACTTCGAAGACGATGGCGCTTTCGAAGGTGGAGGATTACGCCGACACGCGGCTGGCGCAGAAAATATCGCAGCTGCCGGGCGTGGGATTGGTGAGCATTTCGGGCGGGCAGAAGCCTTCGATCCGGATTCAGGCGAATCCAATGGCGCTGTCGTCTTACAAATTAAATTTGGAGGATTTGCGGGCGGCGCTGGTGGCGGCCAACGTGAATCAGGCCAAGGGAAGCTTCGACGGGCCTCTGAACGCGTACACGATCGGGGCCAACGACCAGATTCTGACCAGTCCCGATTACAAATCGCTGGTGGTGGCGTATCGCAATGGCGCTCCGGTAACGCTATCCGATGTGGCCGACGTGGTCGATGACGCGGAGAACGTGAAGCTGGCGGCGTGGATGAACCAGACTCCGGCGGTCATCGTGAATATTCAGCGCCAGCCGGGCGCGAATATTATCGATGTGGTGGACCGCGTGAAGAGGCTGCTGCCCACGCTGCGGGCTTCGCTGCCGAGCGCGATTGAAGTGACGATTCTGACCGATCGAACCAACACCATCCGCGCCTCCGTCGCCGACGTGCAGTTCGAACTGATGCTGACCATCGCGCTGGTGGTGATGGTGATTTTCATGTTCCTGCGCACCCTGGCCGCGACAGTGATTCCGAGCGTCGCGGTGCCGCTTTCGCTGGTGGGAACTTTCGGCGCGATGTACCTGCTGGGGTACAGCCTGAACAACCTGACGCTGATGGCGTTGACCATTTCGACCGGCTTCGTTGTCGACGACGCGATCGTGATGATCGAAAATATCGCGCGCTATATCGAAGAGGGCGAGGCGCCGATGCAGGCGGCGTTAAAGGGCGCCGAACAAATCGGATTCACGATTCTTTCGCTGACTGTATCGTTGATCGCGGTGCTGATTCCGCTGCTGTTCATGGGCGATATCGTGGGCCGCCTGTTCCGCGAGTTCGCCATCACGCTGAGCGTCACGATTCTGATTTCGGCGGTCGTTTCGCTGACGCTGACGCCGATGATGTGCGCGCGGCTTCTCAAGCACAAGCCGGAATCGGAGCAGGGACGCTTTTATCGCGTCTCGGAGCACATTTTTACCAGCATCATCGCGTTCTACGGACGCACGCTACAAGTGATTCTGCGGCATCAGTTCCTGACGCTGATGGTGGCTGCCGGAACGCTGGCCGGAACGGCGATCCTGTTCCTTCTGATCCCTAAAGGATTTTTCCCGGTCCAGGATACGGGCGTGATTCTGGGGGTTTCGGAGGCCGCGCAGACCGTCTCCTTCCCCGCGATGGCGAAGGCGCAGCAGCAGCTTACGAAAATTATTTTGCAGGACCCGGCGGTGGAAAGCCTTTCCTCGTTTATCGGAGTCGACGGCACCAACACGACGATCAACAGCGGACGCATCCAGATCAATCTGAAACCGGTGGAAGAGCGGCACATCAGCGCGAGCGACATCATCCGCCGCCTGCAACCGGAACTGGCGCAGGTGGAGGGAATCACGCTCTACATGCAGCCGGTGCAGGATCTGACGGTGGAAGATCGCGTCAGCCGGACGCAGTATCAGTACAGCCTGGAAGATCCCGATAAGAATGAATTGGCCACCTGGGTGCCGCGTTTCATCGCCAAGCTGCAATCGCTGCCGGCGCTGCGCGATGTGGCGAGCGACCAGCAGAATGGCGGCCTCGAAGCGATGCTGGTGATCGACCGCTCCACCGCGTCGCGCTTCGGCATCACGCCGGCGATGATCGATAACACTTTGTACGACGCGTTCGGACAGCGGCAAGTATCGATCATGTTCACGCAGTTGAATCAGTATCGGGTGGTGCTCGAAATCAAGCCGGGCTTGCAGCAGAATCCGCAGGAGCTAAAGAATATTTATATCCGGACCTCGCAGGCCAGCGTCGTTCCGCCCAGTTCCAGTCAGAGCGCCGCGGCGCAGACCGCTTCGACCGCGGGCGGTTCGGCATCGACCGCCGCCGTCGTCAGCACTGCCGGCGGACAGGTGCCTTTGAGCGCGTTCACGCACGTG
>JBEKPC010000177.1:0-10638 GCA_049521155.1 Bryobacteraceae bacterium
TCGCGCCGACGCCCACGATGGCAAAGGCGGCCGGGTGGATCTCCCCCGGCGGGTCCGCGAGCGCGGGTACCGCGGTGGTGGCGACCATGGCCACCGCCGCCGTCGCGGCGATTCCCGCCGCTAGCGTTTTCAGCTTCAGCATCTGCTCACGGCGATGAAAGCGCATAAGCTCATCCGACACAGGCCGCTCTGCACGGCTTAAGAAGCCGGACACATATCCGGCGAAGAGCGCGGCGCCTGCTATCCCGTAGGGACGCTTCGTCATTCGATAGGTGCAGCGGAAGACCTCCCAGAGCGGGTGGCCGCCGAGAATGTAATCTTTCTTGCCATAGGCAAAGGCCGAAGCGACCGCCCCCCGCTCCGCCGTTCCCAATGGCCGGTGATGCAGAAAAGATTTCTCTCGAAACGAGCGTGTTTTCCATCCGACCATGCGAGCCGTCGTAACAGCCATCCAGTCGATCCCGCCCGCCTTGCTGGGAATGTATCCGCCGACCTCCTCAAAGCACTTCCGGCGGAAAACCTGGCACTGTCCGGAGACGTATGTCTGTCCTTCGAAACTGTCAGTTCCGGAGTTGTATCCGCCCGGCTCGTGAAACACCGTACCTGCAACTCCTAACTGCGGATCGAGCTTGAATTTAGAAAGAAGAAACTCGAAGTGATCATTGTCCAGCGTGACATCTCCATCAAGGTTAACGACGATCTCGTACGGAAGCTGCTTCACGCGCTCCAGGCCGATATTGACTGCCTCGACCTTGGCTGCAAAATGACGTTCTTTCCTGGCTGGGCGATTGATTAACTCGATCCAGCTGTGTTGTGCCGCATACTTCGCCACGATCTCTTCCGTCGCGTCTGTCGAGCCGTCGTTTACGATGACCCACTTCAGCGGAAGTATCGTCTGGGACACAACGGACTTGAGCGTCTCCTCAATGAAGCGCGCTTCATTTCGACAAGGAGTGATCAAGACATAAGGAAGGTTGTTAGATTTGTTTTTCATGTCAGTTTTTGAGCCCCTGCCGGCCTAGTTGGATTCGACGAAAATTCTGTGCGCCAGTTCCAGTGACAAGAGCCTGTGAATCTCGTCTGTATGGTTTTCGTCTCCGCGCAAATGACCGTTCACAACACGCTCGACTCCAGCACGATTTACATAAGGCCGCGACAGCGCACGATCATCGAGAAGTATCTGGCGTACGTAATCGCTCAGCTGATCTCGATACCAAACCCGAAAAGGTGATCGTCCCCGGCGACGCGGCAGCCAGCCCGCTCTATCAACGCATCACTGGACAAGGCGATCAGGCCCGCATGCCGATGGGCGGCAAACCCCTCGACCCCGAGCAAATCGCGATCATCAAAAGTTGGATTGACAACGGCGCAACCTGGCCCCAGACGCCGTCCAGCACCGCCGCGAAGCACTGGGCCTTCATTCCTCCCGTCCGCGCCCCGCTCCCCAAAGTCGATACTCCTGCGTGGCCGCGCAATCCCATCGATAACTTCGTCCTCGCGAAATTAGACACAGAAAAACTGAAACCCTCCCACGAAGCCGATCGCGTGACCCTCCTCCGCCGCCTCAGCCTCGACCTGATCGGTCTTCCGCCCACTCCCGAAGAAATTGACGCGTTCCTCAAGGATCAGAGCCCCAAAGCCTATGAGAACCAGGTCGACCGCCTCCTGAAATCTCCGCATTACGGAGAAAAATGGGGACGCATGTGGCTCGACGCCGCCCGCTACGCCGATTCCGATGGCTATGAAAAGGATAAACAGCGCACTGTCTGGTTCTATCGCGATTGGGTCATCAACGCCCTCAATCGCGACCTCCCGTACAACCAGTTCATCATCGACCAAATTGCCGGCGACCTCGTCCCGCATCCCACCCAGGATCAGCTCGTCGCCACCGGCTTCCTCCGCAATTCAATGATTAACGAGGAAGGCGGCATCGATCCCGAGCAGTATCGCATGGAAGCCATGTTCGATCGCATGGAGGCCATCGGCAAAGGGATTTTGGGCGTCACCATCCAGTGCGCGCAATGCCACAACCATAAGTACGATCCCATCAAGCAGGAAGATTACTACCGCATGCTCGCCTTCCTGAACAGCACCAATGAGGCGAACATCGCGGTCTACACGCCGGCCGAGCAGATGCAGCGCGCGGACATCTTCCGCCAGATCCGCGAAATCGAAGGTACGCTTCAGCATCACAATGCCGGTTGGGAAGATCGCATGGCGAAGTGGGAAGAACAAATCAGCGCCAATCAACCGCAATGGACCGTCATCACCCCTGAAATCGACACCCTTTCCGACGGCGGCCAGCGCTTCTATTTGCAAAAAGATGGATCGTTCCTCGCCACCGGCTACGCGCCCACCAAGTTTTCCCCCAAGCTCACCGCCAAAGTGAACCTTCCCAACATCACTGCCTTCCGCCTGGAGCTGATGACCGATCCGAACCTGCCCCTGAACGGCCCCGGCCGCTCGATCCAGGGAACCTGCGCCTTAACCGAATTCGAAGTGGAAGCGGACGGCGAGAAAGTCAAATTCGCGAAAGCGACCGCCGATTACAATCAGCCCGAAAAAGACCTGGAGCCGATCTTCAACGACAAGACGACGCGCCATCGCGTCACCGGCCCCATCGATTTTGCCATCGACGGAAAAGACGATACAGCGTGGGGTATAGACGCCGGCCCCGGCCGCCGCAATCAGCCTCGCAACGCGGTTTTCCTGGCCGAAAAGCCCATCTCCGCTACCACCATCGTCATTCGCATAAGACAGAATCACGGAGGCTGGAACAGCGACGATAACCAGAACAACAACCTCGGCCGCCTGCGCCTCTCCATCACCAATACTCCAAACGCGTCGGCCGACCCGGTGCCTGCGGGCGTCCGCGCGATCCTCAAGATCCCACGCGACCAGCGCACCCCGGAGCAGGTGCAGACCGTATTCAGTTACTGGCGCACAACTGTCCCCGAATTCGCCGACGCAAATAAAAAGATCGAAGCTCTCTGGACCCAGCATCCCGAAGGCTCCGCCCAACTCGTCTTGCAAACCCGCCTGGACCCGCGTGAAACCCACCTGCTTACCCGCGGCGATTTTCTAAAACCCGCCGCCGTCGTTACTCCGGGCGTCCCCGAGTTTCTAAACCCTCTTCCTTCCGGCGAACCCACTCGTTTAACATTCGCGAAATGGCTGGTCGACCCTAAAACTCCCACCACCGCCCGCTCCATCGTCAACCGCCTCTGGCAAGCGTATTTTGGAACCGGCATCGTCGCCACGGCGGAGAATTTCGGCACTCAATGCGAGCCTCCTTCGCACCCCGAACTACTCGACTGGTTGTCTGTGGAACTGATGGAAAACGGCTGGAGCCTCAAGAAAATTCAGCGGCTCATCGTAACTTCCGCCACCTATCGCCAGGCATCGAACGTCACTCCGGAAGCCTACGCCCGGGATCCTTATAATGTCCTGCTGGCCCGCGGCCCGCGTTTCCGGGTCGACGCGGAAATCGTCCGCGATATCGAACTCGCAGCCAGTGGCCTGTTGAACGGCAAAATCGGTGGTCCCAGCGTCTACCCTCCCGCCCCGGATTTCCTGTTCCAGCCTCCCGTCAGCTACGGCCCTAAAAACTGGTACGAAGATAAAGACGAGAACCGCTATCGGCGCGCCCTTTACACTTTCCGCTACCGCTCCGTTCCTTACCCGATGCTCCAGACCTTCGACGCTCCCAACGGCGACTCCTCCTGCGTCCGCCGCTCGCGTTCGAATACGCCTCTGCAAGCTCTGACCACATTGAATGAACCGCTTTCGATAGAAGCCGCCCGAGCCTTGGCCCTAACGACTTTACAGGACGGCGGCGCCACCGATGCCGCCCGCCTTACCTACGCCTTCCGCCGCTGCGTAGCCCGGAAGCCGACTGAAGCCGAATCCCACGAACTGCTCGGCTTCTTGGAAAAACAAACCGTCCGTCTCCGCGACGGCTGGCTCGATACATGGTCGCTCACCGGCGAACCTCCCAAGCTTCCGCAAGGGACAACGCCGGTCCAACTAGGAGCGTGGACCGCTCTTTCCAGGGTGCTCCTGAACCTCGATGAAACCATTACCAAGGAATAACGACAGAACCCGCCGCTGGTTCTTCAACCAATGCGGCGTAGGCCTAGGCGCAATGGCGCTCGGAAACCTCCTAGCCGAAGCCGCCACCGATCCCCTCGCCCCCAAGAGTCCCCAATTCCCAGCCAAAGCCAAGCGAGTCATCTTCCTCTTTATGGCCGGCGCCCCCAGCCATCTGGAGATGTTCGACTACAAACCCCAACTGGCGAAATACAACGGCACCCTCCCGCCGGCTGATCTGTTGAAAGGCTACCGCGCCGCCTTCATTAACCCGAATTCGACCCTGCTCGGCCCGAAATTCAGCTTCAAAAAGTACGGCAATAACGGTGCGGAGCTATCGGAACTGCTGCCCCATCTAGCCACGATCGTGGATGAGATTGCCATCGTTAAGTCCATGACAACAGACGCGTTTAATCATGCACCCGGACAGCTTCTGATGAACACCGGCACCATGCAATTCGGCCGCCCCAGCATGGGGTCCTGGGCCACATATGGCCTGGGCAGCGAATCCCACGATTTGCCGGCATTTATCGTTTTCAGCTCCGGCAAGAAAGGTCCCAGCGGAGGCAATTCATGCTGGGGCAGCGGTTTTCTGCCCACCGTTTATCAGGGCGTCCAATTCCGCGGCAGCGGAGATCCGGTGCTCTATCTATCCAATCCCAAAGGAGTTGACGCGCAGCTCCAGCGCGATTCCCTGGATTCGATCGAGAAACTGAACACCATGCGCCTGGATGTCGTCGGCGATCCTGAAATCTCGACCCGCATCAACTCCTTCGAGATGGCCTACCGCATGCAATCCAGCGCCCCGGAGTTAATGGATCTCTCGAAGGAACCACAGCATATCCTTGATATGTATGGCGCAGAACCTGGTAAGCCATCCTTCGCCAACGACGCCCTTTTAGCCCGCCGCATGGTAGAACGCGGCGTCCGTTTTGTGCAGATTTACCATGAAGCCTGGGACCAGCATGGGAATCTCACCAAAGACATCAAGATTAATTGCCACGAGACGGATCAGGCCTGCACAGCGCTGGTCAAGGATCTGAAACAGCGCGGAATGTTGGACGACACCCTGGTAATCTGGGGCGGAGAATTCGGCCGGACCCCTATGGTCCAAGGTGGAGACGACGGCCGCGATCATCATCCCAACGCCTTCACCATGTGGATGGCAGGAGGCGGCATCAAACCGGGCCTGGTATTAGGCGAATCGGACGAGTTGGGCTTCAACGTAGTGAAAGATAAAGTCCACGTTCACGATTTGCACGCCACAATCCTGCATTTGCTAGGTTTCGACCACACCAAACTGACCTATAAATTCCAAGGCCGCAACTTCCGCCTGACCGACGTTTCCGGGAACGTAGTGAAGGAACTTTTGGCTTGATAGCTAGAGAATGCCTACTGTACAAGGATACGCGACGGCCCCTCTATCTTTAAGCCGTGCAAATCCGTCCGCAGTTTCACTGATTGCACTCCATGTTCGGCCCGGGCTTCGAACGTCACCTTGTACTGATTATCGAGGCGGCGTTGAAAATCCTTCAGGAACGGGGCGATGCTCACGGGGTCGCTGAACTCCTGGAAGTACGCGTAGCCGCCGGTCTGCTGGCTGACCTCAAGCAGAAGGGACTGCGCGACATTCAGCACCATGCCGCCGCCCTGGAACCCAGCGCCGCGCAGATAAATGGAATAGACGGCCACGCCATTCTTCAGAGTGTCCTGCACAGCCGCGTTGACGTATGGATCGTCCATAGTCCTCGTTTCATAATACGGGTCCACACCGTCGGTCAACATCAGCACCGTCCGGCGTCCCGTTGCTTGTTTCGATGGCCAATGCTTGGCGAGATCCGAAAGGACGAAGTAAGGGCTGCCATTCTCACCCGCGATCGCTGCCGGCAAACGTAAAGCGCCAGCCGCCTTCTGGTGATCGGCAGTAAAAGCCTCGGCCAGCGCGAACGTGCCGTTATGCATGTAACCTACCGCAACCTGTGTAGTCGCGGGAAGGGAATTGAGAAACTCCCTCAACTCCGGCAACTGGGCGCCGAGGCTGGAGGAGCGCGTGGAATCGTCCAATAGAATGAACAGTTCCATTTCCGCCAGATCGCCCGTCAGCCGCTTCAGGCTAACGACGGGAAGGAGCGTGCGGCCCTCGGAAATGGTCAGGTCGGCGGCTTCCAGGTTCTCCTGAGCGTCACTGCCTTGATGAACCACCGTAACCACCATCTGACCCGGCACGTTTGGCGGCGCAGCCACCAGGCTGGCGGCTAAAAAAATCGGAATAAGTGCATATTTTCGTTTCATATAGCGACCTCGCGGGACGCTTCTAAATATTAGATGCGCGCGCGGACGTTGCGGTTCCCAGATCACTTGCAGCCAGGCGCTATAAACGATCCGATGCGCGTAGCCGGGGATATTGTGCCGCTTTTGAGGTAATTTCCGACGAACCAGAACGTACAATCGTCGGAGGGATCGACGGCGATGTTAGTGTAGTCCTCCCAGCGTAAACTGCCTGTTTGCGAGGCTTGGCCTTCCGCCAGCACCGACTCGTGGAAGGTAAGTTGGCCCTTAGGGTCCTTCGCCAAACGCGCTGCGAAGCGCTGGCCGGCATAGTTGGGATCGCCCCCGAAAGAATAGCCGATGCCGATGTTGCCTTTGCGGTCCATGGCCATGCTTCCCAGCCAACGATAAAAGCCGCCGGGCGCATAGGTCGACTGCTGGTACAACACGGGGTCGCGCTGTTTGTTGAGCCGAAACTCATACCAGCGCACCCCGCCGCCGTGCGCGGCCGTAGCGACCGAATGCTCCGCGAGGAGCGATTCATGACCGCCGAAGTTGCGGTACACCAGCCGCTGGATCAGCTTATCGCCTTGCGAATCGAGCCGGCGCGCGGTTCCGGGCTGCGAAACGCAACTGCTCAATTGGCCGTCGCAGAGATAATGATAAGGCGCCACGGCGATTTTTTGCGGCGGCGAAACAGTGGTCTTGGATGGGTCAGTCCAATCGACATGGACTTTGTAGAAATAGATGCCATCGTCTTCGAAGACCTTCATGAGTTGCGTGCCGCCCGTCGACATCATGATATTCGGCGCGCCCGCCGGCGGCAGCCGCTTGCCATCCACGTCCGCGTTTAACATGAATACACCGCCGTCGATCACGACGCACTGCTCGGTAGCGGGCAGACCCTTGAGCATCTTATTGCGGTCGGCGATGCAGTCGTGTTTCTGCGTGATCACCTCCGGCAGCAGGTTGTCGCTGGTGCTGGAAGGATTGTAATAGCCGTCGGGCCAGACGGCGGGTCGAGGATAATCGGGAAACAGAGGCCGTTGGAACTCATAACGGTAGTACGGACCCAGCGGATCCGGCGTGGCGCTGACGGCGTAGCACATCGCGTAAGGGCCTTGCGGATTGTCCGGAGGCCGCGTGAACACCGGAACCACGATCAGCCAGCGGTCCGCCAATTGGTCGTAGCGCACCACTGAATCGCTATTGTTGCTGACGCCGCAGCGAACGCCGAAGCCTGCAAAGACCGTGTTGTTCGGGACGGGGCCATAGAGCAGCTTGCCTTTTTTAGAAAAGACGGCCATGTTTCCGTTCAGGATTTCGAAGACGTGGTCGGGGCCGACCGCCAGACTAATGTCAATGCCTCCGCGTCCCCCGCCGCCGGCAAACCCCTCGCCTAGGCCGTCGAAGCTGGCGAGTGGCTCAATCGGGGGACGCTTGCCCTGCGTGGTCTGCTCGACCGCAGTTCCAGCGGCGTTGATCTCCGGGGCGACCGGCGGTATCAGCGGGACTTCCGCTGCCCGGGCTGTGCGGCCCCCTGGTCGTGGCGGTGCAGGTCGCGCTGGAATCGGAGGAGTCTGGCCCAAGCCCGTGCCCGGTCCTTCAGTCGGGCCTTGCCGCTCCGGCTGGCTCCGCACCGCGGGATGAATGACAACCTGCTTGTCAGGGATAAACTGCTCCGCGACCAGACCTGTGACCGCCAGCGTAAGTGGAATCAGCAGCCGTTTCATTACTTCGTGATCACCGGCAGCCACACCGCGCTCGCTTGATTGCCGGAGCGGAAGACCGACTGCGTAGCCTTCACATAATCCGAAGGCTTCGCGAAAAAGATATTCGGCACATAGGTCTGCGGATTGCGGTCGTACAAAGGAAACCAGCTCGATTGGATTTGCACCATGATCCGGTGGCCCGGCAGGAACACATGATCCACCGTGGGGAGGGTGAATCGGTACCGCTGTGGCTGGCCCGATGGAATCGCGGAAGGACTTTCAAAACTCTGCCGGTAGCGTCCGCGGAAGATGTCCATCGAGATGGAAAGTTCGTAGCCGCCCATTTCCGGCTGGTCCGGAACCTCGTCGGGAAACACGTCGATCAGTTTGACCACCCAGTCCGAATCCGTGCCGGTCGTTGAGGCGAATAGATCCGCGATAGGCGCGCCGCCCAGGCGAATCGCTGTCGTGAGCAGAGGCGTTTGATACGTCAGGACGTCGGTCCGGTCGGCAACGACGCGCTGATCCGAAACCAACCACGTTCTCCAGCGGTCGCCATCGGCAAATCGCACCGGGCGAGGCAAATAGGGCACCGGTTTGGATGGATCGGAGACGTAGGAATCGGCAGCGTCGCCCGATGCGGGCTTGTCGAAGCCCAGGCCGAAACCGGGCTGCAAATAAATTGGCTTCAGAGGGTCGGCGCAATCCTTCTCGCAGGCTAAAGGCCAGCTATGCAAGCGGTCCCAATGATTCTCACCGGTGTTGTAGATGAACACGGGAGGGGTATTGACCTTGGGCGCGCCTGCCTTGAGATATTGATCGAAAAAAGGTTTCAGCACGTCGCGGCGGAACTGCAAAGTGGTATCGCCTTCCCAACGCAGCGGGCCGAGATTGTAGCCTTCCCGGTTCACCTGGCTATGAGACCACGGACCCATCACTAAATAGTTATGATCGGCTTGATTGGCGGCCTTGAGCGCGAGATAGCAGTGGATGGCGCCCCACATATCTTCCTGGTCCCACAGGCCTTGCAACCACATGGTTGGGACCTGAGGCGGATGCTGCGCGATCAACTTATCGAGCGCCTGCCCCTGCCAGAATGCGTCGTAATTGGGATGCTCCAACATTTTCACCGCCCAAGGCAGTTGCTCCAATCCATGCAGACGCGCATAACCACCGGCCGAAACGGCGCGGCGGAAAGCTTCATAATCGTCGTAGGAATCCCGCTGGATAGACTCGCCGCCGCCCGTCTGGGCGGTCTGGCCGAAGGTGTAATCGAAGTTCGTCTGGCGGAAAGCGCCATAGTGAAACCAATCGTCGCCCATCCAACCATCGACCATGGGACTCTCGGGAGCTGCCACTTTCAACGCGGGGTGGGGATTGAGTAACGCCATGACGACGGTGAAGCCTTCGTAAGACGATCCGATCATCCCGACGCGGCCATTCGATTCGGGGGTATTCTTCACCAGCCAATCGATGGTGTCGTAGGCATCGGTGACATGATCTGTTGGGGAAGTATTGAGCGGACCACGCACAGGGCGCGTCATGATGTATTCGCCCTCGGACTTATATTTTCCGCGAACATCCTGAAACACGCGAATGTAGCCATCGGCGCCGAAGACCTCGTCCGACATCGGCAGTACGGAGAGCATGTGCGGGCTGTCGTTACGCGCGAGGCGTTTGGACGCATTGTAGGGCGTTCGCGTGAGCAGCATCGGCGCATCGTGCGCGGCTTTGGGAATGACTAAGACGGTATAAAGCTTGACTCCGTCGCGCATGGGGATCATGACTTCCCGCTTAACATAATCGTTGGCCGAGGAGGGAATCATGAAGGTCTTGGGGATGTCGCCCGATTGCTGCGGGGCGGCGGGAAACGGATGGACAGCGATCGTGAGTAAGGCCAGAATGCGCGATAGGTAGCGGAGCGACATCCTTCAATTCTAGCGGCTAGGGTAACTTCTGGTGAAAAAAAATCCTTTGATATGGGGTTATTCGGCGGATTCCAGGTTGTGTTCGTAGGCTTCTTCTGCCAGACGTTCGCGGGTGCGGAGACGAATGGCGGATTCGATTTGCGGTTCTGAAAAAACGAAGCCATGGTCGGAGGGGTCGTAGACTCGTGGTTTTCTTTTGCCTGGCGGGTTTCCTGGAGGTTGCGGAGCTGGATGACGGTCCTTTCGAACTGGCGGGAGAGGCGCTGGCTGTGCATGCTCAGGTTGGCCAAGGCTTTCGACTGGCTTTCGAGGGATGCGGCGATTCCCATGGCGTCGATGAGTGGGTCGCCGGTCGCGGCTAGGTTCAGGAGGTTTGTTTCTAAGGCGGCTACGCGGTTGAGGCGCCAGGAAGTGTCGGCTAGGGCTTGGGTGAGGTTGGCTTCGGTAGCGCCTTGGGGATGGTATTCGTCGGTGAAAGATTTCAGGTGGGCCTGGTAGGCTGCGAGGTCTTCAGTCGGCATGACTACGATTTGGCCGGTGAGTCCATGGCGGAGGGCGTTCAGGGAAGATTGTTTTTTGCCGGCCTCGGTTTTGGGTCCGGTGGAGTGCTGCGCGTTTGCTCTGTTGATTTCAATTCTTGA
>JBEKPC010000178.1:0-10453 GCA_049521155.1 Bryobacteraceae bacterium
TGGACCCGGAGGTGGTCCTGGGGGATTCGGCGGTGGACGTGGCGGCGGAGGTGGACCCGGCGGACGCGGAGGGGGCGGTGGACGCGGCGTTCCGCGCGATCGCAACGGTAATAACGCTTTCATCGGAAACCGGCGCAGCAATAATAACCGGCTCACGGGATCATTATTTTATACGTTCGGAAATTCGGTATTGAACGCGCGGCCGTTCTCCGTCGATGGATTGAACGCGCCCAAGGCGGCGTATTCGCAGAATAAATTCGGCGTCTCGGCTGGCGGACCATTGGCGATCCCGCACTTATTCAATTTCGATAAGCTCACTTGGTTTTTCAATTACACCGGCAACCTGCTGCGCACCGGGGTCGATCAGCCTTCGAGCGTGCCGACGGCGGCGATGCGGGGCGGCGATTTTTCTTCGGTCAGCTCCACTATTTATGATCCGACGACGGGTGCGCCGTTTCCTGGAAATGTCATTCCGACTTCGCGCCTCAGTCCCATTGCGCTCGGACTTTTGCCGTTCATTCCTTTGCCGAATCAGGCGGTCGGCACCATTAATCAGGACTACCGGCTGATCTATGCGAACCCCACCAACACGCAGGCGCTCAATACCAGGCTGAACGCCACCGTCACGCCGAAGGATAACTTGGCTTTCGTCGTCAACTGGCAGGGCAACAACTCCGCGACCGATCAGTTTTTCGGCTGTTGCGACGATTCGAGCGGCAACGGATTCAACGGCAGCGCTACCTGGAGGCATCGTCTGGCCACGCGCAGCTTCGAATCGGTCACGCTGACCTTCAACCGCCAAACCACCATTGTTACGCCCTATTTCGAAACTCTGGGCCAGAACGTCGCCCAGGAATTGGGAATCTCGGGAACCTCGCAGACTCCGGAGAATTACGGCGCGCCGACGCTCGCTTTTACCAACTTCAGCTCCCTGAGCGACACGGTTTTTAAGCACCAGGCGGTGGAGAATTTCGGCATTGCCGACCTCCTGACGATGCACAAAGGCAAGCACAATTTCAGCTTTGGCGGCGGCGTCACACACTATCTGAACAATCTGGATACGGATTCGAACGGCCGCGGATCTTTCAGTTTCTCCGGTCTTGAAACCGCGCAGTACGTGAACGGCGTGGCGACGCCGAACACGGGATACGATCTCGCCGATTTCCTGCTGGGCAGTCCTGAAACCGCCTCCATCCGTTACGGCGACACCAGCACCTATTACCGCAGTAACGGGTTTAACGGATTCGCCGTCGACGATTTCCGAGTGTCGTCCGGCTTCAGTCTCAACTTGGGCATCCGCTACGAATTTTTTGAACCGTGGGCGGAAAAATACGGCCACGCCGCGAATCTGGCGATCGGGCCGGATTTTTCAGGAGTCCAAGTGGTGCTGCCGGGACAAGCTCCCCAGGTCGAGGCCGGACAACCGGGTCCCTATGCCGGAGTGTATCCGTCGGCGCTGATCAAACCGGATAAGAATAACTTCGCGCCGCGCACCGCTCTCGCCTGGAAACCGAACCCCAAGGGCAAGCTGCAAATTCGAGCCGGCTACGGCTGGTATTACACGCCCAATCAATACAATAAATTCGAGACGAGCCTTGCCGCGCAGCCGCCGTTCGCCATTACCAACACCGTTACCACCAGCACCGCAGACCCGCTTTTCCTCTACAACGGATTGCAGCAAACCGCGGGCAAGTCGGTGGAGAATACCTACGCCGCGGCCCTCAATTATCTCGATTCTTACATCCAATCCTGGAATGTGGACGTGCAGAGGGACCTCAACCGGGTGCTGATTCTGGAGGTCGCTTATCAAGGCTCGAAGTCCACCCGCCTCGACGTTCCGGAGTCACCCAATCAGGCGCCGTTAGGGTCCTCGCTGAACTCCGAACAGCGCTATCCGATCCCGAATGTCGGCAATTTCACCTTCGATACTCCAGTAGGCAACGCGTTTTATGAGGCCGCGCAATTGCGGCTGACGCGGCGCTTCGCCAAAGGCGTCTCGGGCAACCTGCTGTACACCTATTCGAAGGCCCTGGACGACGCCGTGCAGGCGCAGAATTTCTACGATCAGGCCGCGGAGCGCGCTCTTTCGAGCTACAACCGCACGCAGGTGCTGACGCTGAATTTCGTCCTCGCCTCGCCGGTCGACGCCACTAAAGGATTTCTATCGCGTCCAAAATTTCTGGCCAAGGCTCTCAAGGACTGGACGCTTTCGGGATCGTTGACCGCGGAAACCGGACTTCCGCAGACCGCGACCGTCAACGGCAACCTCGACGGAACCGGATCCAGCGCGGCGCTGCGGGCCGATGCCACCGGGCTCCCCGTGAATTCAGGATCGGGATATTTCAATACGGCGGCCTTCGTTGTTCCAGCCGCGGGAACCTTCGGCACGGCCGGACGCGACACCATCATTGGGCCGGGCCTGGTGGTATTGAATCTGTCGCTCGCGCGCAGTATCAATTTGCATTCTGAGCGGCGACGCCTGGAATTCCGCGTCGACACCACCAACACCACCAATCACGTCAGTCCGTCGGGATTGATCACGGTCGTGAATTCCTCGCAGTACGGCGAGATCACCAGCGCGAACGCCATGCGCGCCGTTACGGCTACCCTTAGGTTAAGGTTCTAAATCTATGAAGAAGTCCTTGCTGGCGTTGATTACCGGCTCCATCATTGTGATGTCACTGTCTGCGCAATTCAGCGCGGATACTCGCTTGGTGATCGTGAATTTATCGGCCAAAGATAAGTCCGGCCGGCCGATCCTGACCCTCAAGAAGGAAGACGTCGAGGTTTTCGAAGACGGCGTCAGGCAGGATATCAAGGTCTTCGAGCTACAGAAACTCGAAGGAGAATCGCTCCCGCCGATTTCCGACGCCAGCCTCGCGAAGAACCGCACCATAGAGGAAAAAGTTAAAGTCGAGCCGGGCAAGGCGTACGTCGAGCCGGCCAGGAACAGCGTCATCAAATATCAAGACCGCCGTTTGTTGTGCCTGCTCTTCGACATGACCTCCATGCAGCCGCCGGAGCAATTGCGGGCACAGGAAGCGGCCATTAAGTTTCTCGAAACGCAGATGACCTCGAACGATCTGGTCGAGATCATGACGTTCAATTCCAATATCAAGGTGGTCGAGGAGTTTACGGCGGACCGCGAGCGCCTGATCACTTCACTCAAAAAACTGGTCGTCGGCGCCGGCTCCGATTTCGCTGACCTGGCCGCAACCGCTGCCGATGAAGGCGACGATAGCGGCAGCTTCACCGCCGACGATACCGAGTTCAACATCTTTAATACGGATCGCAAATTGAGCGCGCTCGAAGACGCTTCGAAAAAGCTTGGAGCTTTTCCCGAGAAAAAGGCGCTGATTTATTTTTCGAGCGGTGTGGGAAAAACGGGGGTTGAAAATCAATCGCAGATTAAAGCCACCACCAACGCGGCGATACGCGCCAATGTCAACATTTACTCGGTCGATGCGCGCGGCCTGGTGGCCAATCCTCCCGGCGGCGACGCATCGCAAGCCTCGGTGCGCGGGACGGGGATGATCACCGGAACCAAGCAGGCCAGCATTAAAGCGGCTTTCCAGGATTCCCAGGAGACGCTGACCACGCTCTCCGCTGATACCGGCGGCAAGGCCATGCTCGATACCAACGACCTGACGCTGGGCATCAAACAGGCGCAGGACGATATCAACAGTTACTACATCATCGCCTATTCACCGAAAAATTCCGCCGACGATGGCAAGATGCGCCGCATCGACGTCAGGCTGGTCAACAAGACCCTCTATGCCAAGCTCGATTTCCGCAAGGCGTATTATGGCAACAAGACCTTCGCGAAGTTTAACGCGTCCGATAAGGAGCGTCAGCTTGAGGAAGCTCTGACGCTGGGCGATCCGGTGAGCGAATTGCCTCTGGCGCTCGAAGTCGATTATTTCCGCGTGGCGAATAATCGGTATTCTGTTCCCGTTTCGGTGAAAATCCCCGGCTCCGCGATCGGTCTGCAAAAGAAGGGCGCGAAGCAGACCGCCGACCTCGACTTCGTGACGCAGATCCGGGACGCGTCGAATAAACTCATCACCGGCACTAAAGACGGAATCACCGTGAAGCTGGGTGAAGGAGACGCCGCGGCCATCGGGCAGAGGCATTTGCAATACGACACAGTGCTGACGCTTTCGCCCGGAACCTACACGCTGCACTTCCTCGCCCGCGAAAATACTACGGGCAAAATGGGCACCTTCGAAACCAAGTTCACCATCCCCGATCTGAACGCCGAAAAGACACTTCGCGTCAGCTCCGTCATTTGGAGCAATCAGAGGGAACCGATCGCAGCCACGGTAGGCGCGGCTGAGAATAATAAGAAGCTGTTGGCGTCCCATCCGCTGGTTCAGGATGGTCAGAAGACCGTGCCCAGTATCACCCGCGTCTTCCGAAAAGATCAGACGATGTATGTCTTTTTTGAAGTTTACGATCCGGGCATGGATCCGAACCGTAAAGTCCCGAGCCTCACCGCGGAGGTAGAACTGATCGCGGGAGGTCGCCGCATGTTCACCTCGGCTCCCGTCCGTCAGAATAAATTAGCCGATAAACGGCCCGGCGTGGCGCAGTTCAGCTTCCAGATTCCGTTGGCGAAGCTGGCGGCAGGACAATATATTTCCCAGGTCAGCATCATCGATGAGACCGGGCACAAGTTCGCCTTCCCACGAAATGAGATCGTCCTGCTCGCCGCCGAGCCGAAAACGCAGGCGAGTGTCGATGCTAAGCAGCGGTAAAGGGAACTATTCGGACGGAACCGGTCAGTTCATGACGTGGACGCCGAATATCAATCCGCCGAATACCAGTCCGGCGGCCAGTACATAAAGAGCCCATCGCATCATGCGCCCTTTGCTGGTGCTGACGCGATCCTCATCCTTGCGCATCTGATCGTCGAGGCTATCAAACATGGGAACCTCCCCTTAACTAATTAAGACGTTAGGAAACACGGTCCGATCTAGAGCTTACGGAGAGCATACTCCTATTTTTCGAGGAAAGAAAGCCCCCTAATCTTACCGTCGCGCGCATTTTTTGCATTCGTGCGGCGGTTGCTTACGAACCGCAGCTACAGGGAGCGGTCTTTCGCATTTGGCCCATCGATTGCCCGTATTGATCGCAATGCTCAGAAACCGGCGACCGGCCGAGTCAACCGAGGAACGGTCCACTCTTGCTTCAATCGGGACCCTGGTCGCAACCCTCGTCGTCCTTTATCTGGCCCGGGAGATCTTCATTCCCTTCGCCTTTGCGCTGGCGCTCAGCTTCATCCTGACCCCGCTCGCTCTGCGGCTCCAGCGAATCCGCCTGGGACGCGTTCCCTCCGTCATGATTGTGATGTTCGCGGTGGTGGCCTTCACGGCCGCGGTGAGTTGGATGGTCGGCAATCAATTGATTGAAGTGGCGGATCATCTACCGGACTACCAGGCCAACATCCAGAACAAGATAGATAGAATCCGCTCGCCGGCGACCGGAGCCCTGGGCCGCGTCGAGAAGAGCGTGGCCGCCATCGGCAAGGAGCTGGACGGCGCGGGCGCGGCAGCCGCCGTCGTTCGCGGACGGCACCCGGGCACTACGATCGACAATCCGCTTCCCGTGCAAGTCGTGAAACCGGAGCCAGGCCCTCTCGCTTATCTCCGGGATTTGATCCAGCCGTTTTTGGTTCCTCTCGGGATGTTTGGCTTCGTGCTGATTCTCACCGTTTTCATTTTGATTAAGCGGGAAGACCTGCGGAACCGCCTGCTGCGCCTGGTGGGCGTCAGCCAGTTGCATGCGGCCACGCAGGCGCTGGACGATGCGGCGCAGCGCATCAGCCGCTATTTGATGCTGCAATTTCTGGTCAACGGCCTGCTAGGCGTGGTCATCGGAGCCGGCCTCGAAGCCATGGGCGTGCCTTACGCGGCGTTGTGGGGAGTCATCGCCGCCCTGCTGCGGCTGGTGCCCTACGTGGGAATTCTCTGTGCCGCAATTTTGCCGTTCGCGCTCTCGCTCGCTGTGTTCGACGGCTGGCTGCGGCCGGCGCTGATACTGCTGCTGTTCTTCGTTCTCGAAATGATCGTTGGCAATTTCATTGAGCCTTGGCTCTACGGCGCTCACACCGGCATTTCATCGCTCGGCCTGCTGGTCAGCGCGATTTTCTGGACCCTGCTGTGGGGCTATCCCGGCTTGATTCTTTCAACGCCGCTCACCGTTTGTGTGGTGGTCTTGGGCAGGTATGTCCCACAGCTTTCTTTCCTGCACATCGTGTTGGGCGATGAAGATGTTTTATCGACCGAAATTCATCTTTACCAGCGCCTGCTGGCCATGGATCATGCCGAGGCGCTGGAAGTCACCACGCAATTTTTGAAGGACCGGTCTTTGCTGGATCTCTACCAGCAGGTCATCATCCCCGCGCTGATCCTGACTGAGCAGGAACGCCATCGCGGCACGCTCGAAGCCAGCCGGGAGGAGTTCATTTTCCTCTGCCTCACCGAAATCATCGCGGAACTGGGCGAGAACGACCCGCCGAAAAAGGAGACCGCCGCGCACACCGGGCGTGTCTTCCTGATACCAGCCAAAGACGCAGCCGACGAAGTGTCCGCCGTTCTGTTCGGCCAGTTGCTCGAACGCGAAGGCTACGCCGTTATTTCCTTGCCGCTGGGATCGTCGGAAGAACTAGCCGTGCTGGAGCCCGCGCCCGACGATATCATCTGCGTATCCGCGCTACCCCCGTTCGCCTTCGCCGCCGCCGCGAAACTCTGCGCCCAGCTTCGCGCACGCCACCCCGAAGTGCGAATCATGGCCGGGATCTGGGGATTTCCCGAGGGCAGGGAACAGATGCTGGCCCGCCTGGAAAAATCCAGCAACATGACCGTAGCCATCACCCTGGCCCAAGGCCTGGAGCAAACCGCCAACGTCCCCGTTCCCGCGTGAACGCTATACTGATACACGAAAGCCGCTCTGAAAGGGGTGGGTCGCGTAATCTGGAAAGGGCTCGCCTACGGTGCCGTTCGAATCATGAGTGCATGGACGGTCGGAGGTTATGGCCTGGCGCAATCATCGAGTGCTCACGCACAACTTTGGCCATCTCGTCCCGCAGATCCGCATCGCTCCACCCAGCAGAAGATGCCTCGGCCAGTATTCCATCAATATGGTGGACTAATTCGATCGCGTCAGCTTGGCCGCTCTGTTCAATATCGAATGAGCGCGGCACCAACCACTGGCGGAAGGTGTCAAGCGATACGCGCTGATCGACGCATTTTCCGAGTTCCACTAGGATCTGCAGGTGAAGATCAGTCATGACACGCACTCCCGCGGTCAGGATACCATCCGCTGAGCTACAGCACAAATTCAATAAAAATGAGGGCGGATATCCAGCGAAAATCGACACGTTGAAGCGCGAATGTATTTACGATAAACCGGCTGGAACGAAAAGCAACCAGCCCTCTGGAACCAGGAGCTGCCTATTCAAGTACAGCGATGAAAATCTTATGGGAAGATGGATCCGAAACGCCTCCTTGTAGATGATGTTTATTACTACTGTGACTAGGCCTATAGCCCCATCCGCTCCAGCTTCCGGTACAGCGTCTTTCTCTCGATCCCCAAAATCTTCGCCGCCCGGCTCTTATTCCCATTCGTCGCCGCCAGCACGCGACGAATCTGTTCCGTCTCCGTGTCGGCCAACGACTCACTAGCCCCGTCGCGCGAATCCATCTGCTCGATCGCCTGCTTCACCGCGGCTACATCGATGCGCCCACCCGGCGCCAGGATCGTCAGCCGCTCCATCATGTGCTGAAGCTGCCGGATGTTGCCCGGCCAGCTATACTCTTCCATCGCCTTCAGGCCGGATTCGGTCAGCTTGGTTTCGAGCGAATAGCGCCCGTTGTACCGCCCCAGGAAATAGTGCACCAGCAAAGGGATGTCGCTCGCCCGCTCGCACAGAGGCGGAACATTGATGCGCACCGTGTTCAGCCGATACCACAGATCCTCGCGGAATTTCTGCTCGTCGACCATCTTCTGCATATCGCGATTCGTAGCCGCGACCACCCGCACGTCGATTTTCTTCGCCCGCGGCGAACCCAGTGGGCGAATCTCCCGCTCCTGTAAAAATCGCAATAATTTCAGTTGAAATCCGAACTCGATATCGCCGATTTCATCCAGGAAAATCGTCCCGTTATTGGCCGCTTCAAACACACCCATCCGGTCCCGATCCGCTCCGGTATAGGCGCCCTTCAAGGTCCCGAACAACTCGCTTTCCAGCAGCGATGGCGCAATCGCTCCGCAATCGACCGGCACAAACGGCTGCGCCGCGCGCTTGCTGTTGCGATGAATCATGCGCGCGATCAGATCCTTGCCCGTTCCGGTCTCGCCTTCGATCAGCACCGTCGCATCGGTCGGAGCGACCTTGGAAATTTGCTTGTAAATCTCGATCATGCGCGGCGAGCTGCCGATCATTTCCGTCTCCGGCAGATCGTCGATGGCCGCCGCCTCGTCCTCTTCTTCGCCTGTGAACGACTTCTCAGCGCGCTTGATCGTATCGATCATCTGCGACATCTCGAACGGCTTCGCCAGATAATCGAACGCCCCTCCGGAAGTCGCGGCCATTACGGTTTCCATGCTCCCGCGCCCCGACATCAGGATCACCGCGCCATCGGGATTATGCAGCCGCGCCGTTTTCAATACGTCGATCCCGGTGCGGTCGTCCAGATAAATATCCGAAATAACAATCGGATACGGGTTGGCCTCCAGCCGGTGAATCGCTTCTCTCGTCGAAGAGACAGCCTCGACCGCATAGCCCTCCAGCTCCAGCACCGTAACCATGGTGCTGCGAACCGACGCGTCGTCCTCAACGATTAAAAGTTTCTGCATTTTGAGAATCGGCGGAGTTAGCCGCCGCCGGCGGAACCTTTGGATTGGACGCGGACACTATAATAGTAAAACAACTTCCCTTACCCGGTTCGCTCGTCACTTCCATGCGCCCGTTGTGATGAGTCACAATCTGTTCGACGATCGACAGCCCAATTCCGGTACCAACTTCTCCTGAAGCCTCCGCCCGCTTGGTCCGGTAGAACTTTTTGAAGATGCTTTTTAGCTCCTGCGCGTCCATCCCGATCCCCTGGTCCCGCACTGATAGCCTTAACTCTCCGCCTGCAAGCGCCGCGGAAATATGAATTTCCGTCTCCGCAGGCGAATATTTCACCGCATTCGTCAGCAGGTTGTAAACCGCGTACTCCATCAACTCCCGATCGCCGACCACCACCGCTTCCACCGGCGTATCGACAAATATCCCGATGCTCTTCCGCTCCCCGATCGGCCGCACCCGTGCCACACACGCCTCGACCACCGCACTCGCCGCAAACGATTCCTTTTTCAACTCCATCTGACCATCGGCCAGCCGCTCGACATCCAAAAATGTCTGGATCATGCGAGCCAGCCTCTTTGACTCGGCATTAATCATTTCGCTTAATTGCTTACCTTTTTCCTCCGGCAATTTGTAGCGAGTCATAATCTCGCTCGACCCCTGAATCGCCGTCAGCGGCGTCCGCATCTCATGCGCCACCCAGTGAATCGCCTGCTGATACCGCGACTTCTCCGACTCTGATACACGCAATTGCCTTCGCACGAAAAAGTGCTGGAAAGTCGCTGCGCTGGCGCTGGCCAGACAGGTAACCACTACCGGTCCAAAGAACGGAAAAACAACTCCGTGCTGGAAGGAGAGCAACGGAATCACTAACGCGGCTCCCACTAGGATCACGTTCTCCAGATAAGCCCACCATCCCGGCGTAAATACAAAAGTGAATCCCACGGAGACCGTCAACACTAAGCACAGCGCCAGCACGAGCGCATCGTCGGCGGGAATCAGGAAATGGCCAAGCTCCATCGTCTCGAAAGCCTGCGCGTGGACCTCCACTCCAGGAACGCTCTCTCCATAGGAATTCGTCAACCGGTCGCGCGCCGCTGAAAGCGCCGTAATCCCCAGAAAAACCGCTTCGCCGCGAATTCTGTCCCCCTGTTGCCGGATCTCCAACGCCGAAATGATTGGGATGCTTCTGGGCGGCAGGTAGCGAATCATCATCGGACGCCCATTCGCGCCCGCCGGCTCGGGAATCACGGTCCTGCATGCCGAAAAAGCCTCCAGTGATAAAGCCCAGCGGCGCTCTCCTCCACCTTTTCTTTCCAGCGGAATTTGCCGATTCACGCCGTCCGCGGAAACTTCCGCCAGATGCACATGCCCCAGCGCGACCGCACTCTCCTTGAACGCCGGCAACGGATATTCCCACTTGTTTTCGATTAGTTCGCAGGGAAGAATTAACCGTTTGGTCGCCAGCAGCGACGCCGCCAGGCGGGCATCCTCTACCGGATCGCCGGGATCGGCCAAAATCACGTCAATCGCAACTACCTTTGGTTTTGCTTCATTGACTTGGTCGAGAGCGGTCGATAGAATCTGGCGAATCTTCCGCAT
>JBEKPC010000179.1:0-9897 GCA_049521155.1 Bryobacteraceae bacterium
GCGAACATTTTCCGGTGGTGCGCGCCAACGGGATCACCAGCGTGATGACGTTCCCATCCTCCGGTGGAGGCCGCGGTGGACGCGGCGGCGCCAATGCACAGTATATTTCGGGCGAGGCGGCGCTGATCCACATGGACGGCTGGACGTGGGAGGACATGGAGATCAACCGCTCCGCCGCCATGCATCTGCTGTTCCCGAGCATCGCGACGCGGGGAGGACGCGGATTCGATAGCGTCGATTTCGCCGATGAGATCGCGCTGCTGTTCGGCGGTGGAAGCGCTGTCGGCACGTATACGGAGGCCAAGCGTAATTATGAAACGCAGGTGGCCAAGGTGACCGAATTTTTCGACCGCGCGCGGCAGTATCAAAAGGAGCGGACGGCGAATCTTCCCGGTTTCAAACGCGATTTGAAGCTGGAAGCCATGATTCCGGTGCTCGAAGGCAAGGTCCCGGTGGCCGTGCCGGCATCGAGGGAACGGGCGATTCACGATGCCATCGCGTTCGCCGACAAGGAGCACATCAGGATCGTGATTCTGTCGCCGCAGGAGCTGGGCAAGGAAGGCGCGGAACTGAAGGCGAAAAATATTCCGGTGATTATGGGCCGCACCGAAGCGCTGCCGGAGAATCAGGACGCGCCGTATGATTACGCGGAATCGCTACCGGGCCAATTTTATAAAGCGGGCGTGAAGATCGCGTTCGGGACGTTCGATAACGAGTTTTCACGCAACCTGCCCTATAACGCGGCTCGCGCGGTCGCCTACGGTTTGCCGTATGACGAAGCGCTGAAGGCGGTCACGATTAACGCGGCTGAGATCTGGGGTGTCGGCGATAAGACGGGCTCGATTGAGAAGGGAAAATGGGCGGACCTGATGCTGACCACGGGCGATCCGCTGGAGGTTCCGACGCAGATCAAGGCTCTATACATTAAGGGTAAGGAAGTGGATTTATCGAACAAGCAGACGAGGCTGTACCAGAAGTATTTAAATCGGCCGTAGACTCCTTTTCAGAGTTTGGGCAGCTGCGAGATCTCACCCCGCGACTGCCCGCCCCCCTTTCTAACGTTAGCCACAACCTTTCGGCTGCGGGTGGGTACCCGATCCGTGTTATGACTCTCACGGCAAAGCCCGCAGAAGATGCGCAGGTCCTCCCCGATACAATATGACAATCCGTCTAGGGTCTCGAGAACTTTAACGGATCACGAACCAGGCATCAACCGGGCGACTCCTGGCTTCTTGACTGTATGTTAGAAGGGGTTTTTGAGGGCGGGGGTGGATGAAATATGTAAGATGATGGATTTAGGGGAGAACGAATTCATTTGTGTGGCGCTACGGACGTCATGAGCCAGGGCATCACAGTGAGAACCATTCTTGAAGAACGGTCCGGAAACGGTTGAAAGTTTTGCTTGAGGCCCAGGCGTCGAGGTCCGCTGAGGCGGCGACGTTCGAGAAATCTTCCGGGAGCGGTTGGCTGCGCCTTTTCTGGTAGAAGAGCTCTCCAAAAAGCTCCTTCGGATGCTCCTTCACAAACCTTTCGACAGGAAGGTTTTGCCCCACCGCGATGTCCGCTATGCGGCGCTCGAAGTCGCGGGCGCCGAGTCCAAGATGCCGCGCGAGGGATGTTCGACAGCGCCATATCCATTCCTCAAGTTCCGGCACAAGGACGATCGCCGCGGAACGATTCTCCCAGGTCACCCCATTGAGGCGCTGTTGGATCTGTGCCACGGCGGTATCAGGTGTAAGAGCGTGCCATCCGCTGCCTTCGTGATCCCAAATCAGGACCAGGCGAGCGTACTCGGATTTTTGCACTTTCATTCTGGCGATCTCCGGACCATCCTTCACCATCCCTGGGTCGCGTCCCACATGGCGTTCGACATCGAAAGTGATAGGACGGATTCCCAACGCCTTTGGGCGTTGCAGCACGCTCCTAATCAAGCCTTCAGCATCAGCGTCGGCGGTAAAGACGAATAGATCCTTCATCCAAGTACCCGGGAGGAAAAGATCGAGGAGAGATCGGGGGTCCCATCCCAGTTTTTGAGCGCCGGATGGTTCGGGCCGTGAACGATGCGAACCCCAGTCGCATTCTCGCGCGTGAAGCACAGAAGAGGCCCGGGCCCAACCTCCTGGATGACCAACGGGGAATGCGTTGCGATGAACACCTGGGCTCTCGGGATCGCCGCAAGAGCTTTCAATATGATTTCGATGGCGTGAGGATGCACGCCATTTTCCGGCTCTTCCACCATGTATAGAGCCGATTGGCCGGGCAAGAATGCTGGAAGCGTCAGCGCTAGCATCCGCAGAGTTCCGTCACTAAGAAGCCAGCTTGGACACTCTAGGCCGCCATCAAACCGTAGGACCAGATACTCAGCGTTGTCAGGCTTGCGGGCAGCCCATCCTATAGACTGCAAATCTTTTAGCGCGTAACGCAGATGATCAGTCCAGCGGCTAAGCGCTAAGCCAGATTCACTCTCGGAGTCGAGCATCGCGTTCTTAACAAGATTTCCGACGACTCGGGCTAGGTTCGTTCCATCTAACTCCAACTCAGCGGGCCTTGTAGCAGGCGTGGGGCGGCGCATCGCAACGCTATTGAGTTGTAAATAGCGAACGCCCTGCGTGAGGAATTCACGAACCGCGTTTCCGGTCGGGTATCTTTGACGGTCCGGAGGAATTAAGGACAAAGCCAATTTTCCGGGCCCAAATTGAAAGGAATCTGTATATGTACCCTGCTCGCGCCGATAAAAGTCATTTCCCGTTTGCGTCTTGCCTAAGATGCGCCGAATCTGGCCTGCCCTAGCACCGTTCCCTGAATCTTTGCTCAACAGCTCCTCACGGACTCGTATGCCTAACTTTTGGTCTGAAGTAAGGACCAGCCGGTAACTTAATATGGCAGGCGTGTCGATCGCCGACTCGGCGAGTTTCAACCGTATATCAAATTCGATCGGGCCTCCCTGTCTTAGGAATGTCAGATCGCGAAAATCTGCTCTTTCTTCGACCGCTTCAACTGGACTTCGGATCAGGCATGTTTTTACAAATTCAATCGCATCCAAGAAGGTGCTTTTGCCACTCGCGTTGGGTCCAACGAGCACATGGAACTGTCCCAATTCAATCCAGGGAGATCTCTTGATGCCTTTATAGTTCCTGATTCTAATTGCACTGATCATAGAGAGGTCAACAGCTTACCGGAATCCGAACCTTGGGTGACTTGCTTATCGTTGGTATTTCGTGGACGACCTTACAAAGAACGGCGTGGTCTCGCGTATAAAGTTTCCCCTCGCTAACTCGCAGCCAGACGGCGTTTACCGTTAAGGGAGTCGTCGCGAATGCCTTTGCCCACGTCGCGCTGACCGCTACTATTCCGGGCCAGGATCCCGATGCCAGTAAGCTTTCGGAGGCTTGCCCTAGAGAAATGACAAGAGCTCCATTTTTATACCGCAAATAGGCTTTGGTCGCGCCTTTCTGGCATCGGCTAAGGCGTTTTAGGGCTTTGGTGAATTCGCCGTTTTGGACCTCAAGCGAAAAGGCGGTTGAGTTCATGTTAAAAGCAGCCCATTCCGATTGGCCCAAGTCGGCTATGCATTCGGGGGGGCGGCACCTCTGTTACACTATAGCTTAGCCTTCCGAATGGCTCCCGCCTGCGAACTTTGTCCGTGGGCTAATCATGTTTGAGAATCTTAGCGACAAACTCCAGCGGGTTTTTAAAAATCTGCGCGGAGAAGGGAAACTCACGGCGGAAAATATGGACGCCGCGCTGCGGGAGATCCGCGTCGCGCTGCTGGAAGCTGACGTCCATTTCCGCGTTACCAAACAGTTCATTGAAGCCGTTCGCGAAAAAGCCATGGGCGCTGAGGTGCTTACGGCTCTTTCGCCTACTCAGCAAGTGGTCAAGATCGTGCGCGATGAGATGGTCAAGATGCTGGGGACGCATCAGGCCAAGCTGCGGATGGCGAATGAGCCGCCTAGCGTCATCATGATCGTCGGACTGCAAGGATCGGGGAAAACCACCTCCACAGGCAAGCTGGCGCGGTATCTGACCAAAAATTCGCAGTCGCCGATCATGGTTTCGGTGGACGTTTATCGTCCGGCGGCGCGGAAACAGCTCAGTGTTCTGGCGCGAGACCTCAAAGTGCCGATTTATGAAGGGACCGCGGACGAGACTAAGCCTCTCGATCTGGCCCGGTCGGCGCGCAAGGAAGCGGTGCAGACGGGACGCGACGTGCTGCTGGTCGATACCGCCGGGCGGCTCCATATCGATGACGATTTGATGACGGAGCTTTCCCAGCTTAAAGAGCTTTTGAACCCGAGTGAAATTCTGTTTGTCGCCGACGCGATGACGGGGCAGGACGCGGTGAAGTCGGCCGACGAGTTTCATAAGAGGCTCGGCATTACCGGCGTAATTCTTACGAAAATGGACGGCGATGCGCGCGGCGGCGCGGCGCTATCGATTCGATCGGTGACGGGGCAGCCGCTGAAGTTCGTCGGCGTCGGCGAGAAGTCGGACGCGCTGGAGCCGTTTCATCCCGACCGGGTTGCGGAAAGAATTCTGGGCATGGGCGATGTGCTCAGCCTGATTGAAAAAGTCACCGACAGCATCGATCAGAAGTCGGCGGAGGAGATGCAGCGCAAGCTGCTGGACGACGATTTCACGCTGGGCGATTTCCGCGATCAGATGAAGCAGTTGAAGAAGCTGGGTCCGCTCGAAAACCTGCTGGGGATGATGCCGCAGATCGGTCCGATGAAGGACCTGAAGAACATGAAGGTGGACGACAATGAGATTACGCGGCTGGTGGCGATTGTCGATTCGATGACGCCCAAAGAGCGCAATAATCACATGTTGATCAACGGCGCCAGGCGGCGGCGGATCGCCAAAGGCAGTGGGACGTCGGTGCAGGAAGTGAATGCGCTGCTCAAGCAATATGCGCAGGCGCGCAAGATGATGAAGAGTTTTTCGGGTGGAGGAGGTTTCCTGGGCAAACGGCTCGGGAAATTGAAGTTACCGCCCGGCATGGGATTTGGTCCACAATAGTAACAGGCAATTCTCCAGAGGATTGCCTCCAGAGTAACAGGCAATTCTCGCGAGAATAGCCTCCAGACAACAAATAGGAGTCAGTTGATGTTGATGATTCGTTTAGCGCGATTCGGCGCGAAAAAGAAGCCGAGCTACCGCGTGGTGGTGATTGAAAAGGAACGGGCGCGCGATAGCCGGGCTGTCGAAGTGGTGGGATCCTATCATCCGGTGGAGAAGCCGGCGTCGGTAAAATTGAAGCACGACCGCATCGAACATTGGATGAAAAACGGCGCCCAGCCGTCGAGCACAGTGGCGCGGTTGATGCGAAATAATCCCGCGCAGCCGGCGGCAGTTTAATCAGGTAGAGCCTGTTACCTGCTAGAATCGGTCCAAGTAGGAGGACAACGGGTGAAAAATCTGGTGACGGAAATCGCGAAGGCGCTGGTGGATATGCCGGACGAAGTCGCAGTTACCGAAATCGCAGGCGAACAGGTGACGGTTCTGGAGTTGCGCGTCGCGCCCTCGGATCTGGGGAAGGTGATCGGCAAACAGGGCCGAACCGCGCGATCGATCCGGACGCTGCTTGGGGCGGCGGGGATGAAGTTGAACCGGCGTTTTACGCTGGAGATTCTGGAGTAGCGTGGTTGCAGTCGGCCGTTTATTCCGGGCGCGGGGAATTCAAGGGGAGCTGACGGGCGAGATTTATTCCTCGCATCCGGGACGGGCAGAGAAGTTGAAAGATGTGGTGCTTGAACGGGAGGATGGGAAGAAGATTCCTACCCGGGTCGAGGAAGTCTGGTGGCAGGGCGGCCGTCCGGTGTTCAAATTTGCCGGCATCGATTCGATGACCGATGCGGAACCATGGGCCGGAGCCGATATCCTGGTCGCGGATTCTGAACGGGAGATGCCTGAGGAAGGCGCCTATTCGCATGCCGATTTAATGGGGTGTGCGGTTTGGAATCGTGATGCAAAGGTTGGAGTGGTTCGCCGCGTAGAGGATTTCGGGGGCGGGCCGCTGTTAGAGATAACGCTCGAAGACGGGCGCGATGTTCTGGTTCCGTTTTCGCGGGCGATTTGCAAAGAGATCGACGTCGCGACCAAGAACATTCGGGCGGTGGTGCCTGAAGGGTTACTCGAAAAGTGATCTTTCATGTCTTGACGATCTTCCCGGATTTTTTCCGGGCTGCCTTCGAGCAAGGTGTGGTGGGGAAGGCCCGGGCGGCGGGCTTAGTAGAGATCCGGGTGCACGACTTGCGCGATTGGACGCGCGACCGGCATCGGACAGTGGATGACCGGCCTTTTGGCGGCGGCGAAGGCATGCTGATGAAAGCCGGGCCGATTTTTGAGGCAGTGGAAGCGATCTGGCCGGAGCGCGGGGCAGGCGGGAGGGTCGTTCTGCTGTCGGCGCAAGGTGCGAAGTTCGATCAGGCTCGGGCGCGGGAGTTCAGTAAGCTGAACGAATTGCTGCTGATCTGCGGCCGCTACGAAGGCGTGGACGAACGCGTGGCGGAGCATCTGGCCGATGAAGAATTGTCGATCGGCGACTTCGTGCTGAGCGGCGGGGAATTGGCGGCCGCGGTGGTGATCGACGCGACGGCGCGGTTGATTGCCGGTGTGTTGGGAAATGAAAACTCGGCCGTGGCGGAATCGTTCGGCGAGGAAGGATTGCTGGATTGCCCGCAGTATACGCGTCCGGCGGAGTTTAGAGGTTGGAACGTTCCGGAAGTGCTGGTGGGCGGAAACCACCAGGAGATCCGGAAGTGGCGGCAGCGGGCGGCGGCCGAAAAGACGGCCCGGAAACGTCCGGATTTGCTGTTGAATTTAACGAAATCTGTTGGAGAACACGAAAATGCAAAACGCACTGATGACGAAGATCCTGAACAAGAATAAGCGCCAGGCGGCGCATCCCGGCTATCGTCCCGGCGACACCATCAAAGTTCACGTGAAGATTAAAGAAGGCGACAAGGAACGGTTGCAGGTTTTTGAAGGCGTGGTGATCGCGCAGCACAACACCGGCATGGGCGAAAGCATCACCGTGCGCAAGGTCAGCTTCGGGCAGGGCGTGGAGCGCATTTTTCCGATCAACGCTCCGGTGGTGGATCATATCGATATCGTCCGCACGGGACGCGTTCGCCGCGCAAAGCTGTATTATCTGCGCGCGTTGAAGGGCAAGGCTGCCCGTCTCCGCGAGCGCACTCCGGCAAAATCGGCGTAAGGCTGAATGCCCAGCAGCCGCTATGAGCGCGCCGCCCGAATTGCGGGATTCCGCAGCATTGCGGGTGTCGATGAAGCCGGCCGAGGCGCGTTGTTCGGTCCGGTCTTCGCCGCCGCGGTGGTGCTGGATCCGTCGCGCCAGATTCGCGGGCTCGACGATAGTAAACAACTGGCTCCAGAGCGGCGCCACGTGCTGGCGGCCCGTATTCGGGAGCGGGCGGTGGCATGGGCCGTCGCCGGAGCCGATGCGTTTGAAATCGACCGGGTCAATATTCTGCAAGCGTCGCGGCTGGCGATGAAGCGTGCGGTGGAGCGGCTGCCGGCCACTTCCGATTACCTGTTGATCGACGCCATTACGATCGACCTGCCGGTTTCGCAAAAGGCCCTCATCCACGGAGATTCCTTGAGTTTTTCGATTGCCGCAGCGTCGATTCTGGCGAAAGTTGCCCGCGATCAGGCGCTGGCCCAATGGGATGGCGTGTTTCCCGCGTACGGATTCGCCCGGAATAAAGGCTACGGCACGCCGGACCATCTCGTCGCACTGGAAAAATTCGGACCGACCACGCTGCATCGCTTCAGTTTCGAACCAGTACGAAACGCGTGTCAGTCGCGGGACTACTCCTGGACGGGTTATCCTGAACAAGGCGAACTTTTTGCATGACATTGAGCCCAGGCGGGAATTCAGGCGATAACGCCGTCCCGGTCGACCAAAATCCCGTAGTTCCCAGCCGCTGGCGAGGCCGCCTGCTCACGATTTGTTTTGCGATTTTTGCTTTCGAAGTGGGTCTATTTCTGGTTATTTTCCCGTGGCAGGACTCCTGGAGCCTCAATTATTTTCAGGGAGTTAATCCGGCTGTCGAAAATCTCTGGGAAGAACCTTCTTTTCGCGGTTTCGTGACCGGCCTTGGCATCGTGAACATCTATATTGCGCTGCTGCAAGTGATCCGCCTTTTTCGCCGTAGTAGTCCCGGTACCAACTAAACCATCCCTCCGTATTTTCCCCGCCTCGCCTCTACGGTTCTACGACTTCGCTCTATTACTCTTTCAGTACTAAGGAAAAATCCTAGACACTAGTACTTGTCGTTCAGCTAACATAGGGTATTGATCTTAGTGCTTGACACGCTCAAGTACTAATTATCATTGATAACGCTAGAGTTTAGGTGATTAAGTGGCTAATATTCGCAGTCTTTCCATCGCTCGCTGTGCTACAATCTGCACAGTTATTTTAGTTGCGCTTTTTGCAGGCGCAGCCCATTATGGTTCGATCCACACTGCTTTCTCAGGACCAGTTGCGGGTGGGGAGACAGCATTCTCCGGACCAGTTGCCGGTGGCGAAACAGCTTTCTCAGGACCAGTCGCTGGCGGTGAAACGGCCTTCTCAGGACCGGTTGCCGGTGGCGAAACAGCTTTCTCAGGACCAGTTGCTGGCGGTGAAACGGCTTTCTCCGGACCAGTTGCCGGTGGCGAAACAGCTTTCTCAGGACCGGTTGCTGGCGGTGAAACGGCTTTCTCCGGACCAGTTGCCGGTGGCGAAACAGCTTTCTCAGGACCAGTTGCTGGCGGTGAAACAGCTTTCTCAGGACCAGTTGCTGGCGGTGAAACGGCTTTCTCCGGACCGGTTGCTGGTGGCGAGACGGCTCGCGCGTAAGAGCGCTTTCCTTCTGAAGTCCAATAGGGCCGGACGGAGTTCCGAGTCCGGCCTTCTCTTAAAGACGAGTGCTGCAGGGTGACGCGGGCCTACGATCTTCTCGCGCCGTTACTGGGTATCAGTAATGCGGTAGCCCTGCTGTTGTTGATTGTCTTCCTCCTCTTAGGTCCCACCCGAAAGTTCTGGGTTGTTCTTCTCTACGTCTCCTGGGAATTATTCGCGACGGCGGGGCTGACCCTCGCCGACATGCTTCTGAACGGCACCTCGCAGCAAATGGACCGGGCCACGCAGACGGCGGCCAGCAGACTGTACGCCAGGTTCTACTGGAGTAACGACGTCGTGGTCGATTTACTGCGTTTGGTCCTGGTGATGGTCCTCATTTACAGAATTGCCGAGAGTGCCAAACCGACCATCGGGAGAATTCTCAGCGGTGTCGTGGTGGCGATGGCTGTGCTTCCTTTTGTGCTGTTTCATCCGACGTTCGAGCGGCTGCCGCAGCAGTTGATCGACAGTGCGGGCCAATTCGGAAGTTTCGCCGCCGAAGTAATGAAGCTGAAAATTCCCAGGGTGGCTTGGTTTAACAGCACCAGCCAATTGCTGAACTTTGGCGCGGCAATCATGAATGTCATTTTGTGGGGCGCGCTGATTAAATCGAGGAATCGCGAGCCGCATATTGTGCCGCTGAGCCTCGGATTAGGAATTCTGGTGACGGGCACGGCGCTTTCCTACGGCCTGCGCCACTTCGCGCTGTTTCAGGGCGGCTTCACGGCGGCATTCAATCTATTCCTGAATCTGACGCAGCTTGGCGCCTGGCTCATCTGGTGCCGGGCTTTCTGGCCTAAACGGAAGGCGCCCGAGGGACGCCTGCCGTCCGCTTAGGCCGACGGCGAAGGAATTCGACATGAGATTTTTGCTTCAGGATGCGCGCTTCGGCTGGCGGGTGTTCCGGCAGGCTCCGGCAGTCACCGGCGCGATTATCCTGCTGCTTGGGTTGGGGATCGGGGCGAATTCGGCCATGTTCAGCGTGGTGGACG
>JBEKPC010000180.1:0-9838 GCA_049521155.1 Bryobacteraceae bacterium
AAAATTCGGCGAATCCTTCCGAAAGCCACTGATCGTGATAGCTGGCCCATCCCACCATGTGTCCCCACCACTGGTGCGCGATCTCATTCGGAGTCACTTCGTCGATAAATTCGGCGAATTTGAAAGATTGCCCACCCAGCATTGCCCAACGCTGCGTCCCATCGAGAAACGCGCTGACCGGCAGATAAACCAGCGTGGGCCAGGATTGCCCAAAGAAAAATGCCGGCTGCTGCGTCACCGCCAATCGCCCGTAGGGGGCGTCGCCGAACTTTTGCTGGAATAATCGCATGGAATTTTGCGCATCGACCAGCGCACTCTGCGCCATCGCCGAAGGCGTCAGGGCCATATTCTCGCCGAACGGTTTGAGAATGTCCGGAACCTCCGTGGTGGTGTAGACTTCCAACGTATATTTGGCTTGGTCATCGACCACGCTTTTCTTCCTGAACTGCCCATAATTGAATCCCGCCACGGCAATCGGCACATCGGATTTCCATTCGGAAATCGCCGCTCCGCCGTCCTTCGATTCACTCACTAGCTTGCCGACGGAAACCAGCGTGTATTGCTTCGGCACGCGAAATTTAAGGTCGTACGTCGCATGATCCAGGAACGAATTGACGTTCGGATACCAGGACGTCCGCGCCACCACTGAAAAATTACCGCCGCCTTCATCCCGAATGACTTTACTGCCGTCATATTCGAAGCGCAGCATATACTTTTTCCCCGCTTCGAGCGGCTCCGGCATCACCACGTGAAAGGAATCGTCGGCCTTGGTCGACTCCTGAATAAACAGGATCGGGCGTCCTTTGTCATCGCTGACCTTCCTCACCCGCAGCGACGGCAGCAGATCGATGCGAAGCACCCGCGCGCCATCCATCACGGCGGTAAACTCCATTTCCGTCGTCGCCGCCAGTGCCCCGCCCTTCGCTACATCGGTGTCGATTTTATAATGCGTGGCTCCAATGTCACGCTTGTCTTCGCTTGAATTGGCCGTGTTTTTTTCCCATTCGCTTTTTAGATGCGTCAGATACCAGATGCCGGCATGATCGCCGGCATCGACATTTACCAGCGCTGTTTCCTCCGGCGATTGCACCGACGGTAGCGCGCCGGAGGGAACCATGAAAAATCGCAGGTCGTTATAATGTTTCCCGTGCAGATAGGCCCGGAAGGACGCTCCTCGCTTCGGATTGTACAGCTCCCCCAGCAGCTCCGCTTCGACATTGCCGATATCGCCGTAAGTCATGTCTTTGCGTAACTTATCGCGCAGACTTTTCAGCACACCTGCCGCGCGCGGGTCGAGAGGCATCGCCGAAGCCTGGCTTTTCACCTCGTCATAGGTTCCGTCGCTGAAGAAAAATACGGCCGATTCGAAGCCTTCCTCGATCGCCGGTTTCCCGGTGACCAGGGTCAAATGGCGCTCCTCGATCGGAATCGCCGGTTTCAGGCGAAAAATGCCGTCTCCGGTGAAAACAGCGATCACGGGCCGATTCGATGCGTCTTTAATGAACGCTAATTGACCATTTTTGAGTGTAATCGTGCCTGTATCACGCCTTAATTCGACATTTTCCGTCCTCAATACCTCCGTCGGAGCACCGTCCCGCAACGCGCGATAATTCGGGTCGTCCGCGAACGCGCAGAGCGGGATCAGGGCCAGCGGAAATAGGCGCATTATTAAGGCTTCTTAACGGGAGGCTTTTTGTCGTCGACCGCATCGCCAAACGTGATGGTCGTATCGCTCTTGAAGCGCTTATAGTCTTCGTACTTTACCGTCTGCTTCATCCGCACGTCGGAGTTTTTGAAATGAAGAGTATCGTTGGCGATAGTATACGTCGGGAACCAAAACTTGCCGTCGACTTGTTCGCGGTAGGTCTCGAATTTTGGAAATTGCTGGCCGTTTCCGCCTTTATTCGCGGAGCCGACGCCGCGGCCGTAGCTCTTCACGATTTGCAGGTCTTTATCGTCGACCCAAACTTCGCCTTGGAAATAACGCTGCTTGCCCTCATATTTGACGGGTTTCACAGCGAATACATAGCAGCCGATTTCATCAACCTTTTGGCGCCCCAGATAGCGGATCAGGTATTTCGGCAGTTGGTCCGTGGTCAAAACGAAGGGCTGCACGCTCTTCAAATCCTCCATATCCTCCGGCGTGAGAATGAGTTGGCTCAAGGTCGACACCGGCGACCGCGTAACATGCTCGCTCCGTTTCCCATCCGAGGCAAAGATGATATCAGAGACCACCTCCCACCGGCCCGTCGTGTTACCACTCTCGTCAAGCTCCTGAATACGCACAGTTTGCTTGTAGATGTAGTTCTCGCGCGCTTTGGCGAACTCGGCTTCATGGGCGGCGAATTTCTGGACGATGTCGTCGATTTGTGCCTGACTCGGCTCTGCATCGGCGGCAAATAATGCTCCCGCCGCGACCAATGTTAATCCTAAAATGCGCATAACAAGCTCCTTACTTCCTGTCGAGCAATTGCTTCGCGATCGTGACCCTTTGCATGTTGCTGGTGCCTTCATAAATCCGGCCAATCTTCGAATCGCGAAACAGCTTCTCGACCGGATAATCTTTCGTAAATCCCACGCCGCCCAGTACTTCGACGGCGCGCGACGCGGTCCGTTCGGCCACTTGCGACGCAAAATATTTGCACATCGCGGCTTCTGTTACGAAAGGCAGTCCTGCGTCGCGCAGGCGCGCAGCGTTATAGACCATCAGGCGCGCCGCCTCCACCTCCACCGCCATTTCGGCCAGATCGAACTGCACGCCTTGAAATTCGGCGATCGTTTTCCCGAATTGTTTCCGTTGTTTGGCGTACCCGAGCGCGTGATCGAGCGCTCCTTGCGCCAATCCCGCCATCTGCGCGCCGATCCCGATGCGGCCTTCGTTCAAGGTTTCGATGGCGATTTTGTAGCCCTTGCCGATCTCGCCAATGACGTTCGCTTTGGGAACACGGCAGTCGTCCAGGATCAGCTCGCAAGTCGAGGACGCGCGAATCCCGAGCTTGTCTTCTTTCTTGCCGACTTTAAATCCAGGAAACTCGCGCTCAATCAAAAACGCTGTGATGCCCTTATATCCGGCCTCGGGATTGAGATTGGCAAACAGCAGAAAAAGCCCGGCTTCGGCGGCGTTGGTGATCCAAAGTTTGCGTCCGTTCAAACGGTAATGATCGCCCTCATCGACGGCGCGCGTCGCGAGCGCAAATGCATCGGAGCCGGACCCCGCTTCAGACAGCGCATAGCTGGCGAGCGTGTCTTTACAGAGGCGCGGGAGATATTTACGTTTCTGATCTTCGGTGGCCCAACGCAGAATCGCGTTATTGAACAGGGTATTCTGCACGTCGATAATGACCGCCGCCGAAGGATCTACCTGAGCCAGTTCCTCGATCGCCAGAATCGATTGAAAAAAGTATCCGCCCTGCCCGCCGTATTCTTCGGGAATGTCGATGCCCATCAGGCCGAGATCAAAACATTCCTGGATGATGTCCTTGCGAAACACGGCGGCCTCGTCCATGGCGCGAACGTGCGGCCCGATGCGCTCCCGCGCGAATTTGCGCACGGTGGACTGGAACATCCGTTCTTCTTCGCTCAATTGCGTTAGCGGAGCGGGGGTAACGCGAGTTTCGGTGGCTTGCATCAATTCAATTGTAGAATGAGAAGCTGCGATGACGCGAAACCACGAAGACTCCGCTCCCTGCGGTCACGGCTCGGTTGCAGGTGTTTTCATCGCTACCACTGGCAGCGCATGGCGCCGCCCCACAAAAACTCTCAGGCGTCCGGATGGACCGATTGGCAATCGGTCCACAGGTTGCCAACCTGCCCCACGACGGACCAGGGGGTTCATTGCTATCGGTGGGGCAGAACCGCCATGCGTCCAGCATGCGGACAACAAAATAAGAAATAGGACTGAATGACTGATTGGAAAAAAACCGCCGCGGCGCTCGATCCGCCCATCCCCGAACCTGACGTGGAAAAACTTCTGCCTGTGATGGATGCGCTCGAAGCCGCATTTCGCCCGCTGCAACGCTCCTTGACTGCCGAATCGGATGTATGGACCGGGCCCGAGGACGCAGCATGACTATCCTCAAATCCGCTGACGCGCTGCGAGCTAAAAAAGTTTCGTCGCTCGAACTGACCAATGACACGCTCGAAAAAATCGGCCGTGAAAATCCACGGCTGAACGCGTTTATCACTGTAACAGCCGACGTTGCGCGCGCCCGCGCTTCCGCCATGGACGCCGAACTGGCGCATGGCGTCGACCGCGGCCCTCTACACGGCATCCCGTTCGCGCACAAGGATATCGTTTACACCAAAGGCGTCCGCACCACCGGCGGCATGAAGATTTTCGAAAATTTTGTGCCCGATCATGACGCCGACATCGCCATCAGTCTCGAACGCGCGGGCGCCGTGATGGTGGGCAAAACCAACCTGCATGAATGCGCCTACGGCATTACGTCGACCAATCCGCATTTCGGAGCGGTGCGCAATCCCTGGGATACCGATCGCATTCCCGGCGGATCTAGTGGAGGCTCCGGCGCAGCGGTCGCGGCCGGAATTCTTCCCCTGGCAACCGGCACGGATACAGGCGGCTCGATTCGCATTCCCGCATCTTTTTGCGGCATCACCGGCCTGAAACCGACGTTTGGACGGATCAGCAAGCGCGGCGTGATGCCGCTTGGCTGGACCATGGATCATATGGGTCCGATGACGAAAACGGTGCGCGACTGCGCTCTGGCGTTCCATGCCATGGGAGGACCTTCGACCGATCTAAGTAGCACCGATATTCGAGGCCTGCGCATCGGCCTGCCGTTGAATTATTATTTCGATAGGCTCGATCTCGAAGTTTCGGAATCTGTGCGCACAGCGGTACAGACGGCGGCGGCGCTCGGCGCCCGCATCATTGATATAAAGGTCCCCGATATTGACGCTCTAAACGTGATCGGCCGCGTGCTCTTGCTGGCGGAGGCTACGACCGTACATCTTGAAAATCTGCTGACGCGGCGCGCCGATTTCGGATCCGACGTCGTCACCCTGCTCGATCAGGGCCGCTTGATTCGCGGGTCCGATTATGTAGACGCGCAACGCCTGCGCCGCATTTATATTCGCGAATTTTCGAAGCTTTGGAGCGAGGTCGATTGCATCTTTACTCCCACCACGCCGACGCCGGCGCCAAAGATCGGCCAGACGACCATGAATGTAGGCGGGGTCGACGAAGATACGCGCCTGGCAACCACGCGGCTGATGCGCGCTATTAACGTTTTAGGGATTCCGGCGCTGTCGATTCCGTGCGGATTCACTAAATCGGGGTTGCCGATCGGACTGCAAATTCTGGGGGCTCCGCGAGCGGAAGAAACGATTCTAAGGGTAGGCGCGGCGATTGAGGATGCTACCAGCGTGGTGGGGCGAAGGCCGTGAGTGTGATGTGGCGTTATAGTGGGAACGAAATGCCCGTCGCCTTCAATGAGATCGGCGCCCTGATTACGCGTGATTCCACTTTTGCGCGGCGGCCGGCCTATTATCTCCGGAACCGGCGTTTCGGTGCGAACCATCGCGATTGAGAATAACCGGGGCTCTCACCGGAGGAGATCGCCGCCGCCCGTACACCTCTGTCTCTTGCGCAAATCTATGCCGCACTGGCCTTTTACCACGCTAACAAGCGAGAGATCGATGCGGACATCGCGGCTGAAGAACGAGCCTACGAAGAGGGCGTTCGCTCCTCACGATTGCCGATTCGGCCCTGAGTGGTGAGGTTCTACTTCGACGAAGATTCGGCTCAGCATCGGTTGGTCGGAGCGTTGCGAAGCCATGCCATTGATGTAATGACCTCTCTCGATGCCGGAATGAATTCCCGCTCTGACGAGTCTCATCTGACTCTTGCGGCTGCGCAGGGTCGGATACTGGTAACCGCCCACGCCCGCGACTTTGCGTCGCTCCATCGCGAATGGATGAAGCAAGCCCGATCGCACTTCGGCATTCTCATCATCCCGCAGCAGCGGTATTCCACGGGAGAGATCGTTTCCCGAATGTTGCGCGTGGCCTCGTCCGGGCTGGAGTTGACGGGCGGTCTCTGCTACCTATCGAACTTCTAAGTTTATGGAATACATCCAGGTTGCACTCCATAAAAAGCTATTGGAAGTGACCGAGCGCGTGGCGCGGAGCACCAAACAGAATCTTTCCGCGTTGATTCGAGACGCCCTGCGAGCCCGAGAGGCTCGGGACCGCCAGGGCTATTCGAAACAAGCGCAAGCGGACGACAGATGGGAAGCGCAGGCCGGGTGGCCAGAAAATAGTCAGGGTTTGGGAAGCGCGTTTCTCACTCGGTTGCGACGTGGCATAGGGGTTGACAGTTAGTAGGTCGTATGCCAAAATGAATAGGGTAGTGAGAATAGCGGCTTGAAGTCTGACGGAGGACTCGTATAATGCTCAAAGGAATAGCTTTTTGCGGTGTGATTGGACTTTTTGCCAGTTCGGCATTCGCCGACGTCTACAACGCAGTGAATGATTTTCCGACGACGATCACTAATTCAACGCTTGCAATCAACGGCGTCTGGTCCTACGGCTGGTTAGCGGCCGGTACCCAAACGCCCTTTGGGCTCGATTTGGCCGCGCCGAATTACTTTGGAGACGGGAACGCTTCGGGCTTTTCCGAGTTCGGAGGAACTTCGCTTCCCACTATTCTAAAGAACACGACCGGTTCTACGATACCCGTAGAAGGGGGCACGATCGGTCCGTGGCCAGCCAACCTGCTCTTGCTGCATCCCGGCCCCAATGGAGATGTTTCTGTGGTTCAATTTACGGCACCGACTGCCGGTAGCTACAGTGTATCAGGCGAGTTTTTAGCAATGGGTAACACCATTACAAATCCCAGCACTCCAGGCCAGACTACGGACACTGTCGTTGTGGCGGGTACTACCGTTACAACAATCTACAGTTCAAACACCGCGCAACCTTTTAGCTTCACCACGAGCTTGACGGCGGGACAAACGATCGACTTCGAAGTTGGACTTGGGCCAGCAGGCCAGTTCAGTTTCGACAGCACCGGCTTCAACGCGGCGATTACGTCGGCGACGCCGGAGCCTGGTTTCTACGGCGTTCTCGCGCTGGGTCTGACGGGTCTGGCCGCTGCCGCTCGCCGGCTGAAGCGCGCCTAATTGATCCCCCTTTTCCTTTAAGGAATGAGCAACCTGATGGTTGCCTTTTCTTGCCGGCCGATGATAATATGCAACTGAGAGGTTGCATGAATACGGATTGCATCGAGAAGAAGATCTTGTTACGGGCGCCACTGGAACGAATCTGGAAGGCCCTATCGGACTCGACTGAGTTCGGCACCTGGTTCGGGGTGAGGTTCGACGGACCGTTTCTACCCGGCACGCGCTTGCGTGGGGTAATCACACCAACAGCAGTCGATCCCGAGGTAGCCAAGCACCAGAAGCCGTACGAAGGCACGCCATTCGAGATCATAGTCGAACGGCTGGAGCCGGAGCGGTTATTCTCTTTCCGGTGGCATCCTTACGCGGTTGACGGCAGCGATTACTCGGCAGAGCCGATGACGCTGGTGGTTTTTTCACTGGAGGAAGCAGCAGACGGCATCTTGCTTACCGTAACCGAGTCCGGCTTCGATCAAATTCCGCTGGAGCGCAGGGCAAAGGCTTTCTCGGCGAACGACGGAGGCTGGGGCATGCAAGTCAAACTGATCGAGCGCTATGTGTGCGATGCCCAGTAGACCAGAGCTGACGGGGTCGGCGCACCTGTTCGCGGCGCTCGGTGATGAGACTCGATTGCGCCTGATCGCCCGCTTGTGTGGCCATGGACCGATGTCGATCGCAAGGCTTACGGAGCACGCCAGCGTAACGCGGCAGGCCATCAGAAAACACTTGCGGGTGATGGAGGAATCGGGCCTGGTGCGCAGCACGCGGCATGGGCGCGAAAGTATCTGGCAACTGGAGCGACGCCGTCTGGAAGACGCGCAGCGGCATCTTGAATCCATTTCAAAACAGTGGGACGACGCGCTGGCGCGGTTGCGCGAGTTCGTCGGGGACGAGGGCTGATCGGTTTAGTGCACCGGAGCCGCGGGGCCGCCTTTCTTCGCCCTCTTCATGAGAAACGCCAGCGGAGCCATCAACCCCGCCGCTATCGCGAACACCCAGATAGTGTCCAGGTAAGCGAGCATCGAGGCTTGCGCCTGCATGGCTCCGTAAATGCGGTCGTAGGCCATTTGCGTGGCTTGCGCCGCCTGGATTCCCGACGCCTTCAGGGCTTGCGCCATGCCGGAAACGGCCGATTGAAACGCCGGATCGAACTGGCTGGTATGCGCCGATAACACGCTTTGATGGACTTGCCCGCGGCGCGCGAGCATCGTGGTCACCAGCGAAATCCCGACGCTGCCGCCGATGTTGCGGGCCAGATTCGTCATGCCGGAAACGTTATTGTTTTTGCCCGGCGGGATGCCTACGTAGCACATCGTCTGAATCGGCACAAAGAGAAATGCCACACCCGTCATTTGATAAATGCGCAGCATAATCACTTCATGAAAGCTCATGCCCAGGTTCATCGTCGCCGTCATGTAAACCATGGCCAGCGCCGCCAGCGTCCATCCCACCGCGATCAGCTTGCGCGGATCTATTTTTCCCACCAGGATTCCGATAAACGGCAGCAGCAGGATAATCACGATCGCACCCGGCGATAGCACCTCGCCCGCCTGCTCCGCCGTGTATCCCAGCAACGTCTGCACCAATTGCGGAAGCAAAACCGTTCCGCCGAACAGCGCCACGCCGAGCATGAACATCATCACGCAGGAGACGGCGAAATTGCGGTTTTTGAACAGCCGGATATCGATCACTGGGTTCTCATGGCGAAGCTCCCAGAAGAACGCGGTGACCAGGCAGACGACCGACGTAATCACGAAGAAGTTGATGAAACCCGAGGAAAACCAATCGTCGCGCTCCCCTTTATCGAGCACCACCTGCGCCGCGCCGATGCCGACCGCGAGCAGGCCCAGGCCCGGCCAATCCACCCGTCCGGTGGTTGGTCTGGAGGCCTTTAAATAAGGTGGATCTTCCACCAGGCGATAAGTAAGGACCAGCGAAAGAATCGCCACCGGCACGTTGATGAAGAAAATCCAGCGCCAGTCGAAATTGTCGGTGATGTAACCGCCCAGCGTGGGACCGATGGCGGGCGCCATCACCACGGCCATGCCGTAAATCGCGAACGCCATGCCTCGTTTGGCGGGGGGAAATGTATCGGCCAGAATCGCCTGCTCGCTGGGCGCCAGGCCGCCTCCGCCCAGGCCTTGCAGAACGCGGAAGAAAATCAGCATGCTCAAATTCGGCGCCAGGCCGCACAACAGACTGCTGACTCCGAACAGGACCACGCAGCTCATGTAGAAACGCTTGCGCCCGAACCGGGTCGCCAGCCACGCGCTGATAGGAAGAACCACGGCGTTGGCCACCAGGTAGGAGCTCAGCACCCAGGTGCTCTCGTCCAACCCCGCCGAAAGATTGCCGGCGATATGCGGCAGAGCCACATTCGCAATGCTGGTATCCAGCACTTCCATGAATGTCGCAAGCGTGACTGTCAGCGCGATGATCCACGGGTTATGCTTCGGAGCCCAGGGCAGTACTTGCGTGGGCGCCGGGACCTCTAACGTTAGTTCGGCCATGGCATCCTTATTGCAGTTGCACCGTGGGCGTCACAGACATGCCTTGCCGCAGCAGATGGTCGTTATCCTGGCCCGGATCGAGCGCGATGCGCACCGGAATCCTCTGCACCACTTTGACGTAATTTCCGGTGGCGTTTTCGGGAGGCAGCAGGCTGAACCGGGCTCCGCTCGCGCCGGCGATCCGCTGAA
>JBEKPC010000181.1:0-9775 GCA_049521155.1 Bryobacteraceae bacterium
TCGTCGAGCGAGGTGAACGGCTCATCGAACAACAGCACTTCCGGATCGTGGAGAAAGGTTCTGGCCACCGCCAGCCGCTGCCGCATCCCGCGCGAAAATTCCCGCACCAGCCCGTCGCGGACCCGTTCGAGGCCGGTTCGCTCCAGCCATTCCTCCGCACGTTTCGCCGGATTCGCCAAGCCGTAGAGTTTTCCGAACAGCACTAGATTTTCAGTCGCTGTCAACTCGTCGTACACCGAAATTCCGTGCCCCAACACCCCGATCCGCCGCCGGGTGGATTCTTCACGCACCTCCGCGCCGTGGATTTTTACCGATCCCTTCGATGGTTTCGCAAGCCCGGCGAGGATCCGCAGCAGCGTGGTTTTCCCCGCGCCGTTGCGACCCAGTAACGCTACCACTGAGCCTCGCTGCACTCCAAATCGGATGTCCCGCAAGGCGGGGAAGTCGCCAAAGTATTTCCAGACGCCGTCAATTTCTAAAGCGTTCATGCCGCACTCTTGCGATATAAGAGCACGCCTCCCAGCCCCAGAATCGCGAACGCCATTCCCATCACCCAGTACATGCGGGAATAAACGCGCGCCGCTTTTTCCTCGATTTGCGGCTCGCCCGTATCCTCATCCGGCGCCGCTGCCTCCGGATTTCGCAGGGAGCCGACGCCGGCGATCTCCACGCTGTACTCCGCGCCACCCGCATTATAAATGTGCGCTTTGGTCTGCGGTTCCTGCCCCAGCGATTCCACGCCGTCCCCCGAAAGCGTCACGGTGGAAGGCGTCACCAGGCGCGTCACTCCTTCGCCATGCAGAATCTTGCTGGCGAAGGTTTCGGTGGCCGGCAGTGAGTAGCTGACGTCGAACCGACTCTCCCCCGGCCTCACTGGATAAGCGATCTTATAGATGTCCTTTTCCTTCGTCTTCTCGGCCGGCCTCTGGATCGGCACGCTGCCCGGCGAATTGATCGTCACGCTGACCTTGCCGCCCGCGGCCTCCGGCAGATAAAACTGAATGGAGCCGTTCACCGGATCCTGAAAAGTGGTGGTCGTTTCGTTCTCGAGCAGAAACGTCTCGCTGACCTCCAGCGTCGTCGTGTTCGGCTCGATCAGAATCATGTGTTGCGACACTTTGGCAACGCCCGCCTTCGCCGTCGCATCGTAAACCTTGAGGTGGACTCCCGTCGTGGGACTGCCCGGCGGCAGGACCAGAGTGTACAGCACGCCCTGATAAATTGCTTGCAGCAGCTCCGGTCCGGGTGGAATTTCTTTGTCGATTTTGAACTGCCCTTGCGCGTCGCTTTTCACCGTCGCCACCGTCTGTGGACCTTGCGCGGTCGGCTGCACCAGGATCACAATCACCGCCGCCTGCGGCTTGCCGGTCGTCGCATTGACCACCGTGCCGTCGATGGAAGCGAGCAGCCAGGAGCCAGTAGCCAGTAGCCAGAATAAAATCCTCATGACATGGCCTTTCCGCACTCCCCGCAGAATTTCATTGGCTTCGAGAATTTCGCACCACAGTGAGGACACTCATTCGCGGCAGCTTTCACAGGCGCCTGGACGGGCGCTGCCGGGGTCCCGCCGATCTTCTCGATTTCTCCCAGCACGCCAGCCAGTTCCTTCTGCAATCCGAGCTTGATCTGCTGGTAATCTTCGTCCGAAAGCTTTCCCACTCGATATTCAAACTGTAAATCGCGAAGATTTTCGTAGATCTGCGCCTTGCGGTCGTCCAGATGTTGCGTCGGCGAAACCGGATCCGGCGCGGGTAGATCTTTCGTTCGAATTGTCAGAGTGAAAACAAGAGTGACGGCAACCACCAGCACGACCACGGCAATAAGTATCATCAGTCGAGCTTCGCCATGTCCTTGTTGATGCGCTCCAACACGTGCGGATCGATTTCCGGCAGATCGCCCGCGAGGCGCGGCTTGCGATATCTGCGGATCACCAGCAACACCAGGATCGCCCCCAGCGATAGCGCTACGAATGGTCCCGCGGTGCCGAACAATCCGGGTGTGATGTTCAGGATCTGCTTGCCGTTCTCAGACACGAAATCGTCGAGAATCTGCGAGTCGCTTTTGCCTGCCGTCTGTAGCGCGAAAATTTTCGTCTTCGCCCGCTTGCAGATGCCGCAGCCGGGCTCCATTTTGCAGGACATGTCCTGTGCGCAGCCGCAGGTACAGGCCAGCTTCCTGGCGACCCTGTTTACCGGCTCCGAATCGAGATCGACCGCCGTCTGCGCCACCGAAAATCCAGCCGCCAGCGCCAGTATTAGACTAAACTTTCGCATGTTTTCCAGCAATCCCCACAATTTCCGTGCGCGGATACACCAGCCTGGATTTACTCGGGATCAGGCAAATAATCGTGCCGCTCAGCACCACCCAATAGCCCACCCAGATCCAGCTCACCAGCGGAAACACGTAGGCTTGGATCACCACTTTTGTGCCGTCATCCGACAAGCCCGCGAAGTTGATGTACAGGTCCTCATTAGGACGCCGCCGGATCGCGACCTCGCTCGCCGGCTCATTTTTGGCCAGATAGAGCCGTTTTTCCGGCTCTAGCGTGGCTACATGTTCGCCGTTCTTGGTAGCATCGACGGTGATTTTCTGCCAGCGGTAATTATCGTTCCGCCCCTGCTGAATATCTGTCAACTTGAGCTGATACTTGCCGAGCGACACAACGTCGTCCCGCTGGATTTCCACCGTCATCTGCTGATCGAATGCCTTGCCGGTGAATCCGATGAACATGACCACCACGCCGACGTGGACCAAGTACCCGCCGTAGCGCCGCGTATTGCGATGCGTCAGCTCGATTACGGAGGAGATAAAGCTGGTCTTATCCTTGGTTGCGATGGCGCTTGCGCCCTTCACAAACTCCATCGCCACGCTCACCAGCACGAACATGCAGAGTCCGAATGAAACCAGTGCGTAGAAACTCCTGACGCCGGTCGCCAGCAGTCCTAATGAAACCGCCGCGCCCGCCACGGTCGGCCACAGGAACGCCCTGCGCAAACTGTCGAACGAGCTTTTCCGCCACGCGATCAGCGGACCCACGCCGGTCAGGAACAGCAGAAACAGCGCGATCGGAATATTGATCCGGTTGAAGAACGGCGCATCGACGCTGATTTTTTCGCCAGTGAATTTCTCTGAAATCACCGGAAACAGCGTGCCCCACAAGATCGCGAAGCAGCTTGCCAGAAGCACCAGGTTATTAAACAGGAAGCTCGATTCGCGCGATAGTACGCTCTCCATCTGCGCCTCGCTCTTCAGGAAATCCAGCCGGCTCAGGATCAGCAATACGGTCGCGCCGATTCCGAGGCTGAGGAACACCACAAAGTACATCCCGATCGGCCCATTGGCGAACGCATGCACCGAGTTCACGATGCCGCTACGTGTTAAGAATGTCCCGAAGATGCACAGGAAGAACGTGGCTGAGACCAGCACCATGTTCCACACCTTCATCATGCCTTTTTTCTCCTGCATCATCACGGAATGCAGGAACGCCGTGGCTGTAATCCAGGGCAGGAGTGACGCGTTCTCCACCGGATCCCAGCCCCAATATCCGCCCCATCCGAGCACGGCGTACGCCCAGCCAGCGCCCAGCAGGACTCCTGTGGTTTGGAACATCCAGGTCACCAAAGTCCAGCGCCTGGTGGTGGCGATCCACGCCTCTCCCGGCTGCTTGGTAATCAACGATCCCATCGCGAACGCGAATGGCACTACGAATCCCACATAACCCATGTACAGCATCGGCGGATGGATGATCATCGTCCAATATTGCAGCAGCGCGCTCAACCCCTGGCCGTCGCCGACGTCGACCACACGCTTACCGGCCATCAATACTTTGAACGGACTCTCGATGAACACAATCAGCGTCAGGAAGAATACCTGTGTGGTCATCATCACCGCGACCACCCAAGGCATGATCTCGCGGAATTTTCGCCGGTTCTTGAAAACCACCACCGCTCCGTAGCTGGCCAGCAGCCAGTTCCAGAACAGCAGCGATCCTTCCTGCCCGCCCCACCACGCCGTATATTTGTAACGGCTGGGCATCGCGCGATTGGTGTAATGCGCGACATAAGCCAGCCGGTAATCGCCGGTCATCAGCGAATAGATGAGGATGCCGGCCGCGATCGTGACCAGTACCCAGATCGAGTAAACGGCCCGTTCCGCCGAAAGAATCAGAAACGGCCGCTTGGTCAACTTGCCAACCACAGAAGCGAGAATCGCGTAGATCGCGAAACAAAACGCGAGTAGTACCGACAACGCGCCGATATTTTCCATAGTTTTTTAGAGCGCCGCCCGAGCTCCCGCGGCTGCCGGTTTAATTGGTTTCGCCTCGTATTTCGACGCGCATTTGGCCTGGATCTTGGTCGCGTGGAACACTCCGTCCGCGCCCAGTTTCCCGTCGGCCAACGCCTGCGCGCCGGGTTTGAATGTATCGGGCAGCGGGTCGATTCCGTTATAGACTACCGGCAGAACCAGCTTGTCTTGTGTCAAGGTAAACCTTACCTCGCGGCCTTCCCGATGGATGGAATCCGCCACATCGCCGCCCACCCGCAAGCGATGATCCTTGCCTCCGTCGCCCAGTTGGTTCAACTCGGCGATCGTCTTGTAATAAGTGCTGGTCTCGCTGATGCCGCCCATGGCGAGCCACAACAGCGTCCCCAGAATCGCGACAATCAGAAACCCGAACTTCAAATAATTCTTCATTGGAGTGACCTAAACCCAAGTATAGCGCCGCCAGCGCATAATGGAACATGCTAACGAAGCCCCGGAAAATATTACTACTGATCGCGGCGCTGTTTTATTCCCTGGCTGGCGTGCTCCATTTTCTAAAGCCCGCGCCGTACCTGAAAATCATGCCTCCGTACCTGCCGTGGCCGCTGGCGATGGTGTACGTCAGCGGCGCCGCCGAAATCGCCGGAGGGCTCGGCCTGCTGATCCCGCCGGTGCGCCGAGCGGCTGCCTGGGGCTTGGTCGCGCTGCTGATCGCCGTTTTCCCCGCCAACGTTTATATGGCCACTAATCGCGTCGAAGCGGGAGCAGCCGCGCTCTCCCCGGCAGTCCTCTACGGCCGCCTCCTGCTCCAGCCGCTGCTCATCTGGTGGGTGTTGTGGTGTACGAAACCGGCAGCTCGCGCGGTGTAGCGTTAGAGGAGACCGCCATGCCCATGAAAAATCCGCCCCACCCTGGACTCTCTGTCCGACTCAATTGTCTTGAGCCATTTTCCTTGTCCGTTACGGAAGGCGCGAAAGCGCTGGGAGTCAGCCGAACCACGCTTTCACGCCTGATTAACGGCCAGGCGGGCGTGTCCCCCCACACTTGGCCATTCGCCTCGCCAAGGCTTTGGCGCGACCCGTGACATCTGGATCCGGATGCAGGCGGCTTATGATCTGGCGCAAGCCCGTCAGCATGAAGGGAACATCATGTCCAGCGCTATGAGCCGCAGGCGCCGGACCGCCATGCGTAAGTAAGCATGCGCCTATCATTAAGAATTGATGCCCGACGATAGTGCTCTCAAGTACCGCGCGTTGCTTCAGATCTCTGAAGCTCTCATCGCCTGCCGCGATCGCGATGCCTTGATCCGCTCGTTGTACGAGACTCTCCACCCGTTGATCGCTTTCGATTACCTGGTGATCATGCGTTACGATGCCGCCCGGCGGCGTGTCACGTTGAAAGCCATCGCGGGCATAGGGAACAACGATGCTGCTCGCCACGATGAGTGGCCGATGGAAGGCAGTGCGGTCGAGATCATGCTCGAAACCGGGCAGCCTGTCTACGTTCCAGACATGTCCCTGGAGACCAGATTTCGCCCCGACCTGATGGAAATTTATCGCGCTAATAACATTCAAAGCGGCTATTGGATCGCCCTCACCACTGCCCGCGGCATGCACGGCGTGCTGGCATTTAGCTCCTGTACTCCGGACGCCTACACCGCCGAAGACCGCGAGTTCATGCAACACATCGGCCGGCAGGTCGCAATCGCAACCGAGAACGCGGTCGCCTTCGAGGAAATTAACGAGCTTCGCCGCCACATGGAAGATGAGAAAGTCTATCTCGAAGAGGAGATCCGCAGCGAATATCGCTTCGACGAAATGGTCGGCTCCGGACCGGCGTTGCGCGGCGTGCTGCAGCAAATTGAAACCGCCGCGCCCACCGATTCTTCAATTCTCATTCAGGGCGAAACCGGCACCGGCAAGGAACTAGTCGCCCGCGCCATCCATCGTCTCAGCAGCCGCGCCAACGGGACGTTTGTGAAACTCAACTGTGCCGCCATCCCCGCCGCCCTGATTGAAAGCGAGCTGCTGGGCCACGAAAAAGGCGCCTTTACCGGAGCCGTCGGTCAGCGCATCGGACGTTTTGAGCTGGCCCATCGCGGTACTTTATTTCTCGACGAGATCGGGGAGTTGCCGCTTGAAATGCAGCCCAAACTGCTGCGCGTTTTGCAGGACGGCCAGTTTGAGCGCCTGGGCGGCAACCATACCATCCACTCCGATTTCCGATTAGTCGCGGCGACTAATCGCGATTTGCGCACTATGGTCGCGCAACAACAATTTCGCGCCGATCTGTTTTATCGCGTCAACGTCTTCCCTATCACTCTGCCCGCTCTGCGGGAGCGGCGCGAAGATATCCCCACGCTGGTCCGTTATTTCGTACAGGAATTCGCCACCAGAATGCGCAAAACGATTGAGTCTATTCCAGCGGAAGTCATGGAAACACTGGTGAATTATTCCTGGCCAGGAAATATTCGCGAATTGCGGAATATCATTGAGCGATCGGTGATTCTGACCACCGGCAAACGCCTGACGATCCCTCAAGATGACTTGCGCGAGTCCCGCCGGGCAGCTCCCGCCGCCGTTTTAACGATGGAAGATGCCGAACGGCGCCACATCCTCGATGCTCTCGACGCCTCGAATTGGGTCGTGGGAGGACCCAGCGGGGCGGCGGCGATGCTCGGGATGAAGCGAAGCACCCTCCAATCCCGCATGCAAAAGCTCGGAATCATGCGCCGATATACCGTCACTTGCTGAAATATAGGCGCCGATAGTTCGGCACTAACTGCTCTAAACCGTTATAAACAATAATCGGCCATCCGCTTGCATTATTGTAAGACGCAATGATGAAGGCGCAAGTAACTTCAGTAGGCAATCGCGTTACGTTACAGGTATGCGGCCGTTTGGCCGAGGGATATATCGTGGAGCTGGAGAAGTGCTGGCGTTCGGCCCGCGCAGATCACCCGACCGCGCGAATTTTAGTGGATCTTCAGAGCGTTACGTTCATCGATGATAAAGGACGCTCCTTGCTTGAGCGGATGCATCGGGACGGAGCGACGTTCGCCGCGGCCGGGCTTCTGACCCGCGCCATCATCGATAAAATCATTCGGAATGAGGCATAAATTGACCGTTTTAAGGGCAGCTATGACGCTAGCAAGCACGTTTTTGCCGCTGTTAGCGCAGCAATTTAACGGCAGTACGCCGACCGGCGAAGCGACTTCCACGCCGTTAAATCTATCTCTCGACGACGCGATCGCGCGTGGCTTGAAAACCAATCTCGGACTGCTGACGCGCGAGAATTCCAGCACCAGCGCGCGCGTCGACAAGATGCGATTACTGGCCGCCATGCTGCCGACAGTGAGCGGCGAACTTTCGATGAGCGAACAGCAGCTCAGCCTGTCGACTTTCGGATTTCATTTCCCGGGAGTGCCGAACGTGATCGGGCCGTTTCATTATCAGGACGCCCGCGCCAACGCCGACATCCCGGTGTACGATCCGCGTACCCGCAAAGCGTGGAAATCTCAAAATGAGACCCTGCGGGCGGCGGAGCTTTCGGCGAAAGATGCGCGGGACCTGGTGGTGCAGGCAGTGGCATCGTCATATTTGCAGATCATCGCCACCGGGGCTCGCGTCGACGCCACCAAGGTGCAGGTGGAAACGGCTCAGGCTCTTTATGAACGGGCTCGCGATCAGCACCGCGCCGGCACTTCGCCCGCCATCGACGAGCTTCGCTCGCAAGTCGAATTGAAGACGCAGCAACAGCAGCTTCTGTCGTTGCAGAACCAAATGGCCAAGGACAAGTTATCGCTGGCCCGGGTGATCGGACTGCCGGCCGGGCAGGTTTTCGAAATTACCGATCAGGCTCCGTACAAGCCGCTCGAAGGCGTGGCGCCGAATGAAGCTTTGCAGAAAGCCTACGCATCGCGGGCCGATTATCAGAGCGCGCTGGCGCAGGTGAGGGCGGCGCAACTTACTCATCAGGCGGCCAGTTCGGAATGGCTGCCCACCGCGGACATCAGTTCGAACTATGGTTTGGTTGGTCCGACGTTCGCCGATTCGCACGGCACCTTCGCCATTACAGGCTCCATCAAGATGGATATTTTCGACGGTGGCAAGCGGCGAGCCGACATGCTGGACGCTTCGAACACCATTAAGCAGCGCAAAGAGGAATTGGCGAATCTGCAGGGTCAAATCGATCAGGAAGTGCGCGCTGCGCTGCTCGACCTGAATTCCGCGGCCGATCAGGTGGCGGTGGCGCAGGATAATGTGGGCCTGGCGAACCAGACCCTGACGCAGGCGCGCGATCGCTTCACCGCCGGAGTCACCGACAACATTGAAGTGGTGCAGGCGCAGGACTCAGTATCCAGCGCGCAGCAGAATCTGATCTCCGCGGTTTATGCCCATAACCTGGCCAAAGTGGCGTTGGCCCGGGCGATGGGCGCGACCGAAGCGAATCTGAAGACATTCATGGGAGGAAAGTAATCATGGCGGAAGTGCAGGCGAATACGAAAAGCAAAAACGTGCTGGGGCGAATTCTGATCATCATCGTGGTGCTGGTTCTGATTTCCGGCGGTTACCTGTTCTGGCTGCACCTGTCGAAATTCGAATCGACCGATGATGCGGAAGTCGACGGCCAGGTCTACGCCATCAGCTCCCGCATCAGCGGCCATGTGAGCGATGTCAAGGTGGAAGACGAGCAGCAGGTCAAGGCGGGCGACGTTCTTGTGGTGCTGGACCCTAAGGACTATGAAGTCGCGGTGGCGAAAGCCCGCGCCGATCTGGCCGACGCCGTCGCGACGTATGAGAGCAACCGCAGCGATGTTCCGATCACCTCCACCAATACGAAAAGCACGCTGACCACCGCCAATGCCGTGCGCCTGGATGCCAGCGCCGGCGTCTCAGGGTCCGAACGGCAACTGGGAGGAGCGCGAGCGCGGTTAGCAACGGCGCAGGCCAACGTCCGCGTGGCACAAGCGAATCTCACCAAAGCCACGCAGGATGTGGAGCGCTACAAGCAGCTCGTTTCAAAGGATGAAATTTCCAAGCAGCAGTACGACCAGGCGGTGGCTGTGATGGAGGGCGCCCACGCCACGCTCGATGCGCAGAACGCCATGGTGAATGAAGCGACGCAGAATGTTTCCGTCGCCGAGAAAAATGTCGAGCAGGCCCAAACGCGCGTGGAGCAGGCCAATGCGCAGATTCAGGCCGCTCTGACCGGACCGGATCAGGTGAAGGTGACGCAAGCTAAAGCGCAGTCCGCGGCGGCAAAGGTGGAGGAGCAGAAAGCGCTGCTCGATCAAGCGGAGCTGAATTTGCAATACACCACCATCGTCGCTCCGATCGACGGAGTGGTCGGAAAGAAGAACGTCGCCATCGGCCAGAACGTTTCCACAGGTCAGGAACTGATGGCGGTGGTGCCGCTGGAAGATTTGTGGATCACGGCGAATTTTAAAGAGACGCAGCTTGAAAAAATGCGCGTCGGCCAGACGGTGAAAATCAAAGTGGACGCCTACGAT
>JBEKPC010000182.1:0-9523 GCA_049521155.1 Bryobacteraceae bacterium
ATTCCGACCTGTCTCACGTATGACCCTGCGTACGTCTACGAACTGGCGATCATCGTGCAGGACGGCATGCGCCGCATGTACGAGGCTGCCGAAGATTGCTTCTACTACATCACCATGTACAACGAGGACTACGCGATGCCGGCGATGCCGGAGGGTGTGCAGGAAGGCATTCTGCGCGGCATCTACAAGTTCCGCGCCGCCGGCAACGGCCCGGCGACGGTGCAGCTATTTGGCTCCGGGCCAATCCTGAACGAGGTGCTACGCGCTCAGGAAATGCTTGCTGAAAAGTATCAGATCGCCGCCGATGTCTGGAGCGTGACCAGCTATACCGAGTTGCGCCGCGAGGCAATCGCGACCGAGCGCTGGAACCGCCTGCACCCCGGCGAGGCTGAAAAGAAGACCTACATCGCAACCGTGCTCGAAGGCGCGAAGGGCCCAATCGTCGCGGCCAGCGATTACATGAAGTCACTGCCCGATGTGCTCGCTCCGTGGTTGTATGAGGGCGGCAAGTGCAGGCTGGTGACGCTGGGGACGGATGGCTTCGGCCGCAGCGACAATCGCGAGTACCTGCGCCGCCACTTCGAGGTCAATGCCGAATCGATCGTGGGCGCGACCCTCTCGCGGCTGGCGCGTGATGGCAAGATGAAGGGCAAGAAGGCTCAGGCTGCGCTGGCTCCACAGTTTCACCAATGGGTGGAGAGCACCGCATCCACCGATCCGGAGCGCGCGAATCTTCCATCTCTGGTGGTGAACCCAGGCGCGGCCGGCCTGGACAGTCTTCGCCGGGAATATTCGAAACCTCTTTATGTGCTGATGGCCCTGGTAGGTTTGATCCTCGCCATTGCGTGCGCGAACGTCGCCAATCTTTTGCTGGCGCGCGCCGCAGCGCGGCGGCGTGAGATCGCTTTACGGCTGAGCGTGGGTGCCGGACGATTCCGCGTGATCCGTCAACTGCTGACCGAGAGCGTTTTGCTGGCCTCTCTCGGCGGAATACTGGGAGTCTTATTCGCCATCTGGGGAGTTCGTTTCCTGACCTTGCTGCTCAACAGCGGAGACGAACATTTCACGCTGCACGCGGAGCTGAACTGGCACGTGCTGGGAGTGGCGGCCGCGCTATCGCTTCTGACAGGAGCGCTGTTCGGGCTTGCTCCGGCGATGCAGTCGACGCGGGTCGACGTGATATCGGCCATGAAGGAAACGCGGGCCGGTCAGCCGGTGGGGCGGCGATCTTTCGGGCGGCGGATCAACGTGAGCCAGTCGCTGATCGTCGGCCAGATCGCCTTGTCGCTGCTGATGCTGGTCGCGGCCGGCCTCTTTGTCCGCACGATGAACAATCTGGAATCGATTCAGCTTGGATTCAATCGCGAAAATCTCCTGCTGTTTGAGCTGGACGCGCGCAAAGCGGGTCACAAAGATCCGGAGATCACCACCTTCTATGCCGACTTGCTGAAGCGGTTCAGCGCGATTCCAGGGGTGCGCGAAGCGACTCTATCGAATGAATCGCTGATTCGAGCCGGTTATGGCTTGAGTCTCTCGATCCAGGGCAAGCCGGCATCCGGCGCCAATCGCCTGTCGGTGATTGGACCAGGGTTCATGAAGACCATGCAGATTCCGCTGATCGCCGGCCGCGACATCGATGAGCGCGATCAACCGGACTCGCCGGCCGTCGCCATCGTGAGCGAGTTATTCGCCAAAGTCAATTTTCCGGATGAGAATCCGATGGGCCAGCACGTGGCGATTATGGCGCGGCCCGGCCGCCCTCCGCGCGATATGGAAATTGTCGGGATTGCGAAGGACGTGCGCTACGGAGGACTCAGAGACAAGGCGCGGCCGGTAATGTATATCCCTTATAACCAGGGCTTTCCGCGACCGGAGCGGATGACCTACGAGCTGCGAACCGCGGGCGACCCGCTTCGCTACGTCAATACGGTGCGCGAAATCGTTCATCAGGCGGACTCGCTGGTGCCGCTCGCCAACGTGAAATCCGAAGTGCAGGAAATCGACCAGACGATCAACCAAGAGATTATCTTCGCCGAGCTGTGCACAGCTTTCGCCATCCTCGCCCTGATCATCGCCTCGGTGGGCCTCTACGGAACAATCTCCTACAACGTGGCCCGCCGCAGCAGCGAAATCGGCATCCGCATGGCCCTCGGAGCCCGTCGTGGAACCGTCGTCAAAATGATTCTCCGCCAAGTCTTCGCACTCGCCGCCATGGGCCTGATCATCGGTATCCCCGCTGCTCTCGGCGCGTCGAAACTCGTGTCGTCCTTTCTCTTCGGAATTAAACCGAATGACCCGCTCGCGATTACCGCGGCCGTAATCATCCTGCTCGCTGCCGCGATTCTCGCCGGCTATGCTCCCGCGCGCAGAGCATCACGAATCGATCCGATGGTTGCTCTGCGCCACGAGTAGCCACCTTCCGCCGGGCGCTGATTTAGAATGGTGCTGATCCGATGCGACGAATCTGCGCAGCGCTTGTGTTGATCCCTGTTCTTCTCGCGCAGGGAAACGCCGTCAAAACCGTTGCCGGCAGCCGCCTCACCATCACTTTGGCGAATGCCAGTGGGCAGCTTGCGCTCTATAGTGAAGTTGATTTGAGCTCGTCCCAGCCCGGAATCGCTCGCGCGATTATCGTTTTTCACGGATTGCATCGCAATGCCCTCGGATATCTGCACGATGTGGAGGAAGCTCGCGCCAAGGCGGGAGCTGCCGGCAAGAATACTCTGCTCATTGCGCCTCAATTTCTTAACGAGGATGACGCGCATGCGCACAAACTTGCCCCTGACGTCCTCCGCTGGCGCGGTGGTCAGTGGGAAGCCGGCGAACCCGCCGTCAAACCCGCAGCCATCAGTTCGTATGACGCGATCGACGGCATCATGGCTCATCTATCCGACCGCGCCTTGTTTCCCAATCTGCGCGTGATTGTCCTCGCTGGCCACAGTGGAGGCGGCCAAGTCGTGCAACGCTATGCCGTCGTCGGTCACCAGATCGCAGCCGTCGAAAAGGCAGGAATCGCGCTAAATTACGTCGTCGCCAATCCTTCTTCCTACGTTTATTTTGACGACTACCGCCCGGTTCCCTTCGCTGCGCAGGGTTGCAGGAAATTCAATGAATGGAAGTATGGCCTGAGGCTCGCGCCTCATTATGTGGAGTCCTCCTCTGCCAGTGCACTCGAAACAGCCTATATCTCGCGCCGCGTGACCTATCTCCTGGGCGCGAATGATAACGATCCGAATGGACCGGACATCGATAAAGCCTGCGCGGCGGAGGCTGAGGGCTCCACTCGCATGCAACGGGGCTTGAACTATTTCAAGTACCTGGAATCGCGCCATGGCAGCGGCCTCGAACATCGCGTTCTGGTGGTTCCCGGCGTATCCCACGACGCGCGGAAAATGTTCACCTCGACTTGCGGCATCGATGCTCTGTTCGAGACCGGAGAATGCCACTAACGGCTGGTGTTTCCAAGAGCGATCCGGTAACATTTTGTTGAAGTGACAAACTATATTTTTACCTTAGTTATCGCCTGTCAGATCGCCACGGCGCAGCAAACTCCTGGCGCCTGCGCGCAACCGCTGAACTGGACGGCAGAGCAGGACCATCGGAATATGATGGACCAACTGGCCATCAAGGCCCTTCGTCCAGGGCCGAACGGGAATGAGCAAGCTCCGAATCACGCCAATTACGACGAGTCCAAGGGCAATCCCTTCCCCGATCTGCCCGACGCGCTGACGTTCAAGAATGGCCAAAAAGTCACGTCCGCGGCGCAGTGGCCGCAGCGGCGCAACGAAATCGTCGAGGACTTCGAACGGGAGGTCCTAGGCCGCATTCCGCCCGGCGTACCCAATGTGACCTGGACGGTGACCAGTACAACCGATTCGAAGGCAGGCGTTTTCCCGATCATTACCAAGCAGCTTGTCGGGCACGCCGACAACTCCTCGTGCGCCGCAATCAAAGTCGATATCGACATGACGCTCGTGACCCCGGCTAATGCAAAAGGCCCCGTGCCCGTGATGATCATGTTCGGCAGCGCGGCATTTCAGAAGCGTATGGCGGAGATGATGGCCAGCCGTCCCGAGATGAAGGCTGCGCTGGGAAGCGATCCGCCATCGGCCGAACAGTTGATCGCCGCCGGATGGGGTTACGCTCTTCTCGACCCAGGCAGCGTCCAACCGGACAACGGCGCCGGTCTGACCAAGGGAATTGTCGGCCTCACCAATCACGGCCAGCCTCGAAAACCGGACGACTGGGGTGCGCTGCGGGCGTGGGCCTGGGGTGCGTCCCGCGGCCTCGACTATCTGGAATCGGATAAGAGCGTCGATGCCAGGCGCGTCGGCATCGAAGGTGTTTCGCGTTATGGAAAAGCCGCGCTGGTGACCATGGCGTTCGACCCTCGCTTCGCCGTGGTGCTGGTAGGTTCTTCCGGCGAAGGTGGCGCAAAGCCCCACCGGCGTAATTTCGGAGAGGCGGTCGAAAATCTCACCGGCTCCGGCGAATACCATTGGATGGCCGGCAACTTCCTGAAGTACGGCGCGTCGGACGCTTCGTTCGGGAGCAAAAACGCCAGCGACCTGCCGGTCGATTCCAACGAATTGATCGCTCTTTGCGCGCCCCGCCTGACGTTCATCAGCTACGGAATCCCTGAAAAAGGGGACGCAAAATGGCTGGATCAGCAGGGCAGCTTCATGGCGACCGTTGCCGCCGCCCCCGTCTTCCGCCTTTTGGGCGTAAAGGATATCGGAGTGACGGAAGACTATCGCACCGCGAAAATGCCCCCGGTCAACACCGCGCTTCTGGATGGCCAACTGGCCTGGCGCCAGCATGACGGCGGCCACACCGACGCCCCGAATTGGAAGTACTTCATCCCCTGGGCGACCAAGCTCCTCGACTATCATGCAGCGCCCTGGAATCTCTCCCCCGACCAGCCGGTATTTCGAACCGACGCGAACTCTTTGGTCGCTCATGCGGAATTGCTCGCCAAGGCGAAGCAGGGCGGCGTCGACCTCTACTTCGAGGGCGACTCCATTACCCGCCGCTGGGGCGCCACCGACTATCCGGACCTGCTCGCCAACTGGAAACAGAGCTTCTTCGGCTGGAATGCCGCCGATTTCGGATGGGGCGCCGATAAGACGCAGAACATCCTCTGGCGTTTGGAAAACGGTGAACTCGACGGAGTCAATCCCAAAGTTGTCGTGCTGCTTGCGGGAACAAACAACCTCAGCACGGGAACCGCGGAGGAAATCACGCGAGGTCTCGAAGCGATTCTCCAGACCATTCATCAGAAAGCGCCCGCGGCGGCGATCGTCATCATGGGAATCTTCCCCAGAAACGACAACATGGCGTTCCTGCCCGTCATCGAGACCATCAACGCCAATCTAGCCAAGCTGGCGGACGGACAGAAGATCCGCTACCTGAACATCAACGGCAAGCTCGCCGGCCCCGACGGAAAGTTGTTCGACGGCATGATGAACGCCAAGGACAAACTCCATCCGATCGCAAAAGGATACCAAGTGTGGGCCGACGCGCTGAAACCCGTTTTGACGGACCTGTTAGGCCCGCCCGCCGCCGCCGACCACGCCCCACCCCCCACCGGCGATCCCAGCGTGGCACGAAAGTGACATAGAGCCGAGCCTCTGGTCCTACTCGAACCTCAGCGCCTCCACCGGATCCAGGCGCATAGCGCGGCGCGCCGGAATGTAACACGCCAAAAGCGCGACCAGCATCAATAGCACGGCAACAGCGGCGTATGTCAGTGGGTCGTGCGAAGTCACGCCGAAAAGCTGATTGCTCATAAGCCGCGTCAATCCGAATGCGGCGCCGAGACCCGCCACCACGCCGGCCAGCGCCATCTTTGCGCCCTCGCCAAGCACCAGGCGCATCACGTCGCTACGCTGCGCTCCGAGAGCGATTCGTACGCCGATCTCATGCGTGCGCTGGCCGACTAAATAAGACACCACGCCGTAAATCCCCACGCACGCCAGCATCAGCGCGAGCCCCGCGAACACGCCAAGCAGAATCATCGAGAGTCTGCGCGGAGCAAGAGCCGCTGCGAGGACCTGGTCCAGCGTCTGCACACCATAAATGACCTCGCGAGAGTCGATTTCCTGAACATCGCGCCGAACAAGTTTCATAATCGACGCCGGATCGCCCTCCGTGCGAACCACCACCGCGGCGCCGCCCGCGGCCATCGACATCAGCTTATCGGGCATCTGCATGAACGGGTAGAAAAACTGCGCTTCGATCGCCCCTTTGGCGCCTCCGCCCGGCCCCCATTGCTTGATGTGCCCCACCACTCCGACGATTTCGGCCTCGACGTCGAATTGCATCAGATGGACGCGTTTCCCGATGGGATTTTCACCCGGAAAATAGGTGCGTGCAAATACGTCGTCAATGTCCATCACCAGCGGAGTGTGCTCATTATCCTGCGCCGTGACGAAGCGCCCCCGTTCCAGCGTGATTCCCATCGCCTGCTGGAAATCCGCTTCTACCAGATAAAACATCGATCCCGGCATGTCGTTTTCGCTGGCCGGCTTCGCCCGTCCTTCGATCCAGAACGGCACCGCCGAGTCATGAATCATCGGTCGCGAGCCGAGCGTCACCGAAACAGCCCGCACCCCCGGAATCGAGCGAATCTTATCGTGGAACTGACGCAGCCGCGCGCGGGTTTCGGCCGTTGTGGTCGCCGCGGATGACGGCATCGACACGCTGAAAGTAATTGCCCCGCTCGGCTGATATCCCGGATTCACGCGCCACAGCTCTGCGAGGCTGCGCAGCATCAGCCCCGCGCCGATCAGTAGAACCAGGGCCATCGCGATTTCGACCGCTACAAAGGCGCCTTGCAGCCGATGACGCGCGCCGCTCGAGCCGCGTCCGCCCGCCCTCAGAACCTCTTGTAAATCAACACGGGAACTTTTTAGGGCCGGAGAAAGTCCGAAAATAATCGCGGCAAACAGCGAAAGCGCCATCGTGAAAAGCAACACGCGCCCATCGAGCGCAACCTCTCCGGCGCGTGGCAACGTTCCAGGCAAAACCTGGACCGCGGCTCTCGTGGCGATAAACGCGATCAACAAACCAAGCATCCCGCCCAGCGCCGCCAGCAGAAAATTTTCGGTGAGAAGCTGCCGGATGATGCGCGTGTGGCCCGCGCCCAGCGCCGCGCGAACGGCAAACTCGCGTGAGCGCCGGGTCGCGCGCGCCAGCAGAAGATTCGCCACGTTCGCGCAAGCAATCAGCAGCAGGAAACCGACCGCAGCCAGCAGCACCAACAGGAACGGTTGAACATTGCCGACGATATCCTCCTTCATCGGCGCCAGCGTAACGCCAACGCTTTTATTGGAATCTGGAAACGCCGCGGCCAGATTGCGCGAAACCACATCCATATCCGCTTTCGCCTGCTGGAGCGTCACCCCCGGTTTCAGCCGCCCCACAACGTGCGCGCTCACCGAGATGCGGCGATCGCGAAATGATGCATCGTTCCACTGGCCAATCGGCGTGTACACATCGCGATCCTGCCCGTAGAAACTAAACCCGGACGGAATCACGCCCACAATCGTATAAGAGGTTCCATTGAGGATCAGCGCTTTGCCGGCAACGTCCGCGGAGGCGCCGAATGCCCGCGTCCAAAAACCGCCCCCGAGAATCACCACCGGCGCCGCACCTATCTGATCGTCGTCAGCCCGGAACGTGCGGCCGAGAACGGGATTTACCCCCAGCGTGGAAAAGAAGTCCGCGGAAATCATATAACCACTGAGGCGCTGCGCTTCCGCCGTCCCGCTGACGTTGTAATCCTTGTTACGGTAAATGGCCATCGATGCCAGCGTCTGAGTCTGGCGCTGCCAATCCAGAAAGTTCAGATAGACCGGCGGACTTTTCTCGTCCTCCGCCCTTTTCTCCGAAACGGCCACCAGTTGCTCCGAATGCGGATACGGCAACGGATTCAGCAGAACGCCATCGACGATGGAGAACAGCGCCGTGTTCGCCCCAATCCCCAGCGCCAGCGTCAGAATGGCAATCAGAGCGAATCCCGGAGACTTCAGCAGGATCCGAACAGCGTACGGCAAATCTTGTGACAGAATCGTCATCCCTGCATTTTACGTAAATCAGCCACCATCCACACGGCCCCTGTAATAAGGAAGGTCAAGCCGAATTCGGACCAGTTCCCATGTACTTCCGGATGCGCAATCAGGCGCGGAACCCAAACCAGCACACCAAACAGCGCCAGCATCATCGTCAGCAGCCGGCTCGCAAGCCGTGCCTTCCGATGGATGAGAATCGAAATCGCCGCCAGTCCAAACGCGGCCGTCGTGAGATTCGCCCAAAAAGTCTGATTGGGCGGAATCCACTTTGGAACCAGGCTAGCGGTCGCCGGAAGATAGACAATCTGACTGACCGTAAATGAAATCGCGCAGACTCCGATTCCAATCCGCGCCATCCTGCCGAACGCGACCGCCCTTGCAGCCCTTGTCTCGGTCGCGGCATACAGCGCGATCGCCCCACAGAGGCAGGAAAACTGTTCGAAGAAGTTTCCGTAATGCACATAGACGCCCGGTGCGGCAAGGATGTCCGGAATGCACGCCAGAGAGAACAGTAAATAGACGATGCCCAAAACGATCGACGCCAAACGCGCAGTCCCCGCGTACTGCATCCCGATCCCACCGGCAATCTGACCGATCATGAGACACCCGCCGATAATGGTTCCAAAAGGCAGGCTCCAGATCTGACTCAGGGTTTGCCAGGTGTCGGAATCGTGCCACATCAGCGCGATCACCCCAAACAGCACCGCCGCCGCGCCAAAGACAAACACCGCCGCTCTCATACAAGAAACACTAACACCATCCCTTTCCATCGTCGCCTTCGGCGCGCTCCTCCCCTTTTTTTAACCGTGCGTTTTGGATGCGGGGCAAGGTTGCCCAACCTGCGGACCGATTGCCAATCGGTCCATCCGGGCGAGAGGCCGGACGCCTTGTGGGGCGGCGCCATGCGCTGCCAGCGATAGATCTCTACCGAGCCGTGACCACAGGGAGCGGAGTCTCCGTAGAAATTCCGAGAATCGCGACGCCCTCAACTCCCCGCCAATCAACAACCTCCCGTTTCCACCTGCCCACCCCAAACTCCCCCCGCTGCTATATAAAAGCATGGCAACACCATCAAGAATTGAAATCAACAGAGCAAACGCGCAGCATTCCACCGGACCCAAAACCGAGGCCGGCAAAAAACAATCTTCCCTGAACGCCCTCCGTCACGGACTCACCGGCCAAATCGTAGTCATGCCGACCGAGGACCTCCAGGCCTACCAGCTCCATCTAAAATCCTTCACAGACGAGTACCACCCCCAAGGCGCTACCGAATCCCATCTCACCCAAGCCCTAGCCGACACTTCCTGGCGCCTCAACCGCGTAGCCGCCTTAGAAACAAACCTCCTGAACCTAGCCGCGACCGGAGACCCCTTAATCGACGCCATGGGAATCGCTGCGTCGCTCGAAAGTCAGTCCAAAGCCTTAGCCAATCTGAGCATGCACAGCCAGCG
>JBEKPC010000183.1:0-9502 GCA_049521155.1 Bryobacteraceae bacterium
CCGTGAGGATCACCGAGACAGGCTTGATATTTTTAAGCTGAACATCCTGCGGCTGCACCCCGAGCTTCAGAGCCTGAGACGGCCGGGGATTGATCTGCAACTGGTCGAGCGTCACTTCGGCGCGAAAATCCAGCGGCTTGCGGAGCGCGACGGCGACCTTTGCGCGGCCTTCGACGAAGCCTTCGAACGGGAGCACTTCACTTTTCTGTTCATTCGTTCCGCCGATCATATAGATGCGATGCGCAGTGGCCAGGTCGACGCGCTGCGGCTGAATATTCACCACTCCGGGGTTGTCGCCTTCGAGCTTCCATGAGCCGTCCGCCTCGATTTTGGCGCCTCGTACAATCGCGCTCGCGTGTACCGATAAATCGTCGCCGCGAGTTTGCGCGGTCAGCGAAATATCGCCCACCCCGTCGCCGTTGAGCGTGATGTTGCGGCCCGATGCATCGCCATTTATCGAGATCAAATCGAATTCGCCTTTGACCATGCGGCCACTGCCGGTCAGCTTGGCATTGATGATTCCATCCGGCCTCATGGGCAGTTTACCAAGCGCCTTTACGCGGGATCCGGGCACGTTTTCCGCGGTGACGGCGAATGTGACAGCTTGGTTTTTGTCGAACGATCCGTCAAAATGAACGCGCCCGGCGCCGATCATCGCATCGCCGCCAGAGAACGTGAACGCGTCGTCCGCATAGTGAATCTTCGCGCTGATGCGATCAATCTGCTCGTCGAAGGCCGCGAGTTTTTCAACCTGCGCAGTAACATCGGCGATGGGCTTTTTCACCGATCCGGAGAGGTGCACGGCTGCCGAAGCAGTGCCTGTGAGTTCCAGTTTTGAGCCGGCCTCCTTGGCCAGCTCCGCCAGTTGCGCGTTCTGCAAATTGATCTTCGCGTCGATGGCGCCGTCGGCGAAAGAATCATTGCGGGCGGAGATGTCGGCTTGCCCGGCGGCGGTGGTTGCGCCTCGCGACAGGTTGAAGTTCAAAAGATGCACGTCTTTGCGGTCGGCGTTGACGGACGCGGTGAAATTATCGAAGGCGTGGGCGTTTACCGTGCCGTTGGCTACGCTGACCGCTCCGTCGAAATGAGGATTGTCGAACCCGCCTTTGATCACACCGTCGATGGTGGCGCGGCCGTTGTTCAGTTTGAGCGGAAGTTCCTTCGGCGCATCGGGACTCGCCATGGCGAGCGCCGGCAGCAGGTCATCGAGATTGGTCGATTGCCCGTGAATTTCGAGCAATTTTCCCAGCACGCCGCTAAAAGCGACGCGGGTCGCGGACGTCTTCACATAGGAAGTCACATGCGAGAGCGTGCCGAATTCGATGGTTCCCTGGGCCTGATCGTAGCGGACATCGAGATGGCCTTCGATTGGAGGGCCTTCGTGCGAGGGATAAATTCCGATGTTGCCTTGAAATTTCGCCACCTGCTTGTCGAGTGTCCCGTCGAGCGAGAATCCCCCGGCGAGCGTGCCATTCCAGGGGATCGCGCGATCGGCCGCGATGCGGGCTACCTCCCGCAGGTTCAAGCCTTGCAGGTTTCCCTCGGCATGAAAATCGCGCCAACGGGTGAAGCTTCCCTGCCCGTTAATGGTGGCCCCGAGCGCGTTTAGGGTGGCGTTTTGCAGCGTGAATCCTTCCAGGTTGACACTCAAGTCGCCGCGCGCCTCCGCGTTCTCGATCTTCAGACGGTCCCGCTGGTAGCCAAGTCCCCGCGCGGCGGCCCGGCCCGTCATCCAGAAATCGAACGGCTTCTGGAACGACGCATAAAACTTGCCGTCGAACACCGCTGAACCTTTGGGTTCGATCGGCAGCGCAAACAACTTCACCGCATCGCTGACTGAAACCGCGGCCTTCACTGTAAACGTGCCGCGAGGCCAGCGGAGATTGGTCAGCGCTCCCGAGACATCGGCGCGTGATTCCCTGGTGGCCACTTGCATTCGCAAAATGTCGATTTTGGAGGCGTCGAACGTGAACCGGGCTGAAGTGCTGACTTCGATCGGCCCCAGGCCAACCGCGACGACACGCACACGATTTGATTCGACCTCGCCCAGATAGCGGCCGGGCGCATCCAGGCGCATGCGGACCCGCAAATCTTCGCCGCGCAAATTGAGAGGGATCTGGCGGTCGTCGTATTCGAAGAGCCCGTTCGTGACTTCGTACCGGCGCACGGCGAGATGCACCAGATCCTCCGCCCAAGTGGTCTCCGGATGATGCACCGCCGGATCCGGAATATTATTCGAGCCGTCGGCATAGAACACGATGCGGACCTGCGGCTGTTCGATACGCAGGTACGAAAGATCGACCTTACGCTCCATCATGGAGACAATCCGCAATCCCACTGTGACGGAGGCGACGCGTACAAACGGAGGCTCGCCTGCGGATTCCTTTCCATGCAGAACTACCGGACCCGCGGTTGCTTCGAGGCGCCTCCAATCGAATGCGAAATTTCCGATTTCCACCACCCCGCCGGTGGCTTTTTCGATCTCCATCACCATGCGGCGATGGACCTGTTCGTAGAACCAGCCGCTGCGGAACACCAGCACCGCGGTCAGCGCAAGCATCGCCATCAGTACGACTAATGCGGCCGCCAGGCGCAACAGGACTCGGCCGAGTCTCCTCATTTAAAGGCGTCCTCTTTATAGAGAATTTCGGTTTCACTGCGCGTAGTGCCCAGCCAGCGATCGAGCGCCTGCGTCACGCGCTGATCGGTCAAAAGCTTTTCGATCTGATCGCGGCTGGCTTCGAAGGTGGGCACTTGCGAAGGAGTCGCGCGGCGCCATTGCGCGGCCATCGTATCGTAGTAATCCTTCAGATCGTCGTCTGAAAGCTGCACTTCAGGACGAAAGCGAATGTCGGTGAAACGCAGCGCGCGAATCCCGTTCAACAAATGCTCCGACAATTGCGCTTCGGTCACCCCATAGCGGGCGAGCGCCGCTCGATACTCGGTTTCAGTGGCATATTGCGCCTTCACTTGATCGAGAAGCTGCTGCGCGTCGGCCGCCGTCGGCAGCGTCTGGCGGCTGGTAGCGGCCTCCTGTAAAAGCAAATATTGATCGACCAGCCGATCCGCCGATTTGCGCTTCTGATCGCCACTTGTATCGACGGGCTTCTGATCGAGAAACGCCGCGATGCGCAGATCGAGCAGGATGTCGCTCTCCGCGATCACATGCTTGCCGACCGTGACGGCGATGCGATCGAGGACCTCCGCCTGTGCGGCCAGGAACAGCGCGGCTAGGATCAAGCAAGTCATCAATAGGTTTGACCCAGGGAGAAGTGGAACTGAAACAGATTAATTTTCTGCGTCATCAACACTCCTTCATTTTCGATCAATTGTTCATAGGTGCCCGCGAAGCCGTAAAAGCGCGGCGCATTGGGGCTGAAACTGAAGTCGGCGCGAATCGGGCCGATGGGCGTGCGGTAGCGGATTCCAAAGCCGACCGCCTGCACCGCGTAGTCGAAATCCTGAATATCGCGCTGCCGGAAGCGGAAACTGATGTCGTTAATGTTGGAGTAGACGTTGCCGATATCGTGGAACAGAACGCCGCCCAGATTGTTTCCGATCAGCGGAAATCGTATCTCCGTCGAATGAAAGAAAAGCGCGTTGCCGCCGATCGGAAACCCCGTCATCAAATCGCGCGGACCGGCCTGGTTATCGGGAAACGCGCGATCCGAGGTCGAGCCGCCGGAATAAAATCGCTCCGCCAAAGGAATTTCCGCCAGTCCGCCCAGCCGCTGAATAGAGCCGACCTGCAAACTGCGCGCGATCACGACATCCTTGCCGATCGGATGATAAGTGGTGTTGCGAAACATCACTTTCGTGAAGTCCGTCTGCGATGCAAAGGCGGGCAGCGCAACGCCGACGTCGAGTGTGTTGTACATGCCCCGGTGGGAGTTGACTGGATCGTCGCGGCGATCCTGAATGAAGGTCACCGAAGCCACGCCCGCGCGCACCGGTTGCGAGAGTAAAGGAATCAGCTCCGGCGAAATTACCAGATTGGAGATCGTGACATGGCGCAGTGTAAAGCGGTATTGAATCGTGTACTGCCGCGAAAGCCGCTCCGCGAGCTGGATCGAACCTTCCTCCCGCTGCTGATGAAACGTGCGAATGTCACTGGCATTATCGTAGACCCCGGATAGCGTCAGCGCCAGCTTGTCATAGCCCAGAAACCGCGGAATAAGATACGTGACAATCGCGCGCTGCTCGATGGTCGAAACCAGCGTGTTCAGACTCAGCGTCTGCCCCAATCCAAAAAGATTCAGGCGGCTGATCCCCAACGATACCCGCGGCGCGAAACCGGTGCTGCCCGCCGGATCGTCGAAGGAAGTGACGCCTCCTCCGATGCGTGCGATCTGCGCCCCGACGCCGATGGTAAAGGAATAGCGGCTCGCCTCATCCACTTCGAACAGGACGTATTTTTGCTCTTCGTCTCCGCCGGGATCCTGAATCGCCGTCTGCACCTTGGAAAAAATGCCCAGATCGTAGAGCTTCTGCTGGCTCGCGGCGATGCTTTGCTGCGAAAGAGGATCGCCCGGCGCCAAGCTGATGCGTTTATCCACCAGCGAAGCGCGCGTCGTCTCCAGGCCGCGCAGCAGCACGCTCCGCACGTAAACGCGTTTGCCCGGATGAAGCGTGTACTTCAAGTTCACCCGATGCTCGCCTTCGCTCGGCGTCTCGATCCAATCGAAGGTCGCGTCCGGATAACCGTTGTTGTAGTAATAGCTCAGAATCATATCGCGATCGAGGGCGATATTGGCCTCGCTGAACGGCTCATCCGTGCTCGATTGCAGCCTGGTGTGGAAATACGCGAGATCGCTTTCCGGCACGCCCTCGAAATCGAGCTTGGAGATAAACCACTGCGGCCCCTCCTTTACCTCTAACACCACGCCGATTTCGCCGTTTTTCCCGTGATAATTGGTGTCGATGGTCGAGACCACCTCGGCCTCGCGAAAACCATTGGCGCGATAAAGATCTTTCAACGTGTCCTTATCCCGCTCCAGCAGCCTTTGCGAATACCGGCCGTAGCGGAAGCGCGGAAAACTGGCCGGCGTGATGAACATGCGTTCGCGCAGCGTGCCGGTATTAAAATACTTGTTTCCCGTAATCGCGATGTTCTCCAGCTTGTAGCGCTGATGGCGCTCGATGCTGTAAGTCAGGTTGTACACGTCCGCCGACGGCCGTTCGTCAGTGAAATCCACCACCGCGTCGAAGTAGCCCTGAGACTGAAAATATTCGACTAGGTTCCGCTGCCCTTCGACCAGCAGCGTGCGGTCCACCGTGCGTTCCTGGAACACCGGAATCAACTGCCTCAACTTGCCCTTCGATACCTTGACTCCTTCCGTTTTTACTTCCACAATTGGTCCGTTATCGATGGCGATCGAAGGCGTCAAGGTATTCGTATTCGCGTGATAATCCAGCTTTTCGAGCGTCACCTGCGCCTCCAGATGGTCGCCCTTCTGAAAAAACTGGCGAACGCTTTCAATGCCCGTCGAAACCCTGTTCTCCGTCGCAAAGCGCCAGCCCGGAAAAGTGATGAATAGAAATCCGCGCCGCCAGTGCGTGGCATGGATGATGCTCTCCGGAGTCCTTGTATATTTGCCGCTCAGGTTCACGCCGTCGAAGCGGGCGCGCTTCCCTGCGCTGATGTCGAAATGGATCGCGACCTCCTCCGTCGCCGGGTCCCGATCCAGGTTGTAGTCGACTTTCGCGTTGTGGAACCCGTTGGCGCGCATCCGCTCCACCATATTCTGCACCGCCTGCTCCATGTCGTTATCCTCGAATGGCTTTCCCAGTTCGAGTTTGGACGCGGTCGTGAGCTGGGACCGGTTCGGCGGCTCCTCCACCCCCTTGAGCGTAATCCGGCCGACGAAATAAGATAGTTCGGTCGAAACGTTCAGAACCAAAGTCGAACCCTCGTTGAACGCGCTGATCGAAATGTTCGCGTAACGCCCCGTGTTATAGAGGTTCTGAATCGCCGTATGAACGTCCGGCAGCTTCAACGGCGCGCCCGGACGCATCGGCAGCAGCCGGTCCAATTCGGCGCGCGGAAGCGGCTGATCCGGCGGATCGAAATCGATGCGCCCGATGACCTTACCCTCATAGGCCGCGGCAGACGCCTTCGGGCTGTCCTGAGCCACAGCCGTGGGCGCGATCGCGACGCTAATCAGCAGCGAGAGGAACAATAGCATCGGCGGACGCACGATCTACAATCATAGCGCTGGTACTTTCTCCTTGGCTGTTTTCGAGCCGACTGTTACCATCAGATCAAAGGGCGAGTTCGGCGGCTCTCCTTCTATCTAATTATGATGCGCTCCAGCGATTCCCGTTACTCCCGTCAATCGCGTTTTCTGCCATGGGGTGAGCAAGGGCAGGCGAAATTCCGCGCTTCCCGCGTCGCCATCGTCGGCTGCGGCGCCCTCGGAACCGTGCAGGCTGAAATCCTGACCCGCGCGGGTGTCGGCAGTCTGCGGATCATAGATCGCGACCTGGTCGAGTTGAGCAACCTCCAGCGCCAGTTCCTTTTCTCTGAAGCCGACGCCGCTGAAGGGACCCCCAAAGCCATCGCCGCCGCCCGCCGCCTCGCCGCGATCAATTCCGAAGTCGCCATCGACCCCATCGTCGCCGATCTGAGCCCTTCCAACGCCGCCGATCTGCTCGAAAATAGCGACCTCATCCTCGACGCCACCGATAACTTCGAGACCCGCTATCTGATCAACGACTTCGCCGTACGCGAGAATATCCCCTGGGTTTACGGCGCCGCCGTATCCAGCTACGGGTTGAAACTGGCCGTCATTCCCGGCGTCACCGCCTGTCTCAAATGCATCTATCCGGAGCCTCCGCAGGGCGCGCAGCCCACCTGCGAGACGGCAGGAGTCCTCGGGTCCGTCACAGCGACCATTGCCGCCCTTCAGACCGCCGACGCCATGAAACTGCTCGCCTCCGGAACCCAGGACTTCGTCGCCAGACTGACCACTCTCGATGTCTGGACCGGCGAAATCCGGCAAATCGCTCCTCCCGCGCGCGATCCCCACTGCCCTTGCTGCGGTCTCCGCAACTTCGTTCACCTGGATGGATCGAAACGCGCGCCTATCAGTTTATGCGGACGCAACGCAGTGCAGATTCATGAACGCGCCCGTCCGCTCGATTTGGCCGATTTGGCGAAGCGTCTCGGTGCCCTTGCGCCGGTACGTTCCAACGAGTTCGCGCTACGCGTAACCGTCGACGCCTACGATCTGATGATCTTTCCCGATGGCCGCGCCATCATAAAGGGCACCACCGATGTGGGAATCGCCCGGAGCCTCTATGCCCGCTACGTCGGAGCCTGAGGTCACCATCGTCACGCCCTGCTTAAACGCAGAGCGATTCCTGGCCCGGACCATCGACAGCGTGCTGGCCCAGGACTACCCTCGCATCGATTACTTGGTGATGGATGGAGGCTCTACCGACGGCACGCTCGACATTTTGAGCAAATATCAATACGCCCTGCGCTGGGAATCCGCGCCCGACAGCGGCACTCCCGATGCCGTTAATCGCGGCTTCGCCCTCGGGAAAGGCGAAATTCTGGCTTTCCTCAATGCCGACGATCTCTATTATCCCGGAGCCGTCTCCGCCGCCGTCCGCCATTTGCAGCAAAATCCCGAGCTCGCCGGCGTCTATGGCGATGCCTGGTGGATCGACGAAAGCGGCAATCGCATTGCCCCTTATCCCGTCCGCGATTTCGACCGCCACCTCCTCGAACGGGAGTGCTTCGTCTGCCAGCCCGCCACCTTTTTCCGCCGCCAACCCTTTGAAAACACCGGTGGTCTCGACCCCGCCTTCCAGCTCACCTTCGACTACGAGTTCTGGCTCCGTCTGACCCGAACCTACACCCTGGGCCGAATCGACGCCACGCTGGCCTGTTCGCGCATGCATCGTTCCAATAAAACGTTAAGCCAGCGCGACGGCGTGTTTCGCGAAACCTTCAAAATGCTCCAGCGCAATTGCGGCTATGTGCCGTTTCACTGGATCTATCATTACTTGTGCCTGCGTGCCGACCGGCGCGACCAGTTCTTCCAGCCCTTTCGCCCCTCGATTCTTCGCTATCTCGAAAGCTTACCCGTCGGCCTCTGGACCAACTCGGGCGAAATGGCTCGCTACCTGGCGGAATGGGTCAGCGTCATGAGCTGGGACGCCATGCGCCGCCGCCTCAGTTCCAGTTTGGGAGAGTAATTTCAAACTGAAACACACGAATAAGCGCGGATCCCTGTAAGAACTTTCCGCTCGATTCCAACTTACCTAACAGATCTGACCATTTCACCGGGCCGTGACCGCCGGGAGCGATCTTCTCCCTCAAAGGACCTAAATGCGCCTCATAACCGCGACGCTTTTCCTGGCTATTATGCCGGGATTTTCAGCCACGCTCCCGCTCTTCTTTTTCCCCAACACCGGCCAGGCCGATGGGAACGTTCAGTTTATTGTGCAGACTCCCGATCTGTCCGCCCGCTTCCGCCCTGATGCTGCCGTCTTTCAGGTGCATGGAGAGCAGATGGGCGTTCGATTCATAAATGCAAACCCGGACGTCTCGATCGAAGGCCTGGTCCCTTTGGCGGCGAAACTCAATTTCTTCCTCGGCCAAGCCAATTGGAAAACCAATGTTCCGTCTTATTCGAAGATCGTCTACCGCAGCCTCTATGCAGGGATTGATATGACCTACGGCGAAACCGGCCGCCAGATAGAGTCGGAGTTCCTGGTCGCGCCTTTCGCTGACCCGGCTCTCATCCGCCTCGAATATACGCAGCCGGTATCGGTCGATGCCGCTGGAAATCTGATCGCCGGCGCCGCGGAAAATATTCTACGCGAGGCTACGCCCGAAATTTATCAGCAAATCGGCGCGGCTCGCGTCAAAGTCGCCGGACGTTACCGCATCTTCGACTCGCATACCATCGGTTTCGAGATCGGCGCCTATGACCACTCGGCGCCTCTGGTCATCGACCCGGTCATTTCCTACTGCACCTACCTCGGCGGCAGTAGTCCCACCGACATCACCGGTCTGGCCCTCGATTCGAGCGCCAATTTATACCTGACCGGCTGGACCGCCGCGCTCAATTTCCCCATCGTCGGAGCCGTCCAAGCAGCCAATCAGGGAGGCGACGACGTCATTGTCGCGAAAATGAATGCCGCCGGTACAGCGTTGGTCTATGCCACCTACATCGGAGGGCGCGGGGACGATCAAGGCGCAGCCATTGCGGTCGATAGCCTCGGACAGGCGTACGTTACCGGCTTCACGACCTCGACCAATTTTCCGCTGGTATTGTCGAATCGCAACGTGATCGGTGGCAGCACCACCGCGTTCGCGCTGAAATTGAACGCCGTCGGGAACTCGCTGCTCTATAGCGGCTATCTCGGCGGCACCAACTATGACGTAGGCGTGGCGATCGCCGTCGATAGCAGCCAAAACGCCTACATTGCCGGCAACACGCAATCAACAAATTTTCCCACCCTCAATCCGACCCAAGCGGCAATCGGT
>JBEKPC010000184.1:0-9447 GCA_049521155.1 Bryobacteraceae bacterium
ATCGTGCGCGAGACGAACCCGCGGTTTTTCTGGGACTAGGAAGTGTGAGCGATCTTTTCGAACAGCCGGACGACGCGACCCCCCTCTCGCCTGAGGAGCAACGGGACCTGATTCCCGCCCACATCGCCTTCCGTAGCGAGTTGAACCAAGCCGAACAGGAAAACATCGCCCGTGCGCAGGATTGGGCACTCAAGAGCCGCCGCGATCTACTGAGCGAAAGATTTGTCATGGACCTGCATAAGCAAATGCTCGGCGACGTATGGCGCTGGGCTGGGAAGCTCCGTACGAGCGAGCGCAATCTCGGGATACCGTTCTACGAAATCCCCATGGCGCTGCGTCAGTTGCTCGATGAGGCGAAGGCGTGGATCGGATACAAGTCCTATCCGCCCGATGAGATCGCGGTGCGCTTCCACCACCGCCTCGTGCAGATCCATCCCTTCCCGAACGGCAACGGTCGCCACTCCCGACTTATGGCTGATCTACTCGTCATGAGGCTCGGACGCGAACGATTTTCGTGGGGCAGCGCCAATCTGCAGGCGGGCGGTGATTTGCGCGAGCGCTATATCTCGGCATTAAAGGCGGCAGACAACCACGACATCGGGCCGCTGCTGGTGTTCGCGCGGTCTTAGTTTAGTCACACTTGCATGCCGGACACACGATACCTTTCCACATAATTTTCTCGGTGACTGTGCGCCACGTCATCCGTCGGCACATCGATCGTGCCGAAGAGGAACTCGTAATCGTTCCAGCCGGCGATCTGACGAACCATTTTTTCGGACTGTTCAATTGTGTGTGTTTCCGCTTGTTCCCCTGGACGGTGTGGATGCGGCTGAATCGAACTGCTCCAACAGCTTACGTAAAGCATCGTCGGAGGGGCATCTGCTCCCATGCAGTGGAAAATCGCGAGCGATATCGCGTAGCGCCTGCATACGCAGTTCCTCCGGATTCTTTGAGGCCATCGCGATTGAAACCTGCTGCTTCACCGCCTCGAATCCCGGGGACTCTAGCTTTGCTCTTAGAGTGGCGAAACGTGAGCGCGTCATAGCTAGGAGCGGCCTACGTGAACAACGCAGATGCTGGTGGCGTGGCTTCATGAATCCCGGCTCGGGGCTTTTGAATTTCCGCTAGACTGTTCTGATGCGGAACTCGATCATCTTTTGTCTTTCTTTGCTCGCTCAGAAAACCCCGGGGGCCGCGACTCCCGTTGCGGGGAGAGGCGGGCGACGTGAGGCTGCGGTGCCTGTCCCTCACGCCGCGCGACGCATGCGATTTGGAAAGGTTTCAGATGGTTCGACCGGACGGAAACCGGACGGGAATCGAGTAAGCAAGAAATATTCGCTGATTCTACAAAAGTTAGCGGCGAGGTTCGAAGGTCTGCAAAACCTTTATTCGTCGGTTCGACTCCGATCCGCGCCTCCAACATTTTCTTAGGCCGCTTGAATGGATTCGAGAGCCGGCTGAAGAATGATTGACCGCTCCACTCCGAAACGGCTTCTGGCCGTTCCGCTCGCATTGATGAAAGTAGTGTCCGCTACGCCGATAAAAGCGAATAGAGACCGCAGATAGGGTTCGATGAAGTTTAATGCGAACCCCGGAGTTCCCTGGTCATAAACGCCGCCCGACGCCACTAGAAACGTAGCCTTCTTGTTGCTTAGAAGACCGGCGGGCACGCCATTCTCGTAGGAAAATGTCTCGCCCACCCGCGCGACCTGATCGATCCAAAGCTTCAGCGAACTGGGGATCGAGATATTATGCATCGGTACGCCGATCACATACTCGTCGGCGGCCTTCAGCTCGGCGATCAGTGCGTCGGAGAGCGCGAGGACGTCCTGTTGGCGTGGGGTCAGGCTTCCTTTCGGAGAATAGGCGGAGCCGATCCATTCCTGATTGATGGGCCCGAGCGGCGTTGCCGTCACGTCCCGGGTGATGACAGTTCCCGCCGGGTGCGTCCTCTTCCATTTCTCAACAAACTCGGCCGTGAGGTGCCGGCTGAAGGAAGCTCCGTCCCCGAGAGGACTCGAATCAATTCTAAGAAGCGTGGCCATTGGTGTTTCTCCTTACACGACAGTTGATGTCAAAACGTCATTTGTCGATTCATAAAAACGACGAATGTTGTTTATTGAACATCTGATATTCTGGGAGACGGCAAATGATAGTCGAAAAAACCGTGGATCCGCGTATCCGGCGCACTCGGCTGCTATTGCAGCAGGCGCTCGATAAGTTATTGGAAAAACGAGCGTTCGACGATATTTCGATTCAGGATATTGCCGATGCGGCAACCGTGAACCGGGCCACTTTCTACGATCATTACCCAGACAAGTTCGCGCTGCTGACCTGCACCATCGGCTGCCGGTTCCAGGAGCTGGTGACGCATCGCAAGGTGGAGTTTAAAGGCACCTGCGCGGGGGAGCTGAAGACTATCGTGCTGGTAGTCTGCGATTACCTGGCCAACTCCAGGCGGCAGTTGGAATCGCATATGGAATCGGCGATCATCACCGCTGTGCGGGAGATTCTGCTGGCCGGGTTTAAGCAGCATGTGCCCCACAGCGCGGTCGCGCCGGAGATCATTGCCGCCTCCGTGAGCTGGGCGATTTACGGCGCCGCAAAGGAATGGGCGCAGACGCCGGATCGCTGTTCGTCGGAGGAGATTGCCGTTACCGTGACGGCGCTGGTTGCTCCCATGCTTCATTTGCCAGCATGAGCATCCCGACTCGTGTTAAGATTCAGGTCGAACGGGACGATACGACGAATATCCGTATGCACGACTCCCTACCTGACAGCGACGCAGTCTTGGCGCAGTTTAACCGCCTTATTCAGGAACTGCTTCGCGGTAATATGCATCGCAATACCTTCCGGCCCTGGGAGGTTGAATTGCTCCTGGATATCGAGAGCTGTAACTTGCGCGAGTCGTCCAAGCGGGAGACCCTGCGCCGGTACCAAAAGGCGGTTCAACGCCACATGGAGAAGGGGGCTCGATTGCCTTTGAAATTATCGGAATATATTGATGCCGTGAAGGCCAAGCGCGCCGCACAGGCTCCCGCTCCGGCCGCACCCTAGCTGCTATCCTAAGAGCTATGGGTTGCGGCGGTGGTGCGATAAATCCTCGTTCTTCAGAGGAGCAGAACAGAACCGGACATAAGGTGTTCTGCGTCAAATTTCAGAGGGAGATGCCGGGACTGGACGAAGTTCCGTTCGATAATCCCGCAGGCCAGCGAATTTACGACAACGTTTCGCTCGCGGCCTGGAAGCTCTGGCTTGAACAGATGAAGATGATCATGAATGAGTACCGGCTGAACCTCGGCACCACGGAGGCGCAGGAGTTCATCCTCAAACAGATGGAAGATTATTTCTTCGGCGAAGGCTCGGCTTTCCCTCCCGGCTATCAACCTCCGCAAGCTAAAAACTAAATATTTACTTCGGCCGGTAGGCGACGCAATCGATCTCAACTCGCATCACGGGATTGGCGAATTGTGCCTCCACCGTAGTCCGCGCCGGTTTCTGATCGCCGAAAAATTCCGCGTAGACTTCGTTCATCTGCGGAAACTCGCGGCCGTCTTTTAGAAATACCGAGCACTTCACCACATCCGACATCGACGCGCCGCAGCCTTCCAGAATTCGCTTGATGTTTCCCAGCACCAGCCGCGTCTCATGCTGGATATCGCCCGGCGAGAGTTGATCCGTCGCCGGGTCCACCGGTCCTTGCCCGCTTACAAAGATGAAATCGCCGGCCCGCACCGCGGGGGAATAAGGACCCCGCGGCGTCGGCACCGATGGCGGAAAAATTCGCTCGATCGCCATCTCTACGAATTTCCGTCCGTCTTTTTTCGAGGCGATCGTGGAGGACGGCGCGTACCTGCTCCCCCTCCGGCGCCCTTCGTCGGAGGACGTTTGCGCGCAGGTGCCCGCTTCGCTTTCGCGGGCGGCGGATTCGGCTCGAAGATGGTCGGCTGGCCTTCCACATAAGGCTGCGGCTCATCCTCTTCGATCTCCGGCACCGCTTCCGGCTCAGGCTTCGGCGGCTCCGCGGGCGGATAAAATTCCGCGCCCAGAGAAACGCACATGCCCTGATCTTCATGCGGTTCCAGGCGCACCACCGTCTTATCCTGGGCGTAATTCAAGAACTCGACGAAGGATTGGAAGCCATACCCGCTAATGTCGAAGTTGGGCTGCTCCGCCTTGAACCATGCGGCCAGATCTTCCACCGGGCAATTGTTTTCCAGCTCCAGGCGATGATTTTCGAGCACGTCACGCAGCGGCGGCAGCAAATCCTCCGGCTTGAGGTTGGCCCTCTCCGGCGTCGAAGAAGTCTTGCGCTCGATCACGTACCGGCCGCCAGTGCCGCTCACGTTCACCAGTTCGGCGCGTTTCAGCTTCTCGACGAAATCCGAAAAGCTGGACGCTCCGTAGGCTCTCTCATTAAACGCCGGGTCGAGCTGCAACATGGTCGATTTCAGCAATCCGAGTTGCGGCTGTACGGCGCGCCGTTCGAGCACTTGCAACGCGCGCTCCACCAGAGCAATCGACTGTTGCAAATCGAGTGGCGCGGGCCGCTGCCGGCCACGATCCTGCCCGCGATCCGGTCCACGATCGGGACGAGGTCCCCTGTCGGGACGATCAGCAGGACGATCGCCGAGACGGTCTCCTTGCCGCTCCAGCGGGCGATCTCCTTGCCGTTCCGGCCCGCGTGGAGCGCGAATCTCGCCGGGCAATGTGACCGGCCGATCCTGGCGCTCCGGCGCATCCTGCATCAGCGATTCGAAGCTGATGAACTCGTGGCAATTCTGTTGCAGAATCGTCGAGGTGAACGCCTTCCCGCCGACCACGAAAACCGTCTTGCCATATTCCTTCAGCTTATTCACCAGGGGAATGAAATCGCTATCGCCGCTGACGATCGCGAACGCGTTCACATGGGTGTGCGTAAACGCCATCTCCAGCGCATCCAGGGCCAGGTTGATGTCCGCTCCATTCTTATCGCCGCGCGGCGAAGGGATCCGCTGCACCATCTGTACGGCGTTTTCCGCCATCTGCCGGGTCGCGCCGTCCTGGCGGCCCCAGTTGGCGTAAGCGAACTTCGCCACGATATCGCCGCGCTCCTTCAGCGCGTCAAGCGCCAGGGAGACGTCGAACTCGCGGCGGAGCGTCGACTTCAGTCCGATCTCGATGTTGTCGTAATCGACGAACACCGCAATATTGAGTTTGTCTTGCATTCTATCTTTCTTGATTCTCTTCAAATGCGGCGAAGTGAGTGCCATCAGGCTGTCTGCTTCACCGAGCTGCGGATGAAATTTACGATTGTGTCGAGCGAAGCGCCGGGTTGATACACCTGCGCCACGCCCAGCCGTTTCAGTTGTGCGGCATCTTCATCCGGAACGATGCCACCCACAATGACGAGCACGTCGCTCATCTGTTTTTCCTTCAATAACGCCATCACCCGGGGCACGATCGCGTTGTGCGCTCCCGAAAGGATCGACAGGCCGATCACCTGCACGTCCTCCTGAAGCGCCGCATTCACGATCATTTCCGGAGTCTGCCGCAGACCGGTGTAAACCACTTCCATCCCGGCATCGCGCAATGCGCGCGCGATCACTTTCGCGCCGCGGTCATGTCCATCGAGCCCTGGCTTTGCGACCAGGACTCGGATCCTGTGATCCATAATCGAGTGGAGACTCACTCCGCCGTCTTCAGTAACGAAGCCGGTGGATTACCTCGTTCTCAGTATAGAACTAATAAGGACCCCTGATTGAGTGCCCTCAGCGCGTATCTTGATAATGAGTGCTGCACCCTGTGAGAACAGCGCTACGTTTCATCTTCCCAATTCTCTGGGCCGTCTCTGCGGAGGCTCAGCAAAACGACTGGCTCATCGTTCCCGGCGAGCGACTGGGGCCGATTCCGACATCCATAACCCGCGCCGGCCTGGAGCGCCTTCTTGGAAAAGCCAACGTCCATGATCAACCCGTAGAGACCGGAGAGGGGCCTTGGCCCGGCACGGTAATATTTTCCCAGCCGCCGCCCGGTGGAGCGCTCGCCATCATTTGGCGAGACAGCCGGACCATCATGAGCGTCATGATCTGCTAGGAGCGCGACGACAGTCCCTGCAAGTGGCACACCGAAGAAGGCATTAGTCTTGGAATGAGCCTCGAACAGCTGGAGAAATTGAACGGGCGGGCGTTTCAGATCTCTTGGAGAGAGGAAGGGGGGTGGGTTATCACATCCTGGCAGGGTGGAAAACTGGCGGGAATTCTCGGAGCCGGACCGAACAACCAGTTGAGGCTCCGACTCGGCGTCTACATGCCACCCGAGGGACCGACTCCCCAACGACGGAAACTATTCGACGCGATCGACGCGCTCAAACGGCCTCCCCTCTCGAGCGATCCCGCGGTCCGGCAGCTCCAGCCCACGGTTAGCGAGAAGTGGCTGGACGTTATCGTGTTTCGGACGCCAAACTGAAATCGCGGCATGTTGATTGCTGCCAAAGCCTAAACTTAAACTATGCCGGATCCCGAACTTCCCTCGGTCGACAGCCTCCAATTCCGCCGCGCCCAGCCCATCCATACTGAAGCCCCAGGCGCCACTCAAAGCTGCGCAGCCTGCAAACAGCCCATTTCCGGCCAGTATTACCAAGTCCGAAATCAGGTGATCTGCCCGTCCTGCGCCGCCAAAATCGAAGCCGGCCGCCAATCCCCAAAGCCTCTTCCGATCTTCCGGGCGGTCATTTATGGCGCAGCCGCCGCGCTCGCCGGATGCCTACTCTACGCCGCGGTTCTCGCCATGGGCGTGCAGATCGGCATCGTCGCCATCGCCGTCGGATGGATGGTGGGTAAGGCGATCCGCCACGCCTCCTACGGACTCGGCGGCCGTCCGCAGCAGATTCTGGCCGTCGCGCTCACCTATTTCGCGATCAGCACCAGCGTCCTTCCCGCCGGCATTTTCCTGGCGGTGAAACACGCCAACACGCACTCGACAACTCACTCCACCCCAGCCGTCCAAAACGTGAAACAGATACTGCCGGGGATTCTGCTCCTGGCCGCCGCATCGCCTTTCCTCGAACTCGGCAGCTCACCCGCCAGCGGCATCCTGTCGATCATCATCCTGTTCGTCGGCTTGCGGTACGCCTGGGCTCTGACCGCCAGACACGAGATACTGGTAGCAGGACCGTATTCGTGACAACAGTAGCCTGCCCAGATTGTGGAACGACCCTCGAAGAATCCGCGCTCAGCTGCCCTTCGTGCCACTGCCTAACGCATGCGAAGGAATTGGAATCGCTTGCCGCGCAAGCGCAGCAGGCCACGGCTCAGGGAGACGTCTCCGCAGCGCGTAAGTTATGGGAGCAATCGGCCGCGCTGCTGCCGCCGGATACCGTGCAATACCGGGCCATTCGGGCGCACATCGATAATCTCAAAACAGCGCAGCAGACCGGCAGCGGCTGGAAGAAAAGCGCGACCGGGATCGGGTCCACGATCCTGGTGCTGTTGACCAAGGGCAAGCTGTTGCTGCTCGGCCTGACCAAGCTCAGCACGCTGCTCTCCATGCTGGCCTTCGCCGGCGTGTATTGGGCGCTCTATGGATGGACTTTCGCCATCGGCATGGTCTTCTCCATCTACATCCATGAGATGGGACACGTCCTCACCTTGCGCGAATACGGCATTCCGGCCAGCGCGCCGATGTTCATCCCCGGCTTCGGCGCCTTCATCCGTCTCAAGCAGCTTCGCATCACCCCGATTCAGGATTCGCGCGTCGGGCTCGCCGGTCCGATCTACGGCTTTGGAGCCGCCGCTATCGCCCTCGCTGCCGGTTACGTAACGGGCGCAAAAGCCTGGGACGCAATCGCCCACTTCGGCGCGATTATCAATCTGTTCAACCTAATTCCAGTCTGGCAATTGGACGGCTCCCGCGGATTCGCCTCCCAAACGCGTCAGCAACGGATCATGATCCTCGCAGCAGCGGGAGTTCTCTGGTTCGTGACGAAAGAAGTAATGCTAGGTCTGGTCACAGCCGGCGCGATCTACCGACTGTTCACCAAGGATGCCGCGGAGGAGCCTGACAACACCGGCATGCTGCAATTCCTAGGCCTGCTAGCCGCCTTGTCCACCATAGCAATGCTAGCCCAGCGCCACGCCCAATAATTCCCTGACTGTCACACCAGGGGATCGTTGGGCTACAGCACGCTAGTCTCCGTATACGTCCCAAACACCTCTCCAAACGCAGCCGAAATCTCCCCCACCGTCGCATAAGCGCGCACCGCATCGAGGATGAACGGCATCGTATTCTCCGTCCCCTCCGCGGCCCTCTTCAAATTCGCTAACGCCTTTTCGACCTCGCTCGCGCTCCGCCTCGCCTTCACGCCGCGCAGCTTTTCGATCTGCCGCCCCTCCGCAGTCTTATCGATTTGCAGCAGCTCAATCGGCTTCTCGTCCTTCTCCGTGAACTTATTCACGCCGACGATCACGTTCTCGCCCATCTCTACCGAATGCTGAAACTCGTAGCTCGCATTGGCGATTTCCGTTTGCGGATAGCCTCGCTCGATGGCCGGAATCATGCCGCCCATCTCGTCGATGCGGCGGATATATGCGTTGGCCGCATCTTCCATATCGAGCGTGAGCCTTTCGACGAAATAACTGCCTCCCAGAGGATCTGGCTCCGTCGTAATCCCGGTCTCATAGGCGATCACCTGCTGCGTTCTGAGAGCCACCGTGACCGCATGTTCGCTCGGCAGCGCGTAGGCCTCGTCCAGCGAATTGGTGTGCAAGGATTGGCATCCACCCAGCACCGCCGCCATCGCCTGCACCGCCGTCCGCACGATATTGTTCTGCGGCTGCTGCCAGGTCAGCGAACAGCCTGCCGTCTGCGCATGAAATCGGAGCTTGGTCGAACGCTCGTCTTTCGCGCCATATCGATCCCGCATCACGTGTGCCCAAATTTTCCGGGCCGCGCGATACTTGGCAATCTCTTCAAAAAAATCGCTGTGCGCATTGAAGAAGAAACTCAGCCGCGGAGCAAACGCATCGATCGGCAACCCGCGTTCGAGAGCCCAATCGACGTACTCGATTCCATCGCGCAGCGTAAACGCCAGTTCCTGCACCGCCGTCGATCCCGCTTCGCGAATATGATAACCGCTGATCGAAATCGGATTAAATCGCGGCGTATGCTTCGCGGCGAATTCGATAGAATCGGTCACCAGCCGCATCGAGGGTCGAGGCGGATAAATGTACTCCTTCTGCGCGATATACTCCTTGAGAATGTCGTTTTGCAGCGTGCCGGAGACGCGATCCCAACTCACGCCCTGCTGCTCGGCGACCGCCAGATACATCGCCCATAGAATCGACGCGGGCGAGTTGATGGTCATCGAAACCGTCACATCGCTCAGCGGGATTCCTTGAAACAGCGTCTCCATGTCGGCTAGCGACGAAATCGCCACGCCGCACTTGCCCACCTCGCCTTGTGACGCCG
>JBEKPC010000185.1:0-9322 GCA_049521155.1 Bryobacteraceae bacterium
AGATTCCGGGAAACTAACCCGGATGTACGCCGCGCGCGCGGACACTGGAACGACCCCGTTCAGCTACCGACAGTGCGAGGCGACCAGATCCGATGTGCGCTTCCGCTGCTGCGACTGGCGCCACGGCAAATGCCCGAATTACTTCTAAGATCGCGGGTGGCGATTCGCAATCGTTTCACCCTTTGGGTGTTCTCTAAGGAAGATCTGCAAGTCGTGCACTTCCTCGATGCCCTCTTGGAACTGAGCGCGCTGGATGTCCGAATCCAGCCGATGCCCGGATACGAATTTCAATCAGAACCTACGCGGGTGTGGCGAGCGGCGATTGCGGCATACTTCTCGGGACAGTCACCGTTTCCCGCAGGATTGGATTTTGACCGAAAAAGGTGACGTTGTTTCTCGGCTAGAGGGCGCACGTTCTCGCTGTGCGGCGCGGTTGCCGGAAGCGCGTGGGCAGACAACACCCTGGTTGAAATCCGGGAGTTAGCCGGATTACTCCCCATAAGTCGGCCTCACTGCCGGAATGAGGTTCTTCGCACCCGAAGGCCGAAGAGCGGGCAGTTAGTCCGTGTCGCAGCCTAGTGAAAAGCGCAGGGCACCGCAAACCTTCTCCATTCGCAATGGAGCGAGGTGAGCCACGCGACGGCCCAAGCGTTGTTGCGACACGGTCACCGTGTTATGAAGATTCACTGCGCAAGGCTCTTCGTACCATCTTCTTCGTCCAACCTCACTTCGGAGGGAACCCCTCGGATGCTGGACGTGATCGGTGCGACCGTCGCTGTGGACAAGTAATCAAGCGTACTGTCGCGCGTCCGCACTACGACTGGCCTTGCCTTGTCCGGCGAAGCAAAACGGTAGAGCCGAATGTCGCCCCTGGCTATTCCTTCGGCCAAATCGCCTCCGCCTCCCATCCGGATAGTTCCCCCGATTCCCTTGGGCTGCCTTCATAGCCTTTGCGGTCGCGCAGTTCCCGTTCCCTGATGTCGAGATTCTTCAGGTGCGCTCGGATGGCCTCGCGAATCAACGCGGAGCGATTCAACTTCGTTCACCGCGCCGCCAATTCCGTAGCGCGCAATAATTTCGAATCGAGGGCAACCTGGATGGTTTCCATATGTGGAGCCTGCTCCTCAGTGTACTCCACACCGTATCGTCCGGGCTGGTTCTCCGTCCTCCGACGCCGGATTACTCCCCATAAGTCGGCCAGCATCCCTCAATGCCCTTCGGAAGGCAGCTGTCGCCGGAATGAGTAACTTTACCGATCAGCGAGCGGGAACCAAATCTCGGATCCCTTAAACAACGAGCTCGGGTTGATCAATCTGGATAAAGTGGCCGCTCCGTTCGGCCAGTCGAAACTGCCCATTCGGCGAAGCGTCCAGCAAGGTCCTCCTGGAGTTCCCTCTAAATGTGATCGAAATCGAGGAGTTCGGCCAAATCGCCGCTACGGGGCGTCAGGGGGGATCTACGGGTTGGCCCGCCACATCTCCCCGCGGCACCGGATTGAACGGTCCTGTTGACTCCAGTAGCCGGATTGTAGGGCCCTGAGAGGCGTGAGCCGGAGCACTCAATTCGCTTCCGGCCTTGCCGCATGGTCGATTACGAAAACTTCCACCGGAGCCTTCCGCTGTTGCAGCGTCAGCCCAAGCTGTTCACGTTACAGTAACGCAACGATGACGCCCTCTGTCCAGGTCTGACGGCGTTCCCCAGACGAGTCGGCAACCACCAACAGCCCAGCGCCCCGCTCCGGCGACAGCCAAGCCGCGAAGTCGTAGTATCTGTCGAGTCCGGTGTCATTCACGACCGGCGCATCCGGCTGTTGCGACAAAAACCAGGCCAGATACAAGATAGGAACCCTCGTGCCGACCATGCGCCCCCGCGCCGTCCGGCTTGATTGGAACATCGAATTGTTCATGGCCTTCGCTGAGCTTGAGCTTGGCTCCTGACTTAACACCGGTCATTACTTAGGCCGAAGCAAGCCGTGTTTCGCGGTGAAACTGCAATTGGAAATGATCGGCAAGAAGGGTTCCGAAATATCTCGTGCAGCTGGTCCACTGTGGACGGACGATCAACCTTGTCGTCGATGTCGTAGTGCTCGGTATCAATCCAATCCGCTCCTCCGACGATCTGACTGTCCGTAATCCTGTACATCGCCTTGATCATGAGCCGTGGCGGGACATTTCTTGCTATATACGTCTGGCCGCCTGGTATAGGGCGAATCAGCATCTCCCCCGGACCCTCCGTGGTGGGCTTGACCGAAACCACATCAAAAGCCAAGGGAGCCGTCGCAACCGCGGCCTGCGGCCGGTTGGGCGACTGGGCACGGCCAAGGGGCGCAGTCATAAGGCCGACCATGAGGGACCCAGTTACGACCGTAAGGCTCGCGGCGGTCAGCGAAAACTTTGTGAACAACGTCAGCCTGGTCGGCGCCACAACTCGATTCTGGCACAAAGATTAGGCTTTCTTGAAACTGGCCGTCGGCGTGTCAATCCCCCGCTCGAAATCACCCGGCCCCCCATAATCCGATGCTATGTTCACTTGGCTTGTCGCGTCGCTGAAGCGCCACCCCGTCCGAAGGCTCTGCTGCTCATGTCCACCGACACCGGGGTTCAGCGGATAGTCTTACGTCCGGGGAAATGCTCAAACCCCGCAAGGGCCCGCGACGTGGGGCCGAGATTCTCGGAATTTCCGAGGTTGCCAGCCCGGCGTTGTGGTCCCGCTCTGCTACTTCAGAGCCGAGGGCAAAGATTCTCGGAATTTCGAGCGGTCGAATCTAAAGGCGCAGATGAGCAAACTCCGGAAGAACCGCGAATGGCTGTAGAGTGGCTGGTAGCCTTTCTCCCGAGTGCACGATGCGTTCAGGCGTTCCGTTCCCGAGGGACTCAGCCGCTTGAGCCAGGTAATTCACGCGCAACGGGTGGAGACCCATCAGCCGGGAGCTTACGAAATCGGCGGCGACGGGATCGTAGCCCACCGCCCGAGATTTGCGCTGAGAGTCATGCAGCGGCCGTTTTCTCCATGCCGATGATCCCATCGACGATGACCAAATGCGCCGGAACAGCGCCATTGATATTGAGGATGATTCAACTACTTGGTGCGAAGGAGGTCGCGCATTGGCTGGGTTTCAGCCGAGCCTGGGTCTTCGGACACTTGAATGGCCGCCGACGGCCCTTCTTGCCGTCCGTAAAGCTCAGGAAATCAGTAAGATATCGGCCAGTAGATGTTGATGCGTTTATCATCGGGCGCGAATGGCTCAGCCGCAGAGCCGCTTAGCATGTCAGAACCTGTTCATTTGTCTCGGCCTGAGTGGCCGTCGGTCCCCCCTCGTCGCCGGAACCGGCAGTAGCCTCAGCTTTTATCTACGTTTTACTCCAGCACCAATCGGACGCCAAATCGCTTCGACTGCGCCGCTTTTGGCGAATTTCAAAGGCTGCCGTACTATAGCTCTACGGCGGGCGACGTCTCCCGCCAGTAAGAGTCTATGCGGTCACAAATCGTACGCCAAATCGTTGCGGCAATCGAAGCCGATGTCCGATCGTGTCCCTCAGCGATGGAATTTGAGATGGCCTACCAAGCCCGCGTTGCGATTGACCGAATCAAGTTCGCAATCAAGCACGCGGAACAGTTCGCTCTGCCCTGCGACGCGATGCGCGAGGCTGGCCTGCAATTGCTTGACGCACTCGAACGCCTTGAAGCACTGGACCGCCGCTTTCAGATACGGTCCCGTGTGGCCAGCGGGCACCGAAATGGCAGGGAGCGATCAAACCGCAGTGGGGTAGCGAGGTGAAAATGTTTACGCTATTGACTGAAGAAGAAGTGGCCAGGCAACTGCGCGTCAGCGTCGCGTCGTTGCGAAGATGGAGACTGGAACATCGTGGACCGCAGTTCATCAAGGTGGGCTCCCTGGTCCGTTATAGGCCCGACGAGATTGAGGCCTGGCTCGCAGCACTACCAACTGGCGGAGCAGGCAGAACCGAAACGCGCGCTCTGCTCAGGGCTGTGAAGTGAGTGTCGTGCAGCGCGGGACAGAGCAATGTCGCTACTAAAAAGAGGAAATGTTTGGTGGTACGAGTTCTGGTTCGCGGGGAGGCGCGTTCGAGAATCGAGCAAGACCTGCTCAAAGACACTCGCTAAGGCGGCGGAGCAAAAACGCCGCCGTGAACTTGAAGAAGGCTTCAATAACCTCGAAGATGTCCGGCATGAGCGCGTACGCACCATCCAGGAGTTGGCGGACGAATATCTGAGCAGCTATAAACTGCGCCACCCGCGGTCGGCGATATTCGCCGAGTATGCCCTGGGCCACGTTAAACGATTGATCGGCGACCAGATGCTAGTCGATGTCAACGAGGACGCGACCAAGAAGTACCAGGAGGCCAGGCTGCGTGAAAATGCTGCTCCGAAGTCGATCAATGAGGAGGTCGGTTTCCTGCTCCGCATAATGGACATCGCCGGGGATGTCCTGCGGGTTAGGCTGCACAAGAAGAAGATCCTCAAGCTCAAGACGGGTACGCCTATCGGCAAGGCCTATAGGCCAGAGGAGAAAGCGCGCCTCATCGAAAAAGCCAAAGAAGCCCAGTCTCCACACATTTATCCAGCTCTCATGCTGGCTCTTAACACCGGCATGCGCGATGCGGAGATTAAGACGCTGACATGGGACCGGCTCGACCTGGAGAAGCGTTACCTCGCTGTCAGCCGCAGCAAGACCGAAGCCGGTGAAGGACGAACGATTCCACTGAATTCAGCGCTTTATGACGCATTGGCGGCGTACGCGGATTGGTACATTCTCCGTTTTGGCGAACTCCGGCCCGAGTGGTACGTCTTCCCGTTCGGGAGGCCGCGCCCGAATGATCCGACACGACCTGTCACCACGCTGAAGACAGCCTGGCGAAATTTGCGTAAAAAGGCAAATGTCACCGGGCGCTGGCACGATAACCGGCATACGCTTATCACGGACCTTGCCGAGAGCGGCGCGAGCGATCAAACGATCATGGACATCGCCGGTCACGTCTCAAAGCAAATGCTGAAACACTATAGCCACATTCGGATGGAGGCCAAGCGCAAGGCCCTCGAATCCATCGTGGAGAAGAAGCCCGCCGAGCCGGCGGAACCGGAGCAGGATCACTCGCCAGTGCCCACAGTTAAGCAGCAGATTGAAGTGGAGTACCCACAAAAGTCCCCACAGTCGGATAATTCAGGGAAGGTTTGCGGCAAGAAGAAGGATCGTAAATCGTTGAAAAGAATTGGCTCCTCAGGTAGGACTCGAACCTACAACCCTTCGGTTAACAGCCGAATGCTCTACCATTGAGCTACTGAGGAGCAACAGTTAGTTTCTCCATTTAAACAGCGTTTCAACCCACTGTCAAATCGCCCTCCGCGCCCTCAAATCATCTCGTTGAGCAATTCCGGACGCGGATGCGGAATCACCACCTTGTTCACCAGCATCCCTTTTTGCCCAACTACCTGCGCGCCCGCTTCCACCGCGCTCTGCACCGCCGCCACCCCGCCTGTCAGCGTCACGAACGCCTTCCCGCCTAGCGCCATTGCCAGCCGGATCTCGATCAGCTCCACGTTCGCCGTCTTCACCGCCGCGTCCGCGCCCTCAATCAGCGACGCCACCGAGAACGATTCCACAATTCCCAGCGCCTCCAGCGCCTCCACTTTCGTCACCCCGCTGATGGCCGGGAAAATCGATTCGTGCAGATTCGGAATCACGAACGAATCGATAATCGAAAAGTTGCCGCGGCTGATGCCCGCCGACACCGCCGCTTCCACCGCCGCCACATCCCCGCGCACCATCACCATATACTTGCCCGAGCATATGGATCGCGACAGCACCAATTCCACGTCCGCCGCCTTCAGCATCGCGTCGCACGCCTGATAGCCCGCCGCGATGCTGGTCAGCTCGATCAATCCCAGTGAGTTCTTTGCCATGCTTTAAGCCACGATCTCCACTACTTCCGCCGTCACCCGCCGCACCTTTCCGCCGATGCTCGCATGGACGTTCGTCCCCAGCTTACCCTCTTCCACGCGGCCCACCACCTGTCCCTTTTTCACCTTGGCCCCTTCGCCAACCACCGCCACCGCGTGCTGTCCGGCATGTTGCTTCATCTTGATTCGCACCGCCGCGGGATCGAACTTCACCGCCTCGTATGGCGTCTCCCGTTCGTATTCCTCAATGTGCAGCCGCTTCCGCAGTTGCGCCAGCGGCACGCGCCGGTATTCCTTCATCGGATGAACTTCCACCGCCTTCTTCTGCACAAATTTCAACCCCGCCGCGCGCTGGTCCGTCTTCGCCTGATCGCAAGCCTCTTTCGGATACAGGTCTTCGGGGCACGCGTACAACGTGCAAAGTCCGCAAGCGCAGCACAGCTCCGCCCACTGATTCCAGATGTCCGCGCCCGTTGTGGTGAAGCCCAGGCTGCGCATCACTTTGTGCGGCTGCACATCGTAACCCAACAGGTACCGCGGACAAAACTCCGTACAGTAGCTGCACTGGTCGCACGCCGATTTTCCGATGTGATGCATCTCCGGCATCGTGCGCGTCCGCCGCGTGATCAGGTAGTGATCGCCCGGCAGCACGATCAATCCGCCGGTGGTCTTCGTCACCACATCGTCCAGATCGAACGTCAGTGTGCCCATCATGATGCCGCTGATGAAGACGCCGATGTCGTCAACCGCCGCGCCGCCCGCCGCTTGTATCAGCTCGCGGAACGTCATCCCCACCGGCGCCCAGAACGATTTCGGCTGCTTCACCGCCCCGCACACCGAAAGAAACGTCTCCGTGACCGGCCTTCCCAGCGACGCCTGGTGGACGTTGTACAGCGTCTCCACGTTCGCCACCACGCAGCCCACCTGCAGCGGAATTCCCGCCGGTGGAATCAACCGCCCCGTAGCCGTATAGACCAGTTCGTACTCGTCGCCCGAGGGATAAAAATCCCCCAGCATCGTGAATTCCATGCGGTCGCTCTGGATGTGCCGCTTCAGCGCCTCCACCGATTCCGCATTTTTCGTCTTCACCCCGAACTTGCCGGTCTTCGCCCCGGTCGCTTCCAGCATGAGATCCATTCCCGCCACAATCTGGCTGGGGAAGTGCTTCATCATCTCCGCGTCTTTGTGGATCAGCGGCTCGCATTCGGCGCCATTGGCAATCACGAACTCCACCTTCGATTGCGCCTTCACGTAGGTGGGGAAACCCGCTCCGCCCGCGCCCACCACTCCGTGTTCGCGCAGCTTGCCGCTTAGCATCACTGCAAGCATACCTTATCCGTCCGAGAGCGAAGCTTACGCTTTCGACGCAGAGCCGCTGAGACGCAGAGGCCACGCAGAGAAAACCTTCTGATGTGTTCTCTGCGCTTAACTCTGCGCCTCAGCGTCTCTGCGTCGAAATTCATAGCCGCTACCCTTTACGACACTCCACCTTAGTTTCTCCTCCGCTTGCGGCGTCCCCGCGCGCAGCCCTAAACTGGTTACTTCCTATGAAACTCCAAAGCTACACCATCACTCAAGGCAAGAGCCGCGCCGGCGCCCGCTCCATGTTGAAAGCCATCGGCTTCACCGATGAAGATCTCGCCAAGCCCATCATCGGCGTCGCCAACACCTGGATCGAAACCATGCCCTGTAATTTCAACCTGCGGGAATTAGCCGTGAAGGTGAAGGAAGGCATCCGCGCCGCCGGCGGCACGCCCATGGAGTTCAACACCATCGCCATAAGCGACGGCGTCACCATGGGCACCGAAGGCATGAAGGCTTCGCTCATCAGCCGCGAAGTGATCGCCGATTCCATCGAGCTGCTGATTCGCGGCCACATGTTCGATGGCATCGTGGCGCTGGTAGCCTGCGATAAGACCACGCCCGGCGCCGCCATGGCGCTGCTGCGCACCAACGTTCCCGGCGTCGTCTTCTACGGGGGCTCCATCATGCCCGGCAAGTACAAGGGTAAGGACATCAGCATTCAGGACGTCTACGAAGCCATTGGCGCCAACGCCGCCGGCAAGATCGGCGACGACGAGCTGCGCGAAATCGAAAACCGCGCCTGCCCCGGCGCCGGCGCGTGCGGCGGCCAGTTCACGGCCAACACCATGGCCACCGTGGCGGAGCTGATCGGTCTCGCTCCCATGGGCTCGGCTTCGGTTCCACAGATCGATAGCCGCAAGGACGCCGTCGCCTATCGCTGCGGCCAGATCGTCATGGACGCCGTGCGCAGCAACCTGCGCCCGCGCGACATCTGCACGCGCAAAGCATTCGATAACGCCATCGCCGGCGTCGCCATGAGCGGTGGCTCCACCAACGCCGTGCTGCACCTTCTCGCCATGGCGCGCGAAGCCGAAGTGCCGCTCTCCATCGACGATTTCGAAACTGTTTTCGCCCGAACGCCGGTACTCGCCGACCTGAAACCCGCCGGCCGCTTTATGGCCGTGGACGTCGATACCGCAGGCGGCATTGGTTTGATCGCGCGGCGCCTGCTCGAAGGCAAAATGGCGGATGGCGCCGCTATCACCATCACCGGCCGCACCTTCGCGGAGGAGGCCGCCGATGCCAAAGAAACGCCCGGACAGGAAGTGATCCGCACGCTGGCCCATCCGATCAAGCCGCGCGGCGCCCTCTCGATTTTGCGTGGGAGCCTGGCCCCGGAAGGCTGCGTGATCAAGCTCTCCGGCGTCGACCGGAAAGTCCATAAGGGACCCGCTCGTGTCTTCAATTGCGAACACGATGCCAGCACCGCTGTCCTCTCCGGCGCCATCAAGCCCGGCGACGTGGTGATCATCCGTTATGAAGGTCCGCGCGGCGGCCCTGGCATGCAGGAGATGCTTGGAGTCACCGGCGCCATAGTCGGCGTGGGTCTATCCGACAGCGTCGCGCTAGTGACCGACGGACGCTTCAGCGGCGCCACGCATGGTTTTATGATCGCGCACGTCGCCCCGGAAGCCCACAACGGCGGCCCCATCGCGGTCGTCGAGGAAGGCGACCAAATCACCATCGACGCCACCCGCAACGCCATCGATCTCGACATCGCCCCGGCCGAATTGCAGAGCCGTCTAGCGGCATGGAAGACCCCGGCGCCGCACTACACCACCGGCGTCTTCGCCAAGTATTGGAAGCTGGTATCCTCCGCCTCCGAAGGCGCCGTAACCCGCGTCTAGCCGCCGTTGTGGTGCGCGCACTCCGTTGTGGCGCACGCACTCCTGCGTGGATAGCGCCGGGATAAACCGGCAAGCAGCGAATGAAAGAGTCGCATACTTGGCCGGTCAAGTTCGTCGAGCATCGGATTGGAGATCCATCACTGGCCACGTACGATCTGCGACGCGTTCGCCCTTTACGCTCGCTCTCCGGA
>JBEKPC010000186.1:0-9274 GCA_049521155.1 Bryobacteraceae bacterium
TTCAACACCGCCCGCATCGCGCAAAATGCCGCGCGCAGATTCAAGGTCATCATGCCATCCCAGGTTTTATCGCTGGTCTCGGCAATCGATTCGCCGCCTCCGAATCCGCCCAGGATGTGCACCAGCGCCTCGATCGGCCCATGCTCCAGCGCCTGCGCGACCATCGCGTCGCAGCCTTCCGCCGTCGTCAAGTCTAAAGACAGCGCGAGAAACGGCGCCTTCTCCGGCCAGCTCTTCGCGACCCCGATCACCGTCGCGCCCGTTTCCAGAAACGCCTTCGAAACAGCAGTTCCCAGCCCGCCGTTCGCTCCCGTAATTAATACGCTCATTTGGCTCCATTCTAAACGTCCAACCCGACCGCACGCATTAACTCCAGCGCATTGCTCCGCGTCACCACCCCCTGCCGCAGCCGGTAATCGAACCGGATCTCGCCGCCTTCGATGTGATCCTCGAAATGAACATTTGCCGCCTTCCCGTTGAGCGTCGATACCATCTCGGCCAGCGCCAGGTCGTGCGTCGAGACCAGCCCGATCGCCCCCCGCTCGACTAACCCTCGCACCACCGCCTCCGCGCCAATCCGCCGGTCGTGCGAATTGGTGCCGCTCAGTAGTTCGTCGAGCAGGAACAGCGTCGGATGCCCGCTCCGCGCCAATTCCACCACATCGCGCAACCGGCTGATTTCGGCATAAAATCGCGACCGGTTATCCGCCAGCGAGTCATGTGTGCTCATCGACGCCCCGATCCGCAGCGCGGAAATACTGAGCCGCGCGCAAGCCACCGGCGCTCCCGCCCACGCCAGTACCGCGTTCAGCCCCACCGCCCGCATCAGAGTGCTCTTGCCGCTCATATTCGACCCGCTCACGATCCAGAGACAAGTTCCTTTTCCTATCTGAACGTCGTTCGCAACCGCGACCGCCGCCGGAATCAACGGATGCCGCAGCGCATCCGCATCAAATAGCGGACCCGTTAGTTCGAGCTGAGGAAATGTCGCATCCGGACGCTCGAACGCATAAGTCGAAAGAGAGCACAGCGCCTCAAACTCACCCACCGCCGCGATCCACGTTCCTATATAAGGACCATTGGCCGTCCGCCACGCCTCCACCGCCATCGCGAATTGCGCCGTCCAGATCAGCATCGCGGCCACCGGACGAAAAAACATATTCTCCGCCGAATCCAGCAGCTCAATGAGCCGCGTCAGCCGTTTGATGCGCCGTGACGCCGTGGTCCCTTCGATTTGCAATTGCGCAACCAGCCCCTTCAGCCGCGCGGACGTGAACCGCTCCTGCTCCAATCGCTCCAGCAGCAGCGCCAGCATCCGCAATTCGTAAGCCGGCGCCGCGACTGACTCCTTCACCTGCCCCACCCCCGGCCGAACCGCGAAACCGAGAATCATTTCCGCCAACACGACAATCAGGAAAGGTGCCGCCGAAAATCGCTGCGCAAAAAATCCACCCAACGTCACCACCGCCGCCGTCGCCAGCACCGGCGCGATCAAGCGAGCCCCTTTGAAAAAGTGAACCTCCGGCGCGACGCCCCACCTCGCCAGTCCGCGTGCATCCACCGCCGCGCGAATATCCTCGCCCATTAATGCGATGTCTTCTCTCAGATCGATCAGCGGCCGCAATTCCACAACTGCTTCCTGCCGCGCCGCGACTTCTTCCCGCTCGCCCGGCGCCAGCAGCCATTCCGCTAAAGTGCGCTCTCCAGCCCCCGTCCGAGCCGTCGACAATAATTCGAACAACGATCCCCGCCCAAATAAATCCAGATCGTCCGCATAAACATGTTTCGAGTCACGAAACCGCTCCCCCTGATTTCCTTTTCCGATCCACCGGTCCTCCGTCCGGCCAATCGCTTTTTCGTAATAGGCGACCCCGCGCGCCGCCGCCTCCCGATCCCTATCAAGCCGGTGCAGCACGATCGCCAGAATCACGAAGACCACCAAAGGCGCAATCAGCCATAACGGTGAGATCATCGCGACGCCGATCGAAAACCCGGCAACCGCCAGCGCCGCGATCCCTGTCGCCAGGCGCGCATTGCCAAACTGGCTATATTGACGTTGCGCCCGCGCGAGCTTTTCGTTCCACCGCTTCAACCGCGCACGATATTCTTCAGATGAGGACACTCTTCAGTCTAAACCGCTAAACTGGAAAGTCCGTGCTCCCGCGCCTGCGCACCAATCTCGATTTCTTCCCCTCGCCCGTTCCCGAGAAGCCCGGCCTCGTGATCCGCGATCCTTATCAATACTCGGACGCGACTCTGATCGTTCCACCCGGCCTGATCCCCTGCCTCGAATTTTTCGACGGTGAACACAGCGGTCTCGACCTCCGCCAATACCTCGACCCTTCGCAAGCCAACCAGATCGAGCAACATCTTATCGACACTCTAAGCGCCGCCGGATTCCTCGACGATGAAGCTTTCCTCCGCCGCAAAGCCGACGCCGAGCGAGCCTTTGCCGAAGCTCCCGTCCGCGAACCAGCCCACGCCGGTTCCGGCTATCCCGATGAAAAATCCGAACTGATCCGCACCTTCAATGAATACCTGGCCGGAGAACCTCCCGCACCGCGCGAAAAAGTCATAGCCATAGCGGCCCCTCACGTCAGCCCCTTCGGAGGCGTCGATGCTTATCGCGCCGCCTATTCCGCACTTAGTCCCGCCGCAGCCGACCGCACCTTCGTCATCCTCGGGACCTCTCATTACGGCGCGCCCGACCGCCTCGGCCTCACCCGCAAGCCTTTCTTGACCCCTTTCGGCGAAACCATCCCCGACACCGCCCTTATCAACGAAATCCTCACCAAATCCGGAGACGCCGCCGCCATGGAGGACTACTGCCACTCCATCGAGCACTCCATCGAATTTCAAGTCGTCTTCCTCCAACATCTTTTTGGACCCAAAATCCGCATCGTGCCGATTCTCTGCGGCTCCTATGCCAACAGCATTTATCGCGGCGGCGCACCGGAATCGAACGATCACGTCAACCGGATGCTCGGCGCCCTCGGCGAAATCGCCGCCCGCGAAGGCGACCGTCTCCTGTGGGTTCTCGGCATCGATATGGCGCATATGGGACGCCGCTACGGCGATGCTTTTTCAGCCGCAGCCGATCGCGGCGAGATGGAAGATGTTGCCCTTCGCGACCGCGCCCGCATGGATCGCATGGAGTCCGGCGACGCCCGCGGCTTCTGGGATCTGGTCCAGCAAAATCACGACGACCTGAAGTGGTGCGGCTCCGCCCCGATCTACACGTTCCTAAAAGCCGTCCCCCAAGCCCGTGGCCACCTGCTCCGCTATCAGCAATGGAATATCGATGACCAAAGCGTAGTAACCTTCGCCGGCATGCGTTTTCACTAGCTTAAGTGGTCTCCAGTCCCTCGTGGGGCGGACCCCGTCTGCAGAATGCCCGTTAGGGAGGGGGAGCTGGATTAGCTGAAATGGCCTAAGCCATCTTATTGTGGGGCAGGCTGGCAGCCTGCGGCGAATGCGTCAAATCGATCCCGAGCTTCTTCAGCTCTTCGGCGTAGTAGCGCTGATGCAGCAGCCCCAGCTCTCGCGCTTCTGCTTAGTGCGCGCCGCCCGGTCCACAAGGGTTATAGCCCCGTCCCGTGAGGGCGGGGATTCGCTTGGCCTAGGCCATCTTCTTTGTGGGGCAGGCTGGCAGCCTGCGGAGGGTTGGTAACCCGCCTTTTTAATGCGTCAAATCGATCCCGAGCTTCTTCAGCTCTTCCGCGTAGTAGCGCTTGTGCAGCAGCTCCCACTCTTCCGTACCTTCTGAAATCTCGCGCTTCTGCGTGCGAATTTTCGTGCGCGCCGCGCGGTCCACCTTCTCTTCAGTGACCAGAAGCTCCGTAACCACCTTGACCAGTTCGAGGCGCACATCGTTCGGCTGCCGCTTGATGCGGAAATCGCGGCTCTTGCGCAGTTCCGCGACAATCTTGTGGGAGATGTCGTTGATCTTATCGCGCGATAGCTTCATGTGATCGCCCGAATCCCGGCCGGCCGCGCGAATCACCTTGCGCTGTGTGATCAGGGTGTTCTTGATCTTGCGGAACATGTCCTGATAACTCACGCCCTCCCGGCGCATGTACTCCGTGTACTGGCCGAGCATTTCCCGCACTTCCTCGTTCAGACTATCCTCGATAGCCAGATCCTGTTCGATCACGTTCGCGATAAACGCGGCCGCAACCTGGGCATCGGTTGTCTCAATCCACTGTGGCGTCAGCTTTCTGACGATTTGGCGCGAAACGTAATCAACGAACTCTCGTGCGAGCAGCATTCCTCGCATCTAGTCTAGCAAACGGAGTCCTCAATTCGTCATCTCGCCGCGATGATTCTGAATAAAATCGTCATCAATCGGCTTGCGGCCGCGAAATCCTTCTTCGAGACCATGCCAGAATCGGATCTTGTCCTCGCCCAATTTCCAGCAAAGGCACACCGTCTGGCCCTGATATCGCGAGAGGAAATCGATCAACCCAGTGTCCAGGTCCTTGATCAGCGCGCCCGCGTTCTCCACCCGGTCCGCCGCGTCTTTCAAAGCCGCTGCGCTGGTATCGCGGCGCGCCCGCAGAGCCAGATGCGCGCCCGGATCGACGCGCGATCCTCCCGCCATGCGAATCCGCTTAGTATTATTTTCGACGTCGTCGTACGCCTTTTGATACTCGGCCTTATAAAAGAGGACGTCGCGCAGCGCGCGTTCCACATCAGGCAGAGCCTTCTCGGCTTCGGCAACTGTAAAATATCGGGCCATTTATCGCAACCGCGCGGCAAATCGAAAGGTAGCAATCCCCAGCGCCAACACCGCGCCGCCAAGCACAGTATAAAGGATAGCCGGATGCTGCTCGCTCCAAGGTTTCGTTGGAGCAGCAGGAGCACGATAGCCTGGATTGATCTCGGCCGGTCCTAGAATCCAGGAATTTTCGTGGAATGACCCACGCGCTAGAACGGCGCCCAAATCGTATTCAGAAAGCCTGGTGACGGCGGGATTTCCATAATACAGCCAGTAAGCGCCGCTCGAAGGCGCCAGGAACGCAATCTCACTCACCAGGCCTTCGAGCGACACTTTACCGATTTGAATCGGCTGATCGTCTCTGTTGTAAATTCGCAGGCGCAGGTATCGATGGGCTCCCGCGGCGGGCATCAATAGCGATTCCTCAGTGAACTCCGGCCCCGGTAATCGCGCGATCGCATGCTGCACCAGGTATTGCCAATTCTTTCCATCGTCGCTTGTTTCGATCGCGACGGCCCTCTGAAATTGAGGCGACGAAGTCTCCAGACGGATCCGGCTGACCGGCAGACCCGTCACTCCCTGGTCAGTCGAAACCACCGTCGACTTCGTTTCCGGATCCTCCCAAACCTGCGGAACCAGGGTTGAAAAAATCTCGTAAACGGCGGGCTGAGAATCTGCCTGATCGACCGTTGCGGATGTGACCATGTCCGTCTTGTGCCAGCCAAACACCGTGACGCGCAGGAACGGACGCGTGGAAACCGGGTACTCAACCATCGTCGAGCTCAGTTCGCGCCCGTCTTGGGAGAAGTTAAAAATGGCGCCGTCGTCGCGAACCGTTGCCCACCGCACACCGGATTGGCTGGTCTCGATTCGCACTCGCTGCCGGAAGTTCTTTTCTTCAGTTTGGAGGACGACGCTGTTGTGCTTGGCCGCCCTTCTCAGATGAATCACGAACTGAAGCCCAACACCAGGAACCACCGAGCGATCCAGAAGTTCTTCCACCTCTACAACGGGCTCCGGCTGCGCGCCGAGAGTCCGCAGAACAAACGGAATTTCCTGCGCGTCCCGAATCAGCCGCAGGTCCGCGAGCCAATTGGAACTTCCTGTATAAACCTCGCGGTCGAGTTTCACGATCGTCAATCCATCGCCCGGCGTTAACGGAATTCTCTTCCGATATTTCCACGCCGACAAATCGAGCGGCGCGGCGCTCGCTAGCATAGCGAAGATGAGGAGAAATTTAGGCGCTCGGGTCATCTTTCAACAACTTTTCAATCAGCGGCCGGAATCGCGAATAGAGATAGGACATCGAGAGCAGCAAGATGCCCAATCCCAGGAATGACACGATGCGGAATACGAATCCGAGTTCCCATACGTCGCTTAAGTAGAGCTTAATCACACATAATGACATCAATAAGAGACCTAATATGCGGTTAATCGACGTCTTTGTGAGCACTCCTATAGTGACCAGCATCACGGCGTAAAGGGCCATTAAAATCGATATTGAAACCGTGCTCGTTTCAAACTGATCGGACTTGGCCACAGTGCGCTGCACCCAAGCCACCAGTTCGAGTCCAAGTGCAGTCAATGTAACGACATGCGCCGCAACATACGCGGTCAGTTTTTGCGCCCGATCGACAAAAAACTTCGCCGCCAGGAACAGGCTGATCGCGCTGACCGCAAAGGTCAGGAATCGCCGATCCGGGATAGCGGCATCCAGCGAGTATAGACGTAACACAACCAGAATCAGTACGATGCACGCGCCGATCGTCATTCTGGTGCTTTCGAATCGCGCCGAAAGCCATGCCAGTGCGGCTCCTTCGAGCGCCCACGCCATCGTGATGCGGAATCCGGCGAATTGAATCGGCGCCGCGAGCGTCAGGAATGTTAGAGTTACCGCAATAGCGATTTGCGCGGGTCGCGTGTCAGTCTCTTTCCAGACCAGCTTAGCGAGCAATAAATGCAGGCCCCCCAGCGCCACGGCGAACAATCCCATGTAGGCGTGATAATTGGGGTTAAGCAGATAATAAGAGGCTCCGAAATAGGCCGCCGCGTTGGCCACGACGACGAGCAAATCGGTCTTGCGAATGATCCAAAAGAAGAAAAGCGCGAAGGCCCCGGTAAGATAGACAAAAGAAAGCTCCGGATTGGTTCTCGTCGAGAGAAAATAAGCGCCCCAGTAGCAGGTAAGCGTCCAAGCTGCTGCTCGCGTCCAGCCCCGCACTTCGGCGACGGCCAAACCGCCTATGGCATAGACAAATAGGAGCGGTAAAAATCGCTCCGGTGTGTCCGAGATTTCGAGAATGGCAAGGGGTCCCAGGATCTGCACGGCGGCCCACAGCCAGGACGATCGCGCGCAGCAAAACTGGGCATAGAAAGCGATTGCGAAAACGGTATCTACTAGATTGTCGGCGGGTTTTGCCCCTTCAAACAGCCACGCTCCGAACCAAAGAATGGTCGCGATCCCGGAGAGGTATTCGAGCGCCCGCCAGCGGCGCATCCGCGTCAAGGCAAGGCCGCCAAGGTTTAGCAGAAAGAGGTAGTTAAATAGAACCCAAGGATGGGGTTCGCCGGAGGAGAGCGCGCCAGGCGTCCAGTATCCGGCCAGCATGCCGATTACGGCGATGGCCTGCGATTCGTAGCGCATAGCGAACACGACGGATGCCACCGTGGTCAGCACCATCAGCAAAAATGCCGCGGGCTGCGGCACTAAATGATAGAGGCCATAAGAGGCCCAGAAGGAAAGATAAAGCAATGCGAGTCCGAGCCCGGTGATCCCCTGGCCGAATGTTTTCTGGCCTCGCCTCCACATCAGGTCTCCGAAGAACAGCGAAACCATCGCCGCGACGATGCCGAGCGCGACCCGCGCGCCTGGGCCGACCCAGTTATTATCGACCGCATACTTGAAGAAGAAGATCGCGGCGAAGATCAGCGTGACGACGCCGGCGATATTAATCCAGTTGAGGCCGATGCGCGTTTCGAGTTCCGCGCGCGGCAGCGGCTCTGGCGGGAGTACGGCAGGCGGCTGATACGGAATTGGCGGCGGCGCAGGTCGGGGGATCGGCGGAGGTGTGATTATGGGCTTCGGCTCCGCAGGAATCTCCATCGCGGCTTCGATGCGCGCCAAACGGCGTTCGGTCTGCTGCTGATATTCGTCCTGCCGCCGAATCAACCGGGCAAGAGCCTCCGAAATGGCCTCCAGCCTCTCATCTTCTGGCATAGGTGTAGCTTACACAGTACCTCAGTTACGAACTAAACTGGAGACATAATATGGCTGAAAACGATTTTCCTTTGCCCCCGCCGACATTTGAATTTCTGGTGTTTTCGCTGAAGACGCAAGCGGAAGTGCGGCTCGGGCTGTTGAAGTTTGGCGAGGAGCAGGAGGAGGGGCCAGATTTGAAGGCCGCTCGCCACGCCATCGATCTGCTTGCCATGATTCATGAGAAGACGCGCAACAATCTTGCGATGGAAGAGCAGCGGCTGATTGAAAATTCCTTGACCGAACTGCGGTTCCGCTACGTGCAGGTGAGTGAAAGTGTAGGAAAGTCGAAGCTCGACGAGAGCAGCGGCGCCGAAACGGCGTCCTAAATGGATCTGCCCCTTTACATCACAGTGCTGGGGTCGGGCACCAGCACGGGCGTGCCGACGATCGGCTGCGAGTGCGCGGTATGCACGTCGGCCGATGCACGTGACAATCGGCTGCGGCCGTCGATTCTGATTCGCTACGCGGGCCACGGCATTCTGATCGATACCACGCCCGATTTTCGTGCCCAGGCGTTGCGCGCGTCCATCGAAAGAATTGACGCGATTCTTTACACGCATCCCCATGCCGATCATGTTCTCGGTTTGGACGATGTGCGGCCGTTCAACTACCGGCAGCGTGCGGCCATTCCGATTTATGCGAAGCAGGATACGCTCGACGCGATCCGGCGCGTGTTTCGCTATGCCTTCGAAGCGGAGCCGGGACAAACGTCGATTCCGCGGTTGAAGCTGCATGCAATTCAAGACGAGCCGTTCGATTTATTCGGATTGACCATCACACCGCTGCCGGTGATGCACGGCGCGGCGGAGATTCTCGGGTTTCGCTTCGGCCCCGCGGCGTACATTACGGATCAGAGCGATATTCCGGAGGCGACCAAAGAGAAGCTGCGCGATCTGGATGTGTTGTTTTTGGATGCGCTGCGGCATAAGCCTCATCCGACGCACTCGACCGTGGCGCAGGCGTTGCAATGGGTGGAGGAGTTGAAGCCGCGGAGGGCTTATTTCACTCATATTTCTCATGACTTGGGACATGCACGGACGGAGGCGGCGCTGCCGGCGGGTGTATATCTTGCTTATGACGGATTGGAAATTATAGTGGAGCCGAAGTTGTGATTAGAAAGTTCAGAGCGTCTCGGAAACATCTACCAGGCTCCGCTCCCTGCGGTCACGGCTCGGTAGAGATCCGGAAGCGACGGGTATTTTCGAACCTGCGAGGCCGTTCCGGTGCCAGGCGTCCGGGCTGCGCCCGGAGGGACCGATTGGCAATCGGTCCGCAGGTTGGCAACCTGCCCCACAACG
>JBEKPC010000187.1:0-9207 GCA_049521155.1 Bryobacteraceae bacterium
TATCAGCCGAATGACAGCTTTCTGATCTCTCTCCGGCAGCGTGGCGACCATCTGGAATCTCTTCCATGTCCGTCTTGCTTCGCTGTCGTCGTGGATGCGCTCGACCTTGGGAGTTTTCACGCCGAGCAGTTCGTCGGTCGAGATGCGGAGCGCGCCTGTGCTCCGCAAAAATATGATCCGACGTTACGCGGCCTCCTTTTCCAGGCGATAATCGTGATGTAAACCGCCAAGAATTGGTTTCGAGACGACTCGATAACCAATCGGCAGCTTATGTCTATGGACTCCGGCCGGAGCACTGGCCTGGAATGGCTCTGGAGTGCCGGGTCCCAAAGACGAATGAGGTCGGCCCCGATTGTAATAGGTAACGAATTCGCGTACGGTGGAGCGCAGGTGCCGCTCGTTCATCGGAATGATGAAATCCAAACACTCGCGCCGAATCGTTCCTAGTGGTGCCTGACACATAACGCCGATACTGTCAAAGTGCGATTGGATGGGGAATTTGGATTGCTCCGGAGAGACGCCGCTCTAGGAAATCACGTGAGTGTATCGCTTGCGTGGCGCAGATCTGGATTGGTGCTCTTCATCTACAATGCGAGAGTTGTCCGAAGTGCCGCGTCTACCTCGCTCATCCCTGCGAGGGATCCGATGACCCGGTCGATCTCCGAGTAGCGAATTGTGGCCAGGTTGTCGGTCATAACTACTGAGTCCATTAACAGACCAGATCCCTGCGCGCCCTCGCTGCCGATCCGCACGGCTACCCGGCTTGGGTGTCCAACACGAGCCATGTTGCTACTGATCATCGCCACAACCGTCTGGGATAGCTCTCCGCCCAGGCTGTTTGATTGCACGATCAGTGCCGGCCGCCGCTTCGACGTTCGCAGGTTGGAATCCGGAAACAGCACTAGAACGATCTCACCGCGGCGGCAGATCATCGTAAACAGCCATTTCCGGCCGGTCCCAATCCTCGGCAAACGCGGCAAGGCGATGGCGCAGATCCGCGGCCTGACTGTTATCGATGCCTCGTTCGCGAAGGTCGACAGGCTCTGCCGACGGTTGAATCCATGTCACGATCACGCGGGAGCCCTCGGCTTCCGTAAGAGGTTCGGTCAGCTCCACTTTCCCGTTGCGGTAGATCCCTTCCACAGACTTGACCATGACCTCAGTATCCCACTCAATGCGAACGTGGCGTTACCGCCGGCTTATCAATATAAATCGGCTTTTCCGGTGGCTTGCCTTCACACCAATAATGATCGAAGTTCGTGATTCCGGCCAGTTCGCTCAGCACTTCTTCATTGATCACTTGCCGACCCGTGTGGGAATCCGGGGACGGACGAAACCGTCCTGATTTTTTTAGAACGACCTCTTGCCCGACACTACGCGGTTTCCTTTGCGGGAAACCAGAGGCGAGTTTTAGTGCACGAATTCCAACAACCCTCGCTTAAGACCGCCGTTCCTTTTCCAACCGCTCCGCGAGAAAAACTTTCAGCAAAGACTGATACGGCACGTCCCGCTTGTTCGCCAGAATCTTTAAGTCCTCAATCATCGAAACAGGAAGTCGCAACGAGATCGTCCGCAGCGAAGGTTTCAGATTCGGGAACCGGCGCTTCTGGCCAGCCTGCCAATCGACGAACTCCGTGGAGTCGTTCTTCGCCCAGAACTTACGTTCGTCTTCCTCTGATCGAAAGCTAGGAATTTGCTTTTTCGTGCTTGCCATAAGGTTCCTGCGATTCATGTCTCGAACGGAGATCACGCGTATCAAATCCCGGCGGATCGTGAAGGCCACAAATAGCAGCCGTCCCCGATTCGTTTGCCCTAAGGCGCAATCCCCAACGACGAGCGGGTCATGAAAAAAGACATCCTCGGCCTCTTCCGGAGTGACGTGATGCCGCTCCCAATTCTTATCGACATTTTCGTCATCCCAATCAAAACCAGTGCAGCGATCCAGAACAGCATAACGATCGGCCACGATTCTAGTATACGATGAGCATATACAAAATGCACGCGTAGCGCGCGCCCCCAGGCGTGCCGCGCCGCCACTCGTGGCGCCGCCCCAACAACAGCCCACTAGCCGACTTCAGTAAGATGAAACACTCAGCATGTGGCCGCAAACTTATACTCCTCTCTCTCAAAATCTGCCTCTTTCCGCCTTGATCGCCGCGCTGCCTGTATTCGTAGTGCTCACGCTGCTCGGCATCTTCCGCAAGCCCGCGTGGATCGCAGCGATTTCAGGACTCGGCATCGCGGCCGCCGTCGCGCTCCTGGTTTATCGCATGCCGGGCTCGCTCCTGGTGAGTTCCTGCCTTTACGGAGCCGCCTACGGAATCCTGCCCATCGGATGGATCGTCTTCACCGCGCTGCTCCTCTACCGCCTCACCGTCGAGACGGGGAAATTCGAGATCATCAAGGACTCGATCGGCGGCCTCACCAGCGACCAGCGTTTGCAGGCTCTGCTGATCGCCTTCGCGTTCGGCGCATTCATTGAAGGCGCGGCCGGATTCGGAACGCCGGTAGCCGTCGCGGCAGCGATGCTCGCGGGCCTTGGCTTCCGGCCGTTCTTCGCGGCCAGCCTCTGCTTGCTGGCCAACACTTCACCCGTCGCGTTCGGGTCCATCGGGACGCCGCTCATCATGCTCGCGACCGTCACCGGACTGCCGCTCGGACCTCTTTCGGCGAACGTCGGACGCATCTGCGCGCCGGTGTCATTGTTCGTGCCTGCCTATCTGGTGCTCGTGATGGGAGGCTTCGGCGCACTGCGCGCAGTCGCCCCTGCTGCGGCTGTATGCGGCATCGCATTCGCCAGCGCCCAGTTCTTAGTATCGAGCTATCTCGGCCCGCACCTAACCGATATTCTCGGATCACTGGCGGCGATGGGCTCGCTCGTGTTGCTATTGCAATTCTGGAAACCCAAAGGCGCGGAACGCGCCAAAGCGCATGGACACACGGTGGGCGAAGTATTGCTGGCCTGGTCGCCCTACGCTCTGTTGGTTGTCTTCGTCCTGTTGTGGGGCCTCGACGCGCTGCCGGTGAAAGCGTGGGTCAATCGCGCGACCATCACGTTCGCGTGGCCGGGCTTGCACAATCAGATCATGCGGATGCCTCCCGTGAGCGCGAAACCGTCTCCCTATGCGGCCACCTACGCGTTCAATTGGCTGGGCGCATCGGGAACTTCGTGCCTGTTCGCCGTGTTCGCGTCGGCAATAGTACTGCGCGTTTCGCCGCGGCGGTTGCTCGTATTCACTCTGAGCACCGCGCGCCAGATGATTTTGCCGATGGTGACAATCTCAAGCGTCCTCGCGCTGGCGTTCATGATGAACTATTCGGGTGAGACGGCAACGCTGGGTCTCGCATTCTCGGCCACGGGAGTTCTGTTTCCGTTCTTCAGCGCCTTGCTCGGATGGCTCGGAGTTTTTCTGACCGGCAGCGATACGTCGGCCAATGCGTTGTTCGGAAATTTGCAGGTGGTGACGGCGAACCATCTGGGGTTGAATCCGGCATTGATGGCCGCCGCGAATTCAAGCGGCGGAGTGATGGGAAAAATGATCAGCCTGCAAAGCATCTGCGTGGCAGCCGCGGCCACCGGAATGCCGCAGAGCGAAGAAGCGAAGCTGTTCCGGTTCACGCTGCGCCATAGCATTTTCCTCGCCGTCGTGACCGGATTGGTCGTGATGTTCTACGCGTATATCATGCCGGCCTGGGTCAGATAACCACCGGCGGCTTGGAAATCGGCCAGCGTTTTCGCGCCCTTTTCCTCGTTCAGAGCGCAAATTGCATCGGTCACGATTTCGACCCGTTTCCCGGTTTCCAGCAACCCGAAAGCGGCAAATTTGACGCAGACTTCGGTCACGACTCCGTAGACCACATACCGTTCGGCGGCCAAAAGATCGATTAAACGGGTGAAATTATGGTTCGATAAGGCGCTTAAAGTCTGCTTTTCTAGCAATATTTGGTCATTTAAGGACAGCTCGCAAGGCGCATTTGGCACGATTGTGCGTTTTTCGAGCAGCGTCGAAGCCGGCTTCTGCTGACCCACCGTACCGACGACACAGTGATGCGGCCAATCCCGAAATTCGGGATCGTTTTCGCTGTGTGCATCCATCGTCGAAACCACCGGGATTCTATGCTTTGCCGCGTAGTGGTTCAGCTTCGCAACGGTCGGAATAATTTTCTCGGCGGCGGGAGCATACAGCGCGCCGGCCGGGAAAAGAAAATCGATTTGCGTGTCTATGTCGAAGAAAACAGTCCTCATTTCACGATTCCTTTGCGCACCTTTTCGTACAAACCTTCGAGTTCCGGGCTCAAATCGACCCGCCAACAGCCGGGGCGCTCAAACAAACTGTGGCACGGCGCTGGCAGGCGGGCCAGGGATTGCACCGCGTGATTTCGCGCATCCTCAACATTCGGCAGCGGTTCTAATAATTGGCCACCCAGCATGACCGGTCGCAGCAGCGCTTCCGCTCCGGCGTCGGAGCATTCGCTCGAACGGGACAACACGTCGTGAGTGGCATAGCGGAAAATCTGTTTTGAGCCGGGAAGTGTATGTTTATCTTCACTTAGCTTGGCGGTATAGCGTTCGTCGAGCTCGACCATTTTGTAGACAACTCCGAGGGTCGGTGCGTCGGCGGAGGTGGATAGTTCCGTGCCGACTCCGAAGACGTCGATCGGGGCGCGGGCGGCGACAAGTTCGTGAATCTTATACTCGTTTAGATCGCCGGTGGCCATGATTTTCGTTTCCGGCAAACCGGCGTCGTCGAGAATTTTTCGGACGGCGGGGGCCAGCGCCACCAGGTTTCCGCTATCGAGTCGGACACCCCAAAGAGGACGGCCCAGTTCGGCGGCGCGGCGCGCGCCTTCAAGAGTATCATAGCTGTCAATAAGATAGACAGTGTTTTTGCCGAGCAGCTTTTGCAGTTGTTCGAAGGCTTGGCGCTCGCTCGGGAACGACATGACCCAGGAATGCGCGGCGGTTCCGAAAACGGGGACGCCGAAGCGCATGCCGGCTTCAGTGTTGCTGGTGCCTCCGCAGCCTCCTATATAGGAGGCGCGGCCCGCGTAGACGCCGGCTTCGGGCGAATGGGCGCGGCGGGTGCCGAACTCGACGACGCTGCGGCCGAGCGCAGCTTTGACGACGCGCGCGGCTTTGGTCGCGATCATGGATTGGAAGCCGATGGTGGCGAGAAGATACGTCTCGGGGATCTGCGCTTCGACTAACGGCGCGCGGAGGGTGAGAAACGGCTCATTGGGAAAAAGTGGCGTGCCTTCAGGGACGGCGAACAAATCTCCGGTGAAGCGCAGGCCGGCGAGGTAGTCGAAAAAGCCGGGACTGGTATAGGCGAACTGTGGGAGGGTGCGGAGATAATCGATTTCCTCGGCGGTGTAGCGGAGGTTTTGCAAGTACTCGACCGATTGGACCAGTCCTGCTGCCAGAACGAAGTTTCGATTGTGCGGCAGACGGCGGACGAAGAGTTCAAATGTCGCGCGCTCTTCGAGTTTGCCGGCCTCGAAATAGCCCGCGGCCATGGTGAGCTGGTAGAGGTCGGTGGAGAGGCCGAGAGGCACTTATTTTTTCTTGTCGGCTGGTTTAGACGTTTCTTCTTTGACGTCGGCTGCGACGCCGCGCATTTCGGCGACGGTGTTGCCGTCGATTTCGTACATGGCGGCTTCTCCGTCACGCTTGGCGATGAATTTCCCGCCGGGTTCGGGCGCGATCAGCACCTTTTCGGTGCGTTTGCCGTCGTTCGAAACAACCGTGATTTCCACTTGCGGACTGGTGAATCCGGTATCGACGAACTTCGCGGCTGATAAATCGCGGAGTTTATCGACCAGAGCCTGGATGGTGGTTGAATCCATCGGCTTGCCGTTCGAAGTCCACTTATCGCCGGACTTCTGATAGGACGCGCTCCGCGCGCCGTCCTTGAAATCGATCTTGGTCGGATCGCTAAAGCCGAAGTCGAACACCTTCTTATTGCGGAAATCGTCGAGCCCTTTGTCGACGCCGGTTCCCAGGTCTTTCGACACCTTATAGACGCCGTCGACTACGTTCGATTTGGCATAGTAGTCGTCCTTCACTTTACGGACTTCGAGGGTTTGCGTGCTGCCCGGATCGGTTACTTTCACGGTCGCGACCGGGGTTCCGGAGGCAAACGCCGCGGCTGCTTTTTTAGCATCCTCTTCGGACAGGCTCAAATCCATGACCGCTTCTTTCAGCTTGCGGACCAGTTCTTCCACGGCAAAACCATCGGCGCGCAGAGGCTTGGGTTTCAGGATTTGCCAATCGGTCTGATTAATGCGGCCGAATTCAACTGATTCCTTTTTGGCGTTTAGCTCCACGCGGGTAGCTTTTTCCTGATCGAAGGTAAGCAGGCGCTTGTCGCGCAGGTCCTTCGATTCCTTGTCGAAGGTGGTTTTCGAAGCGGACGCCATGGTGTACAGATGTCCGTCGCCTGCGACTTTGGCATAAACGTCGTTGCCAGCGGGGTTGGAGTCTCCAATGAGAAGCGTTTTCGTCTTGCCATCTTTCAGTTTGAAGATGACTTCGTCGGCGGCAGGCGCGAGGCCGTAGGAGGCCAGGTCCGTGACGTTATCGTCAATCACCCGATCCGAGTTGAGACTTGCGGCGGCGCCGAGGACGGTCGAAACGGCGGCTTGGTCGGCCGGCAGAGGCTTGGGCGCGGTGATCGACCAGACGCTGGAATCGTTCTTTGAGAGAACGGTATCCTCGCCGGAACGTTTCTTTATTTCAAGGCCGACCACATTGGCTTCGGGCACGACGAGGACTTTGGGGGTCTTGTCCTCGGGCGGTTTGTTGGCTTTTTCGTCTTCTCTTTTGTTGGAGTACCAGAGGGCGACGGCAAGTCCGGCGAGGACGACGACGGCGATCAATAAACGGCTGAGCTTCATTGGTGTTTTCCTAGACTCCGCTCCCGGCGGTCACGGCTCGGTACGCGGCCGGAGATGGGCGGGCGAGCGATTGGTTGCGCCACAAAACGTGGAGACTCCGGTAGCGATGGGGAAGGGTCCCGGACGTCGACACTCTCGAAAACGCGGCGGTTGGCGCGGTCGTTTCCGCGCCAGGCATCCGGGCTGCGCCCGGATGGACCGATTGGCAATCGGTCCGCAGGTAACCAACCTGCCCCACAACGGAGCACGCTGTACGCCTGGGGGCGCGCGCCACGCTTTGGCCGGCTCTTCATTTTAGTGCGTTGGTAGAGCCGGACCAGGGCGTCCGCCCCACAAAATATGTCGCACGCTTCCCCGCGGTCGCGCAGGGAGGCGATTAGCGGCGCTTCCACCACACGCTGACTCCGGCCAGGATGATGAACAGAGGCATCAGGAGTACGGTCGAGTAGAAGACCATCGATACCTGGCGCGCATTCATGTTCAGGCGGCGGTCTTCCGGTTCTTTAGGCCGGATCGAAATGAGGTCCTCATCCGAGCTGAGCCAGTTGTAGATGTTGAGGAACAGGTCGCGATTGCCGTTGAAGCGGAGGAACGAATTGGAGCACCAGTTCGACGATCCGATCACTACGAAGCGGCCTTTGGCGTCGCCGCTGCCGTTGTACGTGCCGGCCGCGCCCAGCACCAGCGGACCTTTCTTATCCGACGCTGACTGCTTGATTTCGGGCGATGCAAGGTTAGTCGTGGCGAAGCTGTTTTCGGTGGTCGAGAAGAGTTTTTCGACCGTGGTATGATCACCGTTCTTGACCTCGAGAGAGCGCGCGATGGGGAACCCGGTGGGCGTTTCCTTCATCGTGCTGACGATGGCGTGCGATTCATAAGACGTGACCAGAGGGAACTCCGGACCGAGTCCAAAAATCTGGCCGACGCCGCTGGTATCGAGTACCAGGTCCTTTTCGACGGTGACTCCCCAGCCGGCGAGCACACCCACCAGCGCGGCGTTATCATCGACATCTTCTTTGGCGAACTTCAGAGGCGGATCCAGCATGAAGACCGCATGGCCTCCGTTTTCGACGTAAGCCTTCAGCGCGTCAATCTCAGGCTGAATATAATCGTGGCGCGGACCGGCCACGGTGACGATTGTGCATTCCTTCGGGATCTCTGGATGTTCGAGCATCTTGAGGGTTTGCGTCTTATAGTTATTCTTTTCGAGCAGATCCTTGGCGCCTGAGTAGCCGCTGCGCTCCGCGCTATCGATGGCATGCTCGCCTGAGCCGAGAACGAAGCAGGCCAGGCGTTCGCCGCCCTTCATCGCCCGGATGATGGCTCCGGTGACTTCCTCTTCGCTGAGGCTTTTCGCTTCCTGATGCTTAGCGCCGTAATCGACGAAGATGGTGCCCAGCGTCTTCACCCCGGCGGCGATGGCTTGGGTGCGCTTCTTATCGGCGTCCATGTACTGCACGTTGACTTTGGTGGAAAGATTCTGATAACGGTCCAGCAAATCCTGGGCCGGCTTGAACTTGGTCGGCTGGTCCCAATAAGTAATCGTCAACGGCTGCTGGAGATTTTTTAGGATCTTGACGGTCTGATCGGAGAGGGTGAACTGCTTGTTGGCCGTGGAATCGTAACTCTTGTTATAGCGATTGGCGAAGAAATTCACGATCACCAGGATGGCGATCACGATCACGGTGTAGAGCAAACCCTGGCCTAGGGCGGAAGTACGGCGACTACTATTTGTTGCCGCCATTATGCCCTCCACCGGACCGATTCAAGCGATCGGGAAGTTAGGAACAAGCCCAGGATAATCATGGTTGCGTAAAAGACAACGTCCTTGGAATCGATGACGCCTTTCGAAAACGATTCGAAGTGCGCTTGTACGGAGAGGTAGCCGATGACGCGCTCCGTGACGGAGCTGCCGAACTCGGAAACCCAGTTGAGCACGAAGAGCAGGAGAGAAATCGCGAAGCCGATGGCTCCGGCGACGATCTGGTTGCTGGTGCAGGTGGATACGAAAGTTCCGATGGCGAGCAGGCATCCGCCTTGCAGCAGGAGCCCCAGATATCCGATGGCGAGCGGCTTCCAATCGGGTTGGCCGTAGCGGAACAGGATGGCCATGTGGAGCAGCGAAACGAACAGCATGATGCTATAAAGGCCGACCGCGGCCAGCCATTTGCCGAGCACGATTTCGATATCGTTAATGGGCGAGGTCATCAGCAGCTCGATGGTGCCGCTGCGCTTTTCTTCAGCGAAGAGGCGCATGGTGATCATCGGAATGAGGAACAGCGCCACCACGTTGACGTTCGAGAGCAGAGG
>JBEKPC010000188.1:0-9098 GCA_049521155.1 Bryobacteraceae bacterium
GTGGCGGGGCTGGAGGCGCGGCTGGAAGCGCTAGGGCACGAGGTGGAGGACGGCGGGAACGTTGGAGTGGCCATTCCGGAGCAGAAGAAAGAGGGCGACACACGCGCCAAGTATTTAAAGGAAATTACCGCGACATGCACCAAGCACGCGGAGCTGGTGGTGAAGACGCTGGAGGCCGGGAAAATTCCGCTGGCGCTCGGCGGGGATCATTCGATGGCGGCGGGTACGGTGTCGGGGGTGGCGGAGTTCTATCGCCGGCAGAATCAGCGAATCGGGCTGATCTGGATCGACGCTCATACGGATATTAATACGCCTGAGAGTTCGCCCAGCGGCAATGTCCATGGCATGCCACTGGCGGCGCTGATGGGGTTTGGCCCGGCAGAGCTTTCGAACATCTTCGATTTTTCTCCCAAGGTAGCGCCGGAGAATTGCGTGCTGGTGGGCGTGCGTGACATCGATGCGGTGGAAAAAGAGAATGTTCGCCGGGCGGGCATTGGGGTCTTTACGATGCGCGATATCGACGAGCGCGGCATGCGTACGGTGATGGAAGAAGCGTTGCGAATGGCGGGGCGCGGAACCGCCGGCTATCATATTTCGCTCGACATGGACTGGATCGATCCCGAGGATGCACCGGGGGTGGGCACTCCGGTACGCGGCGGCGCTACTTATCGCGAGGCTCACCTGGCGATGGAAATTATTGCCGATCACGGGCGCATGTTGAGTTTCGAGATTGTCGAGGTGAATCCGGTGATCGACGAACACAACCGGACGGCGGAGCTGGCGGTGGAGTTGGCGCTCTCGGCGTTCGGGAAGAAGATATTGTGAAGGGTATGACAAAGCTTAGGGTCGGAATTCTTTTTGGCGGGCGCAGTGGAGAGCATGAGGTGTCGCTGCTCTCGGCGGCGTCAGTTCTGCAAGCCATCGATAAAGATAAATATGAGGTTGTACCGATTGGCATTACCAAGGACGGCCGATGGCTGACTGCCGGGGATGCGGAGAATCTGCTGCAGGGGAAACTAGTCATCGAACCTCGCCATTTACGCGCGGGCGATCCCGAGATCACGGAACCTGCGGCGGTGCTGGCCCGGGGCGAGGCCGTGGTGGTTCCGCCGGAGCCGGTTCACCGGCAAAGCGGGCTCGTCCCTTTTCAGACGGATGCCGCGCTCACGCGGCGGGCCAGCGACCGCGCCATCAATGTCGACGTAATCTTTCCGGTGCTTCACGGCACGTTCGGCGAAGATGGAACGATTCAGGGGCTGCTCGAACTGGCGGACATCGCTTATGTGGGCGCGGGCGTGCTGGGCTCCGCCGCGGGCATGGACAAGGACATTATGAAGTCTCTGTTTATTGCCGCGGGAATACCGATCGTGAAGCATGTCACGATTCTGCGCGGCGTGTGGCAGAAAGAGCCGGCAAAAGTTCAGAAGATGGTGGAGAGCAAACTGAAGTATCCGGTATTTGTGAAGCCGGCGAATTTAGGGTCGTCGGTGGGAATCAGCAAGGCGCACAACCGGAAGGAGCTTAGCCCAGCGATAGAGGAAGCGGCGAAATTCGATCGCAAGATTGTTATCGAACAAGGCGTGGGTGGGAAGAAAAACAAAGCGCGCGAGATTGAATGCTCGGTGCTAGGCAACGATGAACCCGTGGCTTCGCTGCCGGGAGAGATTGTTCCGGTGAAAGAGTTCTACGATTACAACGCCAAGTACCTGGACGAAGGATCTGAGCTGATTATTCCGGCGAAGCTCACCAAAGCGGAGACGAAGAAGGTTCAGGAGTTGGCAGTGCAATCGTTCAAAGCCGTGGACTGCGCCGGCCTGGCGCGGGTTGATTTTCTGATGGATCCGCAGATGCGCAGGATTTTTGTGAACGAGATCAATACCATGCCGGGATTTACGGCGATTAGCATGTATCCCAAGCTGTGGGAGGCTTCGGGATTGGAGTATACGGATCTGATCGACAGACTCATTCAGTTCGGGCTGGAACGGCATGCTGACAAGAAGAGGAATCAGTACAGCCGCTAGGTTCGGTCGCTGTTAGCCTTGGTATTTTCCTCTGAAATGTAAATGCCGCAGCATACTGTTCTACGGCTCCGCCACCAATGGCAGTTCGATAAAACTAGTTTGGCCGGGCGCGTGATATATGCGCTGCGTCGCTTTGCGATAGTCATCCGGCTTGGCCCAGAAAATGTTAGGGACAAAAGTTTGCGGATTACGGTCGTACAGCGGAAACCAGCTGGATTGAATCTGCACCATGATGCGATGGCCGGGCAGGAAAACATGGTTCGCCGTGGGAAGGTTGAAGCGATAGAGCAGGGGTTGGCCGGCAGCGATGGGTTGGGCATTCTGCAGACTTTCGCGATAGCGGCCACGGAAGATGTCGGCGGAAATCATTAGCTGATAGCCACCCATGGCCGGGTCATCGGCAACCTCGTCGGGATATACGTCGATCAGCTTGACGACCCAATCGGAGTCGGTGCCGCTGGTGGAAGCTACGAGATTGGCAATTGGCTGTCCGCTGATCTTCATCGGAGCGCTTAGGAGGTCTGAAGTAAATAGCGCTACGTCGGGACGGCCCGAGGCTTCGCGCTGGTCGTCGACCAGCCACTCGGCCCAGGTGAAACCGGTGGCATAGCCGATGGGCTGAATGGGACGGGCGCGAAAAGGCACGGGCTTGGCGGGATCGGAAACATATTCATCGAATGTTTGATCGCCAGCTTTGGGCGCGGCCAGGCTGAGTTTTAGTCCCGCGGCGAGATAGAGTGGCGTCGATTGGATCGCGCACCCACTGGCGCAGCCAGCCGGCCACGTGGGTAAGCGGCGCCAGGTATTGGTTCCGGTTTCGAATGCGGTGACGGGCGCCAGGTCTGCTTTCGGCGCAACATCTTTCAAATACTTATCGAGGAACGGACGGAGAATTTCCTCACGGAAGTAGAGTCCGGTATCGCTGTTGAATTTAATTGCTCCAAGCGAGCTGCCATCGCCGATCTCCTGGCCGTGATGCCAGGGGCCCAGAACCAGAAATAATTTTCCTTTGTTGGCGTCGATTGCGTTGAGCGCTTTGTAGGCGGCGGGCGCGCCGTAAATATCTTCCTGATCCCAGAGGCTGTCGACCAGCATGGTTGGGACTTTCAAAGGTTGAGCCGCGAGAATGTGGTCCATGGCTTGTTGCTGCCACCAGGAATCGTAGCTGGGGTGATCGAGAAGTTTGTGCCAGAATCCGACCTGCTCGAGTCCGTGACGGCGGCCGAGTTCGCCGGCCGAGCCTGCTTCCATGAATACATCGTAGTCATCGAAGTGATTCGTCCACCACTTTGCTTCCGACCCGCGTTTGGCCTCTTGTTCATAGACGTACGTCATGTTTTGTTCGCGGAAGGCGCCATTGTGGAACCAATCGTCGCCGATCCAGCCATCGACCATGGGGTTCATCGGCACCGCAACTTTGAGCGCCGGATGAGGATTGACCAGCGCCATCAATGTGGTGAAGCCATCGTAGGAAATGCCGAGAACGCCGACTTTACCGTTGCTCTCGGGAACGTTTTTCACCAGCCAGTCGATGGTGTCGTAGGTGTCTGTGGAGTGATCGACCGGCGTGGGATTCAGTGGCCCATGGAGCGGACGGGTCATCACATAGTCGCCTTCCGAGCCGTATTTCCCGCGAACGTCCTGTACCACGCGGATGTAGCCGCCTTCGACGATCACTTCAGTGGCATTGTCGTAGCCGCTCAGGATCGGGCCCAAATGGGAGCTCTCGGCGTGGCTGGTTAGCGCCGTAGCGTTGTACGGTGTGCGGGTGAGCAGGATCGGCGCGTTTTTTGCGCCCTGGGGCAGAATGACTACGGTGTGCAGCTTTACGCCGTCGCGCATGGGGATCATCACCTCGCGCTTGGTGTAATCAAAGCTCGACGTGACCGGGGTAAACGTGGCCGGTGTTTCGCTGGGCAAAGCCGAGGAAGGGGCTGGTGTTTGTGCTGAACCCGATTCGGGGGACAGCAGAGCGCCGCATAAAAAGGATAGAACGACGACAGCGGGTAAACGAAAAATCAGAGAAGCAGAAACTCTTGTCGAGAAACCGAACCGCCGTCGCAATTTTCCCATGCACACCTCGCGAAGAAGAGTGTACTGATGGAGAGGGTTTGGAACAACTCGCTGGCTGCGCGAATGAAAAATATCCGTCGCGCTTGGCCGCGCTTATCAGGGGATTAAGGAGAGAACATGGATGCTGTGAGTTGGGATCGCCTGTTTGTAATTACCGGAGGGCCGGGGTCGGGAAAGAGCACGCTGATCGAGGCGCTGGCGGGACGCGGCATCGAAACCATGCCGGAGGCCGGGCGAGCGATTATTCAGGATCAGGTGGCCATTGGTGGCGAGGCTCTGCCATGGTCGGACCGGAGCGCTTTCGCTGAGTTGATGCTGAGTTGGGAGATGCGATCGTACCGGACAGCGCAGAAGATGAGTGGTCCGGTGATTTTCGATCGTGGCGTGCCCGATGTGCTTGGCTATCTGCGATTGAGCCGGCTCTCCATTCGCGCCCACGTCGAAAAGGCGGCGAAGATATTTCGTTATCATCCCCGGGTATTTATTGCGCCGCCGTGGGGGGAGATATTTGGGCTCGATGCGCAGCGGAAGCAATCTTTCGAGGAGGCCCAGGCGACTTATCGAGTGATGATGGAGACCTACTCGGCTTTGGGCTACCGCCTGATTCCGCTTCCTCTTGAATCAGTCGAGGAGCGTGAGCGGTTCGTGTTGGCGACGATCGGCTGATTTATGAGCGTGTTTTCTCTGTTTTCGGCGAAGTTCAAAGGTAGTGCGCTACTTTGAACAAATTGGCAAAAAGCCTGCTTTCATGGCAACCCCGGTCATGCAAAGTAGCGCACTACCAGTTCAAACTGACTCAGTTCAAACTGACTCTTGACGACCAACATAGGGTTGTGTAGCATCGTAAACATTAAGTTTGCCCTTCGGGGCAGACCGGAATTTCATGCAGAGTGGCTGAGGGACGAGCCCTGTGACGCCACGGCAACCGGATCGGGATCATATATCCCGACCGCCAGGTGCCAACTCCCGCCCGGAAACGGGGAACATGAGATTCGGATGCGAAGCTTATTTTTATTTGCACTCCGACCTCTTTTCCTATTTCCTGGAAAAAGAGGCCCTTTTGTTTTAGGGCACTTTTTCCCTGGCTCGTCCCTAGCTATTCGCACGATAAAAGAAAGCGAGTAGCCCGATGTCGAATCACGACGGTAATTGTAATTACCAATTGCGCTGCCGGGAATGCGGACGCAGCTGGGGAAACCAGCCCCGCTCGATCTGCCACGAGTGTTTCTCTCCTCTGGAAATCACCTACGATTACGACGCGATCCATTCTTCCATCGCGCAAGAGAGGTTTGGCCGCGAGCGCATCGCCCAACGCGCGCCAAACATGTGGCGTTATTCCGAATTGCTGCCGCTGCCTGCCGGCTTTGAGCCCAGGTTGCCGGTAGGGTTCACGCCGCTGTTTCAGGCGCCGCGACTCGCGGAGAGGTTGGTGGGAAAAAAGAGCGACGGGAAAGCGGCGGCGCGCAATCTCTACATAAAAAATGACGCCGTCTGCCTGCCTACGCTCAGTTTTAAAGACCGAGTGGTCGCCGTTGCTTTGGCGCAAGTAAGCGCGTTTGGCTTCGACACGGTCTCGTGTTCGTCGACGGGAAATCTGGCCAATGCCGTGGCGGCGCATGCGGCGCGTTTAGGTCTCAAAGCTTGGATCTTTATTCCGTCTGATCTCGAGCCGGCAAAGATTCTGGGTACACAAGTGTTTGGCGCGAACGTGGTGCGCATCGCGGGGAATTACGACCAGGTAAACCGTTTGTGCTCGCAGATTGCCGAAGAGCGGCATTGGGGGTTCGTAAATGTGAACTTGCGGCCCTATTACGCCGAGGGATCGAAGACGGTTGGTTTCGAAATCGCGGAACAACTGGGTTGGCGGCTGCCGGACAACGTGGTCGTGCCCATGGCGGGAGGGTCGTTGATCACGAAGATCAAGAAGGCGTTCGATGAATTGATTAAGCTTGGGTTCGTCGAAGATAAGCCGGTGAAGTTTTTCGGAGCGCAGGCTACCGGGTGCTCGCCGATCTCGACTGCGGTGAAGACCGGCAGCGCGGAGATCGAACCGCAAAAGCCGGCGACCATTGCGCGTTCGCTGGCCATCGGCAATCCTGCCGACGGGCACTACGCGATCAAGACTATAAAGCAAAGTGGCGGATGGAGCGAAGACGTGAGCGATCCTGAGGTGATCGATTCGATTCGACTGCTGGCCGAAACCGAAGGGATCTTCACCGAGACTGCCGGGGGCGTAACCGTGGGCACGGCGGGCAAGCTTTATCGCCAGGACCGTATTCTGCCCGAGGAGACAACGGTGTTGTGCATCACCGGAAACGGCTTGAAGACAACCGACGTGCTTGCTGGCGTGTATGAGGCCGAGAGACCGATCGCGCCCAAACTCGCTGAGTTTGAAAAGTATCTGCACGAAACTCTGGATACCGTTGAGGTCGCGAAAGAAGCGGCGGCCACGGTGGGCGCATAAGCGAGGGACGGGATGGCGATTACGATACAGATTCCGACCGCGCTGCGGCGGCACACGGCAGGGGTAGGCTCGATCGCGTGTGCGGCTACGAATCTGGGAGAATTGTTCTCTGTGCTTGACGAAAAGTTTCCGGAGCTGAAACCACACCTGCGCGACGAGGCTGGGCAGGTGCGGCGCTTCCTCAACATTTATGTGAATGAGGAAGACATCCGCTTCCTGGGCGGGCCGGCTTATTCGTTTCAGGATGGCGATGAAGTGCTGCTGGTGCCGTCGATTGCAGGCGGGGCGAATTAAGACCTTCGCGGACCGCGGGACCGCTAGGGCTGCGGCTGGTGCGTGATCACATTGACCGTTTGTTGCCGTGGGCCGACTCCTCCGTGATGAAGAAGTCTTCAGTCAGGGTCTGTTCCCCATCCACAGGACCAAGGCGACGCAAACCATTTCGCCACCACCTAGATTGATTGTTGCGGACGTGTAGACATCATGGGAATGGGAAAGGCTGGCCGCCAACAACGGTTCGGCGGTGCCATTAATATAGACGAATTCGGCCCCCCAGGGTGAGACGGATGCCCGAAGTGAGAGCAGGTTAACCGCCTTGCCCGACTGGCTGGTCAACGCGATGCTTTGGAAGCCGAGGTCAAACTCGGACCACTGATCCTTGGCCGTGCTGGTCAGAACAACGGTGACCGAGGTGTTTCTGGCGAGCTTTGGAGTGGATGGACTCGACATGCTTCCGCTGGAACCGCAGCCGGCAGTGAATCCGGCGGCCACCGGGGCTAGGGCTGACAGAACGATTCAAAGGTGCGAAAAGGTATTGTGATGACGAAGCAGAGCGAGCGTATTCATACCGTCCTCAATTACGACGCACCTACAAATGCGCGTTCAAGATTGCAACCAAGGGACCCGACAGCACAGGGTGACAAGGAGCGGCCAGCGGCCGCCATTGTTTCACAGAAGCGGCCGCAGAACCGCATGTTTTTTTGCTTCATTCATGAGCATGATTGGTACTGGTGAACCGCCGGGAACAAGAGGGCACATCGGCCCCCCCTCCCCGCGGCTGTGATATTATCTAACTAACTGGTTAATTAAGTTCATGTCGCAATCGTTCCATCATCGACGCGGCCTGCCCCGCATGGGTTCTCGCGGGCAGCCGGAGGAGAGCCGGGCTGCCATTCTGCGCGCCGCCGCCAAGGAGTTTGCGGAGAACGGAATTGCCGGGGCGCGCACGGACGCGATCGCGCGCCAGGCGAGAGTGAATAAGGCTCTGCTCTATTACTACTTCAAGGACAAGGAAACGCTCTACAGCGCAGTGCTCGATGGGGCATTCTCTGGTATGAAAACGACTGTTCTCCGCGTGCTAGACAGCGATCTGCCGACGCGGCAGAAGATCATGGCTTACGCGGGAGCCTATTTCGATTTCATCGCCTCGAACCCGATATATCCCGGGCTGATGCAGCGCGAAATGATGCGGGCGCGCGAGGGCGATTTGGTGCATATCGACCGTCTGGTGAAGACTTACTTCAAGCCGATTTACCGGCGCGTGGGGGAGTTATTGCACAAGGGAATCACGGAAGGAGAATTCCGCAAGGTCGATCCGGCGCACTTCGTTCCCTCGATGATTTCCATGATCGTGTTTTATTTCAGCAGCGCTCCAGTGATGCGGCGGATTGTCCACTTCGATCCGCTGTCGCCGAGGCGCGTCGCCGAGCGCCGGGAGGCGGTTCTGGATTTTATTTCTGCCGCGCTATTCAGTCCGCGCGCAGACCGCCAAGGCAATGGAAGCGCCCAATATTCCCGCCGCTCGTCCGTCTACAGCGGTATACCGAAGAACCGCCCGGTAAGTAGCCAGCGCGGGGCAGGAGGCAGCCGGTGAATCCGCGTAACCGAATCTTCGTTCTTCTCGGAATTATTGTCGTGGTTTCCGCGATCTATTATTTATTCTCCGCCGACCATTCGAAAGACCTGTTGCTGATCGGCACAGTCGATTCGAACCAGGTGATCGTCAGCGCGCAGGTGGAAGGGCGCATCGAGAAATTGCTGGTGGATGAAGGCACGCCGGTGCAAGCGGGCGATTTAATTGCCGTGCTCGATGCCTCGGAGTTGCAGACGCAGGAGGCTGCGGCTGCGGCGAACATCGCCAGCATGCAGCACAAGGTCGCTCAGATGGAACACACCGAAGAGTCCACTTCAGGCTCGACTTCGAGCGACGTAGCCAATGCGCACGCCATGCTTTCCTCTGCCCAGGCGCAGCTCATACAAGCTCAAGCGGCCCTCGATCGCACGGAAAGCGACAGCCACCGCATGATTGAATTGGCGAAGGCCGGCGTTCAGTCGGATCAGGACCGGGTGTTGGCCGAGACCAACCTGCAGGCCGCCCAGGCGACGGTGCAGGCACAGCGGGAGTTGGTGAAGGCGGCGGAAGCGAACCTGGCCTCTGCTGTTGCGCGCACCCAGCAAGCGAACGCGGCGAAGAGCACAGTGCAATCGACCGAGGCCGACCTCAAGAATGCGATTGCGCAAAAAAATCAGGCGGCGGTGCG
>JBEKPC010000189.1:0-9087 GCA_049521155.1 Bryobacteraceae bacterium
AGTCCTGCCAGCGGCGCCATCATTTTGTCGGTTCGCAAACGGGCGGTCCATTCGTCGAGCACCACTGCCCGGCGGCCCCGATTCGTCTCCGGATGCTCCCGTTCCAGCCGTGCGGCGATGGCGGCAATCTCCGCTGCTGAATTTCGACCGCGCACATGCACAGTGAGGAACCGGCGCGATCGATCCTCTAAAATTTTCCCGTCGCCATAAGCCCTTATCGGGATATAAAGGTCGGCGTGCAGAAACCGGTCGAGCCCGAAATTCTCCGGCGCGACACCAATCACGGTGTACGGCTTCGTTCCCACGCGCAGGCTTCTGCCGATGTCGCTCGGGCCGCCGTGGGCGAGCATCACGACTGCCTGGTCTTGCTCGGTGAACGTCCTGCCGAAGCGCGCGCCTACGCCAAGTACTTGAAAATAGTCCGTAGACACTGCCAATGCCAGACGCATTTGGCCCGGCTCTCCGACGCTGACGGGAATCAGGCACTCCGCGACCATCGGCTTCGCTTTGCGGAAATCTTCGAAGTCAACATACGAAACGAACCCAAGCGGCTGGCCTTCGGACGCGGTGAAAACCCGCATGATTTCCTGTGGCCGCGCGACCGGCAGAGGACGCAGGAGGATCGCATCGACGATGCTTGAGAGGGCCGCCGCCAACCCGATTCCAATGGCGAGGGAGAGAACGGCGAGGGTACGCATGGCGCTTCATCGTAACTGCCTCTCTTCCCGTCCCGGCCTCAGTTAGAATTGTCTCGACTGTATGCGTATTGCTCCATCTCTCCTCTTGTTACTGATTTACACGGCTTTTGCGGACGCGCAAGATTCCCGCAATACCGTTGTGATTAATTCGGACACACACTTCGCGCCGCCCGTTTTCAAATCCCGCGCCGAGTGGGAAACGCGCGCGGCGCATCTGCGCAAACAGATCCAGTTCGCGGCCGGCCTGCTGCCGATGCCGGAGAAGCACCCTCTAAATGCCCAGGTTTTCGGACGCATTGAGCGCAAAGGCTACACGGTCGAAAAGGTGCTGCTCGAAACCATGCCCGGTTTCTACCTGGGCGGCAATCTGTACCGGCCCGCGGGGCGCACGGGACCTTTTCCGGCGATCGTTTCGCCGCACGGGCACTGGCCTTATGGACGCCTCGAAAATTCCAACGTGGCATCGATCCCCGGCCGTTGCATCAACTTGGCGCGCCAGGGTTTTGTGGTTTTCGCGTACGATATGGTCGGCTACACAGATACGGTCCAGATGCCGCACACAGCGACCGGGAAGCGCGAACAGTTGTGGGGATTCGGGTTGCTCGGCATGCAACTGTGGGATTCGATTCGGGTTGTGGATTTTCTGGAATCGCTTCCCGATGTCGATCCGGCCCGCATCGGCGCCACCGGCGCGTCGGGCGGGGCGACGCAGATCCTGATGTTGCAGGCGATTGACGGGCGCATCAAATTTTCGTCGCCGGTGAACATGATCTCGTCGATTTTTCAAGGCGGATCGCCCTGTGAAAATGCGCCGCTGCTTAGGATCGGAACCAATAATATGGAGATCGGGGCGCTGATGGCTCCGCGCCCGATGCTGATGGTATCTACTACACAGGATTGGACTAAAAACACTCCGCGGGTTGAATTTCCGGCCATGCGGGCGATGTACAGGTTGTACGATCAAGAGGCGAAGGTGCAGACGTTCGAGGTCGACGCGCCGCACAACTACAATCGCGAGAGCCGCGAGGCGGTGTACCGGTTTTTCGCCCAAACCGTGCTTGGGACGGATCCGCAATCGCCGGATTTCCGCGAGAAGGGCTTCACGCCGGAGAAGTTGGGCGATCTGCTGGCGCTGTTCAATCGTACGCTGCCCTTAAACGCCCATAACTACACAGAAATCGTCGAACAGTGGGTCTTAAATGCGCAAAAACAGAACAGTGTGGCGCCCGATCGTGAGCGGATCATGCTGGCGCTAGCGTCGGAGTGGCCGTACAAAGTTCTCGACCAGCGAGAGGGCGATCATATCGTTTTATCGCGAGCAGGTGTCGGAGACCGCGTCACGGGAATATGGCATGAAGGCATGAAGCCGGCCGCGCTTTTGGTCGACGCCGAAGGGGCCGTCAGCGCGCAGGCTTCGCTCAAAATTACGGTCTTTCAAACCGGGGAAGCGGTTGCGCCACGCGATCGAAGCCATCCGATGTTTTTGACATTTAATAAAACCGATGACGCGGAGCGGGTACAGGATATTCTGACTGCTCTTAAATGGCTGGATCAGGATTCGACAAAGCTGGTGTGCCGGGGCAAGGCGGCGATCTGGTGCACTCTCGCCGCCAGTGTCAGTCCCAAAAGGGTACAGCTCGATGCGCCGATTCCACCTACGTTTCACGGGACTGACCAGGATTGGATCGACTCCTGCTTCATTCCATCCATCCAGCGCGCGGGAGGATGGGCGGCGGTGTTGAAGCTCGCGCAGTGACCGCACGGCAAATAAAGGGGCGAGGCAGAGTCATTAAAGTCCGGCCTCTTTATGCCGATCGGAGATAGTAATGATAGGTCTCACTCAAATCGCGGCATGGCGCCGCAAACGCCGCGAGAATCAGGTGGAGGGTGAGAAATATTTGACAGATCGCAACTGGAGCGAGGCGGAGAAGTATCTGACGCTGGCTCTGGCGGAAAGCCGCCATTCGAGCAAGGAGCGCCTCGATCTGCTGCTTGGCTTGACGGAAGCGCAGCGCGAACAGGGCAAGACCGCCGAGGCTGCGCAGACCACTCAAACGGCCATCGAACTTGCCGTCTCCTCAAAAAATAAAATCATCGAGGCGCGGGCACTCGATGCGCTAGCCGATATTCAGCTCGATCAAAAGAACTATACCGGTGTCGAAAAAACGATCGCGCGGATCGAAGCGCTGGAGCTTTCGATGCCCCAGCCGGATCATAAACGGATCGCGGGATGCGCCCGCAAGCTGGCCATGACGTTCGTCAATAGCGGGCGGCCGGAGGAGGCCATGAAGGCCTTCGAGCGCTTGGCGCAACTCTCTGAAAAAGCCTTCGGCGCGGAGCATTTCGAAACGGCCGAGGTGCTGACCGAACTGGGGGAACGTCACCGTAAAAATGGCGATCACGCCGAGGCGCAGCGCTGCCTGCAAAAGGCGCTCGATATCCATCGCACCACTTCCGGGGTGGATTCGCAGGAAGCGACCCAGGATCTCTTTTACCTGGCGTCTTCGCTGGAGGAATCGGGCGACGTGGATGGCGCGGCGGCCCAGTACGAACGTGTGCTGGCGGTAAGAGAACGGCAGATTGGCGCCGACCGGGAACAAACGGCGGAGACGCAGGCTCATCTTGCGGCGATTTATTTGCGCGCCGACCGAACCTCGGCAGCGCGGGAATTATTAATACACTCCATCGGAGTTTTGGGCCGCAAGAAAGGGGACGAACGTCTGGAGTTCGCTCTCGAAACCATGGCTTCGGTGGAAGATGAGCTGAACCGTCCAGTGGAAGCGGAACGGTGGAGAGAAAAGGCCGCTGCATCGTTGGCGATTCGCACCGGCGTCGTTCCCGAGGTAGTTGTGCCGGTGAAGCAACTGCCTAAATATTATTAGCGCTGGCGGAACGAATTAAAAGCCGCCTAAAAGGGCGGCTGCCGCCAAAATTGGCCGCCCCACAACAGATCTTGGCTTCATTGTGGTCTGTGGGGCAAGCGCAAGCCCGACAGCGGTGCTAGTTTGGGATTTGGAAAACTTCTACGGTAACGCCGATGTAGTCGAGACTCTGGAGCAGATGATCCGGGGAAATCGCATCACCCAGACTCTGCTCTTTTCCGGTCCCGAGGGCGTCGGGAAGGCTACGCTCGCCCGCCGGTTCGCCGCCGCTCTTCTTCATGATGCGCATAAGATCGAGCAGGACGATCTCAACCTCTCTTCCAATGCCGACCGCATTACGGAACGCGAAAAGTGGACCTCCGAGAAGCGTAATGACGACCCGCTGGTCTTTTCTTCGCATCCCGATTTCCTGACTTTCCCGCCCGATGGTCCCCTGCGCCAGCTCACCATCCAGCAAATGCGCCTGTTGAAGGAGCGGGCCCAATTAAACCCGCTCAAAGGCAACTGGCGCGTATTCCTCATCGATTCGATCGACCGAGCCAATGAGCAAGCGGCGAACTCGCTGCTGAAGACGCTGGAGGAGCCTCCGCCGCACCTGATTCTCATCATGACCGCGCGCAATCCCTACGACCTGCTCACGACGATCCGCTCCCGTTCAGTGCCGTTCCGTCTGGCCCGGCTTGACCCGGAAGCGATGCGCAGTTTCATCGCGACGCGCGGATTGGACCATCCGGAGCGCCGCGAAAAATTGGCCGACGGAGCCCCCGGACTGGCTGTCTCGATCGATCTTGAAACCTACGACCGGCGGCGCGCCGCGATGCTTGCTCTGCTCAAAGCGGCCAGCGGCGCCGACACGTTCGGAGCCTGGATGAAATATTCGGAGTCGATCGCCGCGCGCCGCACGGAGAAGCTCGATTCGTACCTCGAAGTGCTCTACATGCTGCTTAGCGACGTGCTGCGGCTGGCCCATGGAGTCCCCGCCGGGCGCAATGCCGACATTAGCGTGGAGCTTCAGGGCGTCGCGCAAAAGGTGTCCTTCGACTGGCTGCGGCGGGCCGTCGAAAAGGTGGATCTGTTAGTGGATCTGGTGCGCCGCAACATCCAGAAATCGATCGCCCTGGACGCCTGGGCCGTGGACATGCTATCAACTAAGTAGATCGAAGGAGTCATGTGGAGCCCAGTAACCGCAAATTGATCCGTCCATCTCTTACTGAAATGAAGGACCCACGCAGCGCCCCACCGCGCAAAGACGGTGGCTTGAAAAAGACGACTCCGCCGGACCAGACCAACGCGGAGAATTTCTACTACCTGAAGCAGATGCAGTCGAAGACGCTGATGACCATCGTGCTGAAGGATGGGGAAATCATCAAAGGCGTGATCGAGTGGTACGACAAAGGGTGCCTGAAAGTGAACCGGGAAGGCGATCCCAACCTGCTGATCTTCAAATCGAACATTAAGTACATGTACAAGGCGTAAGACTACTCTTTTGGAAAGCCGATGCGACGTTTCGAGGGGTCCGGTGGTGGCTCCTGGAGCTGTCCGATACAGTCATAAATCTGTTGGATATGTGCGCCGTGCTCCTGTTGGGTGCGTTCCACATCCTCCAGTTTCCGGGCCAAGTCTTTGTGGTCGGCCAGATACTCCCGGAGGCGGACAAACGCTCGAATGATCAGGATGTTTAGAGAAACGGCGCGCTTACTCGCCAGGACCGAGGAGAGCATCGCCACACCGTGCTCGGTGAAGGCATAGGGTTGATAGCGGCGTCCACCGTGGGTTGAGGTCACACTTTGTGACCTCAAGTTTTCCATCTCCTCCTGATTCAGCTGGAACATGAAATCCGCCGGAAAACGGTCGAGGTTACGCCGGACAGCCTGGTTGAGGACTTTAGTCGGCACCTCATACAATTCCGCCAGGCTGCTATCGAGCATGACCTTCAATCCCCGAATCAGGTAGATCTTGCGTTCAATGAGTTCGACCGGGACTACTTGCACCGCTAGCGCTGCGTTGGACATTTGTATTGCAGTAGCCACCGCCGCCAATAATTCTCTACAATAATTCCAGCCGGAGTTTTGCTAAGATTAGCGTTCGACGCTGAAAAGGGTGCATGCCAGAGGAATCCGGGAAACGTGTGCCGCCCGCGCCCGAGGCTCTCCGCGCCGCGGAGGTTCGGGAACAACTGGACCGCATCCTCTCCGACGGCGCGTTTTCGGGAGCCAACCGGCGCAGCCGTCTGTTTCGCTACCTGGTGGAACAGGCGCTCGAAGACAATGCGGAATCGCTGAAGGAATCGGTCATCGCCACGGAGGTTTTCGACCGCGCGCCGGACTACGATCCACAGATCGATTCCGTGGTTCGGGTGGAAGTGGGACGATTGCGGGCCCGCCTGGCGGAGTATTACGACAAAGCGGGCGGGGAAGAGCCGGTGCGCATCGAAATCCCTAAAGGAGGATACCGGCCGACCTTTGTCTTTCGCGAGAACGCGGCGGAAAGTGTTCCGCCGGAGGCGGCAGCGAAGCCCAAATGGACCGGCTGGAAATGGGTTGCCGCGGCGGCTATTGTCATCCTCGCCGGCCTGGCAGGCATAGCGGCGTGGCGCCTGCACAGCGTACCGCCGGCAACTCCCGCGGCCATCGCGGTGCTGCCGTTCCTCAATCTGAGTGGGGACGCCGCCGATGAGTACCTGGGCGACGGCATCAGCGAAGAATTGACGCAAGCGCTGGCCGAGTTCGACGACCTGCGGGTGGTCTCCCGAACCTCTGCGTTTCAATACAAGGGAAAGAGCGCCGATGTACGCGACATCGGACGGAATCTGCGGGTGGGAGCGGTGCTGGAAGGCAGCGTCGCGCGGCGCGGCGGGCAGTTCCGCGTCATTGCGCAGCTTATTCGGGCCAGCGACGGATATCATCTTTGGTCGCACACATACGAGGCAACTCTGGCCGGGCTTCCTCCGGTGGAAGCGGGCATTGCGCGGGCGGCGCGCGAAACACTCGTCCCCGCGTCCGCGCCAGGCACGCCGAAAGATGTTTCCACCACGCGCAGTCCTGAAGCGCACAATCTTTACATGCGCGCGGTGTACGAATTCAACCAGCGGACCGCAGATTCGACACGGCAAGCCATCGACCTGGCGCGGCAGGCCACGGTGAATGATCCTTCTTTCGCTCAACCCTTTGTTGTGATGGCGGCCGGGGAATCGCAATTGACGCAACTTCAGGCGCAGACTCCCCGCGAGAGCGCGGAGCATGCCTGGGAGGATATTGCGAAAGCGCTCGCGTTGGATCCCGGAAACAGCGGCGCACACGCGCAGAAGGCTCTACTGGCTTACACCGACCATTGGGACTGGCCGCAGGCGGAGCGGGAGTTTCGGCTGTCCCTGGCCGGCGGATCTCATGGATCGGCGGAAAACCTCTATGGCTGGTGCCTGATTACACGGGGCCGTTTCGAAGAGGCGCGGCGCCGCTTGCAGCTCGCCGCGGAGCTGGACCCCTTGTCGCTGGGTCCACAGCTGAATCAAGTTGAGGAACTGATGGTTGAGCAAAACTATCCCGAGGCCAAGCGGAGAGTGGAGCAGATCCTGGCGACTGCGCCCACCAACGGCGTCGCATTGGCCTTGGCTACCTCCATCGCCTACTGGCAGCGCGATTGTCCCGCGGCCACGGCATCGAGCCGGAAGCTGCTGGATTTATATCCGAAGGCGGCAGCAGCACGCCTCACGAGCTTAATTGCCGATTCAACATGTGGGCACGCCGCCGAGGCCGGCCTCGCCGTGGATGAACTGTTTCGGCATCCGGTGGGCTATCTCTCCCCTTATTCGGTGGCCGCGACCTACGCGGTAAGAAGCGATACCGAACATGCGATGTCCTATCTGCAACAGTCGGCCGAGCTTCGCGAACCGTCGCTGCTGATGCTTAAATACGACCGGTCGTTCGATAGGGTGCGTCAGGATCCGCGGTTCATCGCGCTGGAGCGAAGGCTCGGATTGCTGGAGTGAGCTATTGCAGGACGACCATTTGGGACGTGCTGGTGACTGCCAGGGCATTCGGCATGACCAGGGTAAGCAGGGGAGTTTCAGTATAGGTAACGACGACTTGGACCGTGTTACCCGGTGAATTGCCGGGTGAGGCGGAACCGCTCCAGGTCGTGTTCACGACCAACTGCGAAGAGTTCAGCGCCACAGCCAAGGCCTGCACGTATGTGGTCATCTCGGCCTGGGTGACTGGGGACGCACTGCTGGAGCCATGCAAACTGGCATAGCGCGAGGCGCTGCGCGCGGCATAAGACACGAAGTTAAACGCGTACATGAGACGCGAATATTCCACGATGCCGAACATGATCAGAATCAATGCCGTCAGGCAGAGACTGATTTCCACAATCGCATTTCCGGCTTGCGTCTTGCGGCGCCGGGCTGATGGTTGGATGCGCGCCCTCATTGCGTCCGGACCGTGGAACTGCCCGCGATGGTAAAGGTTTGGGGCAACAGGTAATAGTTAAACAAAGTGCTGAACTGAAGCGAGGTGTTGACCTGGGCGTACTGCCACATTGCGCTCGATCCGCAAGAACTGGAGCAAGAAACGGTGGTGGTGCTGTTGGCACATTGGCAGAAAGTAGTCGCGGTAGCGGCGAAATTCTGCGCGCTTGTGGTATTGGTGGTGGCGTCGGCGGTGGCTTGCGCCACCATCGTGGTTGTATTGGCTGCATCCGCGGTATTCTGGAGCGCGTACTGCGTTCCGGAGCGGGCGGCGCCGGCAGCGATTTCGGCGTAATAAAAAGCTCGCGAAAAATCGATGACCCCGAACAGAACCGCAATCATGACCGGGCCGATGAGTGCGAATTCCATCAGGGCGTTGCCGCGCCGGCCTCTCCGTTGTTTCGCAAAATTAGTATTTTGGTTTTTCATTATTGAGTCCTTGAGCCTTACTGCCCCAGCAATGGAATGGCGCGTGCGGTCCCACTACCCGAAAGCGGTGAATTGTTGAGGTAAATCGTGGTCGCCGAGTTGCCGTTGATGACGATCTTATCCGCCACTAACATGGTGTAGCCGGTGGCGCTTCCGTTTCCGCTATAGAGAAGCTCCGAATTCTTGAAATAGAGCGCTCCATTCATAACAACGGTGGAACTTCCGACAATCTGATTCTGAGTGGAGGCGCTTCCCAGCGACCGATCCTCGAAGAACAGGATTCCGGCGAGGGATCCGGTGGTGGGCGCGGTAAGAGTCGCGATCGCCTGCCCGTTGATGTTCATCGGCGAGAACGACGGGCTGCCGGCGCACGAGGGGCCGCCCGCACTGGCGACGTTAGCGGCGCTGGTATTGTAGATGGTCACCCCGGTACCGGTGACGACGGCGTTGGACTGGAGGGTGAATCCGCCGCCCGCCATCACATACACGCCAGGATTCATGGTGAAGGTGATGCCGGTGGTGTTATTGACCGTGAGTCCGCCGCAATAGACGCCGGGCAGGAAGGTATTGCTGGCGGGCTTAGTATTGTTGTCGTACGTGGTCGCTTTGGTGG
>JBEKPC010000190.1:0-9083 GCA_049521155.1 Bryobacteraceae bacterium
CCGGTCGCTTACGAAATTTCGTAATGCCGAAGTGTGTCTTGAAAACACCTAAAAAATGCCCTCTTGTGGGGCCGCCATTTTTGGCGGCAGCCGCCCTCTCCGGCGGCTCCTTCCAAAACACGTTTGTTAGCATAGAAGACGAAGTCACGTGCTCAGCCATCTATTTCAAGGCAAGCCCGGAACCATGCTCGCACGCGCGGTTTTCTTGATCGCCGTGATCGCCGTCGTGGACTGGCGCGTCGAAACCAACGTCTCGCTGGGCTTTCTGTATCTTTTCCCGATGCTGATGGTCGGCGTCTCGCTCAACCGCTGGCAGATCGGCGTCTGCGCGGCGTTGTGCACCTTCCTGGTCGAAACCTTCGACCCGTTTCCGTTTGTCGCTTCCGAAAGTATTCCACGAATGATTCTGGTCTTCGCGGCCTTCTTCGGCGCAGGCCTCTTTGTCTTTGAGTCCAACAAGAATCGTGCGCTGACGCAGAAACACGTAGCCGATCTCGAAAAGGAAATGGACCGCCGGCTGGATGCCGAAGAGCAGTTACGCGTACTCGTCGAGAGCAGCCCCGCTGCGATTTTCACGCTGGACGCCGAAGGTACCGTGCTGCTGGCGAACCACTCGGCGCATCATTTGCTCGACGTCGCTCCCGGCAAGCTTCCTGGCGCGCGAATCGGCAACTATCTCCCGGCATTGGCCAGCGTGCCGCCTTTTTCATCCAGCACCCAGTTATTCCGAACCGAGATGGAATGTCCCGGCCGCCGCGATAGTGGAGAAGTTTTTCTCGCCAACATCTGGTTTTCGACGTATCGAACCCGTTCCGGCCCCCGATTGGCCGCCGTCGTCGTTGACGTTTCCGAAGATCTGCGGAACCGCGAAGAATCCAACCTCCAACAATTCATGGCCGGTTCGCGCATCGTCGTAGCCACCGTTTGCCACGAAATCCGCAATCTGTGCGGCGCAATCGGAGTCGTGAACGCCAACCTCGGCCGCAACGCCGCACTCGCCGCAAGCGAGGACTACCGCGCCCTGGCGACCCTGGTCACCGGCCTGGAACGCATCGCGTCGCTCGAGTTGCGCCAAACCGCGCCGGAGGCAATGGACGGCGTCGATGTACTCGCGCTGCTCGATGAGCTTCATATCGTGATCGAGCCGTCGCTGCGCGATTCAGGAATCGACCTGCGCTGGAATCTGCCCTCTTCCCTGCCCCGGGTTTGGGCCGACCGTCACACCCTATTGCAGGTTTTTCTCAACCTGACCAAGAACAGCGCCCGCGCGATGGAGTCGTCGGACACCAGGGTTCTCACCATCGCCGCCTCCGTCGAAGGGACCCGCGTTATGCTGCGGGTGGAGGATTCTGGCACCGGTGTGGCGGCACCGGAGCGGCTCTTCCAGCCTTTTCAATCCGGCGCCGAATCGACCGGGCTCGGCCTCTACGTCTCCCGCGCCTTGCTGCGTGGATTTCGCGGCGACCTGATGTATTCCCCACGTCCTATCGGCTGCTGTTTTACAATTTCTCTAACGGTTGTCGCCGAAGCGGGCGATCAGGAAAAGGATGCAAAACATACGCCTGCTATTGCTGGACGACCACACTCTGTTCCGGGAGAGCTTGAGCCGATTGCTCGACGCGGAACCTGATTTCGAGATGGTCGCCGACTGCTCCTCCGTCGAACAAGCCGTTCAGATTCTGGCGAAGAGCGCGGTCGATCTGGTGCTGCTCGATTACGACCTGGGGCAACAGCGCGCACCCGATTTTCTGGATCGCGCCCATGCGCTGGGGTTCAAGCCGCGCGTGCTGATGGTCACCGCCGGCATTACGCCTTCCGAATCCGTGCAGATTCTCAACGACGGCGCATCGGGCCTGTTTCTCAAGCACAGCTCCCCTGCGCTGCTAGCGGAGGCGATCCGCAGAGTCCACGGCGGCGAAACGTGGGTCGATCAGCGCTGCCTGCGCGACATTGTGCATGTAGCGTCCCAGCCCGAAGGTCGCCGCCCGCCCAGCAAGGATTTTACCGAACGCGAACGCGCCGTTCTCCGCGGCGTGTTCGAAGGCCTCAGCAATAAAGAGATCGGAACCCGGCTCGAAATATCGGAAAGTTCCGTCAAAGCCGCGCTACAACAGCTTTTTCATAAGACCGGAGTGCGAACGCGCAGCCAGTTAGTGCGGATCGCTCTGGAACAATTCGCAGGACAATGGAGCAAATAAACTTTCTATGAACGTTGCCATCATCGGCACAGGATATGTAGGTCTAACCACCGGCGCGTGCCTCGCATTTTTAGGGCACGACGTTACATGCGTGGACGTGGCGGAACAGAAGATCGCCGCGCTCGAACGCGGGGAGGTTCCCATTTACGAACCTCACCTGGCGGAGCTGATCGCCGGCGCCCGCGCCCATCTGCGCTTCACCACCGATTATTCACAGGCGATTCCCAACGCGCAGGTGGTCTTCATTGCCGTGGGAACTCCTTCGAGCGGAACCGGCGCGCCGAATTTGAGCTATCTCGAAGCCGCCGCCCGCGCTATCGGCGAGTATCTTGCGCAACCCTATACGGTGGTCGTGAACAAATCCACCGTACCCATCGGCAGCGGCAACTGGGTGGGATCCCTGGTGCGGGAAGCGGTGGCGGATCGTGCGCATTGCCGCTTCGCAGTGGCCTCCAATCCCGAATTTCTGCGCGAAGGGACGGCGATTTTCGACAGCCTGTACGCCGATCGCGTGGTGATCGGCACCGATGAAGAACACGCTGCCGAAGTGCTCTACACGCTCTACCGGCCGGTCTTGGAACAGACTTTCCAGGCTCCTTCCTACCTGCCGCGGCCGGAAGATTTGGGCGCCGTGCCGTTGATTTCGACCGACCTCGCGTCGGCCGAATTGATCAAGTATTCGGCCAACGCATTCCTGGCGCTGAAGATCAGTTTCATCAATGAAATCGGGGGCCTGGCCGAGAAAGTCGGCGCCGATATCATGCAAGTTGCGAAAGGCATGGGGCTCGACGCGCGCATCGGCACACGCTTCCTGCAAGCGGGCATCGGCTGGGGCGGCTCCTGTTTTGGAAAGGACACCGCGGCTCTGGTTTCGACGGCGGCCGAGTATGGTCTCGACATGCCGATCGTCAAGGCGGCGCGGGAAATGAATCGGCGCCAACGCGAGCGGATCGTCGAAAAACTCCTCCACGAATTGAAAATTCTGAAAGGACGCACCGTCGGCCTGCTCGGCCTGGCGTTCAAGCCGCATACCGACGATTTGCGCGAAGCTCCCGCCATCGAAATCGCCCGCAAGCTGATCGAGCGCGGCGTGCGCGTGCGCGTCCACGATCCTGTCGCGATGGATCGTTTCCGCCTGGAACACAGCGACCTCGATGTCACCTGTTGCGAGTCCGCCTCCGACGTCGCGCGCGATGCAGACGCCCTGGTGCTGGTCACGGAGTGGCCGGAATATCGGGACCTGGATTGGGAAGCGCTCCTGCCCTCGATGCGATCGCCGATCGTTCTCGATGGGCGTAACGCGTTCGATAAGGCGCGCATGACGCGTGCCGGATATCGCTATCTGAGCCTGGCGTAGCCCCCTTTGCTACAATCCGGGATTGACGATGCGCGGCGCGATTATTCTGATTCTCGGCATCGCCCTTGCGGTCCCTGCGCCCGCGCAAAAGAAAAAGAAGGATCAGGAGCCGGTGACGCAAACGCTGCCCGCGCTCAAGGATCCTCCCGCAGCCATTGCGGCGGAAACGGCGCGCCTGGTTTTTCACGTTTCCCCGCTCTCGAATAAAGGATTACTCTCGCAGCAGGTGCGCGATGCGCTGAAGACCCTGCTGCGCGATATGCACGGCGCGACGATCGTGAAATTGCGCGCCTTCGTCGCCGGATCAGGCGACCTGCGCCGCGTTTCAACCATCGTGAGTGAAACCTTCACGGAACACAAGCTGGCGCTGCCCGCAGTGTCCACCATCGGAGTCGGCGCGCTCCCGTTGGAAGGCGCGCAAGTGGTCATCGAGAGCATTGCGCTCGATAAAAAAGTAGTGAATCCGAACGGTCTGGCGTTCTATTCCGCGCAGCCCGTGAAACAGTTGCGGCCCATCCCCGGAACCTTGCGAGCCACCTGTTTTCTCAGCTCGCTCGACGACATGGCGAAGATAAAATCTACCGTGTCGGCGGCGTTTTCCGGAGCCGCGATCGATTTCGTGCAATCGCAGCGATTGGGGTTCGAGGCCGTCGACGTGTGTGAATCCATCGCCCGGCTCGATGCTCCGCCCGCGCAGCCGGTCGTGATTGGCAACGGCGTAGCGCAGGTAAATTCCCCCAAAATCGTACTCACCGGAATCCAAATGGCCTTCCGCGATTCCGACGCCGACCTCCGTTTGGCGTTCGAGCGTTTGCGCAAGGAACTGGACCAGCTCGGCGTGACCTATAAAGATGTGTTCTGGTCGAGCGCCTACCCCCTGACCCGTCCGATCGAGGAAAAAGTGCGCGCGATGCAACAGGAATTCTTCGATCGAGCCCGCCCTCCCATCGGCACCATGCTGCTGTTCGAAGGCCTCCCGTCGCTCGATGCGACCATGGCAGTGGACGTCATCGCAGCAGCCAAGTGATGCTAAAATGTATCACATGAAGAGAGCCTCGGTTCGCGATCTGCGCTACGCCTTCCCCCAAGTGGAGCAAGCCCTCGCAGCAGGAGAGTCGATTGAGATCACCAAGCGGAACCGGGTGGTCGGGACTCTGAGACCGGTAAACCAGCCGATAAAAGTCGAAGTTCCCGATTTCATTGGGCGAATGAAAAAGATCTACGGCGATAAAGTGCTGAAGGTCAGTGGTGCGGAGCTGATCAGATGGGATCGGGACCGCTAGCATGAACGCCTACGCAGACACCAGCTTTCTTATTTCGCTCTACACCCCGGACACGAATTCCGAAAAGGCATCGGCCTTATTTCTTAAACGGGAAGAGGAACTCGTCTGGATCACGCCTTTTGGCGAGGTGGAGTTCGTGAATGTGATCGAACTGCGAGTATTTCGCAAGGAAGTAACGCCAATGCAAGCGGAGAAGTCTTTGCGGGATTTTCAAAAGGATCTCAATTCCAAATCGTTCCTGGTGAACCGTCCTCTTCCTGTCGACTCCTTTGAGCGGGCGATTTTGCTCTCTCGTCGCCACACACGCCAAATGGGAACTAGGGGCATGGACGTGATTCACGTCGCCATCGCACTGGAACTCCGCGCCGAGTTCTTCTACACATTCGATCGCGGCCAGACCAAACTCGCCAAACGCGCCGGCCTCACCACCCGCCCCGGACGCTGAATTTAAGTTGCCATGAAGCGCTCTGGCATTTTGATTTTTGCACTTGCCACCTGCGCCGCCCAAACTCCCCTCACCACCGAAATACTCGCCGCCCACAACGCCGTGCGAACGCATCTCAAAATCCCCTCCCTCACATGGTCCGATAAGCTGGCAGCACAAGCGCAGGACTGGGCCGATACGCTTCTGGCCCGCCATCAGTTCGCCCACCGCCGGCCCAATTCTTATGGCGAGAATCTCTTCGCCATAACAGGCGCCCTCGCCTCCCCCGCGCAAGTCATCGCCGACTGGGCCGCCGAATCTCGCGACTACGACTACACGTCCAATAAATGCGGCAAAGTCTGCGGCCACTACACGCAAATCATCTGGGCGACAACCAAGGAAGTCGGCTGCGGAGTCGCCCGCAATTCCCAACGCGAAGTCTGGGTCTGCGATTACAGCCCGCCCGGCAACTGGATCGGCCATCGCCCGTATTGATACCCTGCTAAGCTAAAACACTGCTGTCTTTTGGAGGTAACTATGTTAATTCGCACTCTGCTCCTGATCGCCGCAGCCACCGTTCTCTCCGCCGCCGATGCCGATGAAGTCCTCGCTCGCGTGGCCGCCCACGCCGAGCATTTTGGAGCCGTCTCCCGCCAGATCTGGGAAACGCCCGAGCTCGGCTTTCATGAAAATAAAAGTTCCGCCGTCCTGCAACAGGAACTCAAGGCCAACGGTTTTCAAATCGAAGCCGGCGTCGCGCAAATGCCCACCGGATTCATCGCAACCTTCGGCAGCGGCAAGCCCGTCATCGCCCTGATGGGCGAATTCGACGCGCTCCCCGGTCTCTCTCAAAAAGATCTGCCCGCGCTCGCGCCCGCCCTGGCCGGTGCTCCGGGCCACGGCTGCGGGCATAATCTGCTCGGATCGGCCTCCGCTCTGGCTGCCGTCGCGATTAAAGAGGAGATGCAGGCCAAAGGCCTCAAGGGAACCTTGCGCTACTACGGAACCCCGGCTGAGGAAGGCGGCGGCGGCAAGATTTATATGTTGCACGCCGGCTTGTTCAACGATGTCGACGCCGTACTCGCATGGCATCCCGGCGATTCGAATCGCGTAAATATGAGTTCCCTGCTCGCCAACAATGGTGGCCGATTTAAGTTCTATGGAGTCGCCTCGCACGCCGCCGCCGCGCCGGATCGTGGACGCTCCGCGCTCGATGGCGTCATGATTTTTCTCAACGCCGTCGAATATCTGCGCGAGCACGTCCCGCAGGAAACGCGCATCCACTACATCATCACCAACGGCGGCAGCGCGCCAAACGTGGTGCCTGCTTTTGCCGAGGCCAATCTCATTGCCAGAAATCCCGATGCCGCGGTCCTCGCCGGAATCTGGGAGCGCATCATGGATTGCGCCCGCGCCGGCGCGCTCGCGTCCGGAACGCGCATGGAGTTCGAGCAGGGCACCAATTACTCGAATGTGGTTCCCAACGACGCGCTGACTGAAGTTCTCAGCCGCGCGATGCGTAAAGCCGGCGGCTACGAATACACACCCGACGAAAAAACATTCGCTGTCGAGTTGCAGAAGACTTTTGCCGGCCCCGTTCGATCTCCAGGACCGGAAAAGGTGCAGACCGATATGTCGGAAGGCGTCGGCTCTGCCTCCAGCGATTCAGGCGATGTCAGCTGGGTCGTGCCCACCGCCCAATTCACCACCGCCACGTTCGTGCCCGGAGTTTCCGCTCACACCTGGCAGGCCGCGGCATGCGCCGGAACCAGCATCGGGCGGAAAGGAATGGTAGTCGCGGCCCGCACCTTGGCCGTCGCCGGCGTCGAGTTGTTCGAAAATCCCTCCGAAGTGATCGCCGCTCGCGAAGCCTTCGTGAAGCGTCTCGACGGCAAAAAATGGGCTACCCGAATTCCCGTGGACGGTAAGCCTCCCATGGATTACGCGACAAAATAGATGGCGTACTGCTCCTATTGCGCTGCGGTTCTTGATGCCGGGCAGCCGGTGTGCTCCCGTTGCGGACGCCCCGCCCCAACGGCTCCCGCGCCTGCTACCATGCCCGCTCAGGTAGTCGTCGGCACGCGCTCCTCCAACGTTCGGATTGCCACCATCCTGCTTCTGATTTCGTGCGTCATCAGCCTGTTCTCGCTGGCCGGAACTTTTTTGATGGGACGCTTGCCTGCCGTGTTTCTGTTCAGAACCGTTGGGCTCTGGGTCGTGTGGGTCGTGCTCACGATCCTTGTTTGGCAGCGTCAGAGCTGGGCCAGGATCGCCATTGCGTTGCTCATCGCCTGGTCCGTCGCCAACCTGCTGATCAGCATTCTCCGCGTCGGAACGTCGGTTGGTCTGCTGTTCAGCCTGGGATTAACGGTCGTGATTGTCGGGCTTCGCGTCTGCGCCGTCTACCTGCTGTTCAAAAAGGATTCGTGATTTAAGATTTACCGCGCAGCCGACGATACCACCTCTCCATTCCTCACGCCCAGCTCTTTTAGCAGCGGCGCAGCCTTATAAATCTTCTTTAGCGCTTCCACAATTCCCTGCGCCGCCACATGGACCGCCCGCGCACCCTCGCTGGTATAAAGATACGTATCCGGCAGGCTTTCGAGATTTCCATCGAACGTCACACCCACCAATTCACCTGCACGATTCACCACCGGACTTCCATAATCCCCGCCGCCGATATCACATGTGCTTACGAAATCGAGCGGAGTCACTACGTTCAGCGCCACTCTGCCATCCACCCATCGTTTCGGCACCAAATAAGGACCCGCGTCGTTGGCGCGATAGTACAACCCGCTGAACGTGGCCGCGTAGGGTGCGGACACTCCGGCGCGGTCCACATAGCCCTTCACCGTGCCGAATTCCACTCGCGGAGTCGAGGTCGCGTCGGGATAATCCGCCGCGCCGAACAGTTTGAAACGATACTGCGCAATCTTCTCCATCGCCTTTGTTTCCAGGGTCTGGATCATTTCATCGTGCTTCTTCTTCAACCGCCGCGCGGCCGGATCGAGCAGCGTTGCCAGATGGATCATCCCGTCTTCCGGGTTGTTCCCGCGCTCAGCCGGATTCGCCAGTTTGCTCGTCTTCACAAACGCTTCGGCCGCATCGTGCGGAGTCTTGCCTGCCAGAATGTTCTTGATCGGCGATTCCTTTTCACCCAGCTTCTGCAACTCTTCCAGGTAACTGGTCAGCATCAGAATTTCGATCGGTTCGTCGACGGAAACATCGGCGTCCACCGGCTCCGAGCGAACGATCTGCCGCGCAATACGGAACAGATTCGACCCCGGCGCGGGAGATCCTTCGAGAATCTGATACGGTTTTTCGAACGGCGTCCAATTCTTGTAAGCCGTCGCCACTTCGTCCCAAACCTTCCCTCCGGCCATGCCGAAGGCGGGGTCTCGTTCCACTGCATGGCGGATTTTCCCTTCAAAAATCGTCTTTCGAGCCACCAGTCGGTCGTCGCGCAATCCGATCAGTTTCCCCGCCGCTAGTTTGTAGGAAGTTAGAAGCGAGGTCAATGTGGGACTCTCGCCCTTCAATAGTTGAATCCGCGCCATCAAACGGCTGAGTGTTAACGGAAGCGCCGTATCGCGATAAAACGTCAACTGGGCCGCCGTCGAGGAGCGCATCGTCGGAGCCGGATTTCCGGCGGCGAAAACCTGATCACCCTCCTGTACACCTTCGCTGCTCCATTTCAAAAAATGCGGTGTATCGGCCGGCTTGCCGTTTTCATAAGCCCGCAGAAACGCAACGTCGAGACCGTATCGAAGATAGGTGATGCTGTCGTGTTCCCGCCCGAAAAATGCAAGTTGATTTTCCGG
>JBEKPC010000191.1:0-8700 GCA_049521155.1 Bryobacteraceae bacterium
GTGCGCGCCATGCCGCCGGAGATCTCGGGAAACTTCACCGAGAAAGTGCCGCCGAAGCCGCAGCATTCCTCGGCCGGCTCCATTTCGACGAGGCGCAGGCCGCGGACGTTGCGGAGCAGCTTGCGCGGTCCTTCCTTGATTTTCAATTCGCGGAGCGCGTGGCAGCTATCGTGATACGTTACGAGACCATCGAAGCGGGCGCCGACGTCTTCGACCTGTAATACGCCGGTGAGGAATTGCGAGAACTCCCAGACGCGCGGCAAGGCCTTGTGATCGGGAAATAGTTCGGCAAAATGATGGCCGATCATCGCGCAGCAGGAGCCGGATGCGACGACGATATTTTCGGCGCCTTCGAAGGTTGTCAAAAAATGTTCGGCGACGGCGCGGGCCTGGTCGCGGTAGCCGCTATTGAATGCAGGTTGTCCACAGCAGGTTTGGGCGTCGCGAAATTCAACTTCGCAGCCGGCGCGTTCGAGCACTTCGGCCATGGCGATTCCGACGTTGGGAAAGAGTTGATCGACGATGCAGGTTACAAAGAGAGAGACGCGGACCATTCAGCTCCTAAGGTCGATGCTGGCCGCTAATGAATGCGGATCGCTGGTCCGCCCGCATGCTGACGCATGGCGGTTCATTGATCAGGCAGGCGGCGAACAACGAGATACGAACCATCAAGCTACTTAGCTTACACGTTTCGGTTCACGACAGGAGCAGCGCGGCTTCCTCTGCCAGATATTTTACGCTTTTATTAGAGATTTTTGTAGTGGGGCGGAAATCAAAAGAAGAGCCGACGAGGCGTCTGGCTGCGGTCCGGGGTACCGCCCTGGACGAGCGGCGAGACTTTTGGAAACTTTTACGGAGGCTCCGCTCCCTGCGGTCACGGCTCGGTAGAGATCTATCGCCCACAAGGCGTCCGGGCTGCGCCCGGATGGACCGATTGGCAATCGGTCCGCAGGTTGCAACCTGCCCCACGACGGACCATGGGTTTCATTGCTAATGCGGCACAATGCCGCTAGCTTACGACGATGGTGCCTTCGAGGTATTTTACGGCGCGACCGGCGATGGTGACGCGGTCGCCGCGATCTTCGCACCAGAGCTCGCCTCCACGGGGCGAAACCTGGCGGGCGAAGAGCTTTTTCTTACCTAGACGCGCTGCCCAATAAGGGATCAGAGTGCAGTGGGAGGAGCCGGTAACGGGGTCTTCCGGTATTCCTTTCGCAGGTGCGAAAAAGCGGGAGACGAAATCGCAATCGGCGCCGGGAGCGGTCACGATGGTGGCGAAACGATCGATGGCGGCTAGCTTCTCCATGTTCGGTTTCAGGGCGCGCACTTCGGCTTCCGTGTCGAAAATGCAAAAATAATCGCGGGCTCCGAGCACTTGTTTGGGCGTCGCTCCCAGGGCTTCGAACAGGTTGGCATCGAACGTGGTTTCCGACGGCGGACGGGCAGGGAAGTCGAGTGCGTAGAGATCGCTTTCGCGGGTGACAACGAGTTCACCACTCTTGGAATCGAACGAGACCCGGCCTTGTTTGGCTTCCTTGCGAAGCTCCATAATCACGTGGGCGGCGGCAAGCGTGGCGTGGCCGCAGAGATCGACTTCGGTTCCGGGGGTGAACCAGCGGATGTGGAAGCCTCCATTTTTCCGAATATAATATGCCGTTTCGGCGAGATTATTTTCGGCGGCGATGGATTGCATGGTCGCGTCAGGAAGCCACTGATCGAGAGGGCAGATGGCGGCGGGATTGCCTCCGAAGAGTTTGCCGGTGAAGGCGTCCACCTGATAGATGGGAACGTTCATTCCTCAGTGTCGCGTGGGGGGAGGGAGGATGGCAAGCAGGCTTGATTATGTTTATTGGCCGATGAATTGGGCCCAAAAAACGAAGAAGTCTATACTGAAACGAATCTGCTATGAAAACATATCCGATCCTGATCGCTTCGACCCGCACGGGATTCAGTGCCCACGTGCCGGATTTTCCGGGGTATGTTGCCACGGGTCGAACGGTCGATATCGTCAAGCAGCGGATGGCGAAGGCGATTGAGATGCATCTCGCGGCGATGTGTGAGGACGGGGACGAGATTCCTGAGCCGTCGATTCTTGAGGTGGTTCAGGTTCGCTAAAAGAGCCGGCTGCCGCCAGTATGCCGTCTCTGAAGTTCGCGGAAGAAGTCCCTCGAGCGCTTTGGTTTGATTTCGTTGGTAGGGCCGGACCGGGGGGTCCGGCGCGGGCGAGGGCGCCCGCCCCACAAGAGATGGCAGCTGATGATTACCAGGGGAGTTCTTTGCCTAGATGGATGAAGCGGCCGTTTGGGCCGTCGGGGCCCAGGAGGGCCAGGTCGACGCTGGTTTTTGCTCCATCGGGGATTTCCATTTGCGCGCCTGCGCCGCCCAACTCCGTTTTTACCCAGCCTGGATGCGCGGAATTGACTTTGATTTTCGTATCCTTCAGCTCCACGGCGAGATGGATGGTGAATGCATTGAGAGCGCTTTTCGAGGCGTCGTAGGCAAAAGACTTGGAGGCTGCGATGGGGCTGGTGGGGTCCGCGTGAAGCGTCAGCGAGCCCAATATGCTGGAGAGATTCACGATTCGGCCCGCCTCGCTTTTCTTGAGCAACGGCAGCAGTTCGCGGGTGAGGGCGATAAGCGAGAAAAGATTGGTCCCGAAGATGGACTGTAGACGCTCCTCACTGGTGTCTATTGTTTTATTGTCGAATACGCCGATACCCGCGTTGTTAATCAGAATGTCGAGTTTGCCGAACTTCTCGGCCAAAAAACGCGCGGCGGCTTTCCGGTCCTGATCCGAGGTGACGTCCAATTTAATTGGGTATGCGTCGATGCCTTCGGCCTTCAATTTGGACACGGCGTCCTCTGCCGCGCTCAGTGAGCGCGCGCCTACAACAACCGTGACAGACTTCTGGCCCAACTGCAGGGCGGTTTCGAAACCGATCCCGCGATTCGCTCCTGAAATGAGCGCTACTTTCTTTTCTGCTGACATTTTTATCTCCCACGCTGTAGATGCGGTTGACTTCGGTGAGGACTCTATTCAATTGCGTCCGAATACTTCTTTTCACCCGCGGTCACGGCCAGCTTCAAGCGGTTTTGCGGAGGAGGCAGCGGACAGGTCGCGTAGGCGGTGAAGGCGCAGGGCGGATTGATTGCTTTATTGAAATCCAGGATCACCGTGCCGTCTTTGGCCGGTGCGGCGTAGAGGAATCGGGCGGCGCCGTAGGTGGACTTGTTGCTGGTGGCGTCGCGGAAGATGAAGAACAATTGCGAGCCTTCGGTGACCGGGTCCAGCCGATACTCGACTCCGTCGCGGGTGAAGCTGACGAAGCCCGGACTTTTCATGGGCTGCTTCACGCCGTTCTGGCTGTCGAACAGGATGGTTTTCGGTTCCGCATAAGGCGTGAATTTCGCGGTGAGTTTCCAGGACGGGTCCACGGGAAACCACTTCAGGCCGGTAAAATTGCGGCGCGTCTCCGCGTTGTTATCCTTGACGCGCACGAAGTATTCTTCGCCGCGCTTGATGACGAAGAATTTTATGGCCCCGACGGTCACAATGTCGGTATTGGGTTTGAGCGAGCGGCCGTTATAAGACGCATGCCCTTCTGAGAAGGTGACTTTGCCGATTTGCGGAATATCATTGTCGCCTTCCTTCAATCGAATGAGGCCAACGACCGTGAGCCAGCCGTCGTCCTGCTTAAGCTCGGCTTCGCGATGGGCGCGGTACTGCTCGACGTCGCGCGCATAGTTGGGGTCGGCGGCAATGAGGGCCGCGGCTAGAAGGGGAATGGCAAGGAATTTCATTTAAGCGATCCTTCTTTCTAGTAAACCGGTTGCTTGATCATACGCGATAATGCGGTCCGCGATATCGTTTTGGGAAAGGCCGGTCTTATGGCTCTGTTGGGCGATCCAGCGTCTGGCTACGGCGGGCGCGAGGCCGCGGGCGATGAGGAGTCCTTCCGCGCGCTGCATGAGTTTGCGGCTGGCGAGATCTTCTTCAATCGCGGCGATTTCGCTGCGCAGTTGGGCGCGGCGCTCGCTCAAGAACGTGTGCATCAGGAGCATGCCGAGCTGCTGGCCGACAAACTCGGCCAGGCGCTTGTGAAGGGGCGCCGCAAAATGGTCCGCTGCGAAACAGAGGGTGATCTTGCCGAGCACTTCGCCACCATCGAGGAGATCGACGCTATAAAGGGATCGATAGGGTTGGTCGAAGGACTCCAGTAGCTTGGCGGCAGCAGATTGTTCTATAAAAATGCCTTTGCCATCGGCTTCGCGTTCCAGGAGAATGGCGATCTGCTGGATTGCCTGGGGGAAGGTGACGGTTCCAGTTACGATATTGCTGATATGGGAAAGAATCGTTGCTTCATTCATAAACCCTCTGAATTGAATAATAAATAAAGAAAATTTCAAGAAAAAGAATAGAGTGTTAACAACAGCAGGAAGTTGGGCAGAGGAACCGCATACGCCGATCATACGAGGTCCCGCGATTAATGTCAACTATTAAGATCGACAATAGGATGATTGTCGTGGCGGGGCTGCTTCTCGTGCTGACAATGATCGCCAAACCGGTTTGGGGTGGACGGGAGCAGTGGCAGTTCGGGCAGGGGCAGGACGACGGTATCTACATGGTTACGGCGAAGTCCCTGGCAGCCGGTGAGGGATACCGGCATCCGAATTTGCCGGGGCATCCGTACGCGACGAAGTATCCGCCGATGTTTCCGCTGTACTTATCGATGGCGTGGCGGCTGACGCCGGATTTCCCGCGTACGCTGGTGACGGCGTCGATTCTGCAAGACTGTTTGCTGCCGGTTTGTCTGGCGTTGTTGTTCCTTGTTCTGCGGCGGATGGGATTATCGGCGAGGCGGGCGCTGGTGGCGGCGGCGATGATGTTCGTGTCGTTCCCGTTTGTATTTCTCGCGGTCACGCTGTATTCGGAGCTGTTATTTCTATGCTTCCTGCTGGCCGCGATCTGGACGTGCGAGCGGGCAGTGGAGCGGGATAGCGGCTGGATGGCGCTACTGGCAGGCTTGTTCGCCGGCTTGGCGTATCTGACGCGCAATGCCGCGCTGCCGTTGCTGGCGGCGGTGCCGATTTTCTTCCTGCTGCGAAAACGATCGCGCTTAAGCCTGTTTTTCCTGGCGCTGGCCGCGCCGGCGGCGGTGGGCTGGCATGCCTGGGGAGCGATGCACGCGGCGGTGCGAGTCCCCTATCTGCACGAGTATGTGCGCGTGATCCGGGCGACCGGCTTTGGGCCGCACGTGATGGACCAGGTGTCGACGCTATCGGGGGCGGTGGCGGAGACATTTTTCCCAGGGGTGCTGGAATATCTTCATGGAATCCCTCTGCATCATCTGGTGCTGGCCGCGGCGATCGTGGGCGGCGTGAGGATCGGGCGAAGGCGGCAATGGCCTCTGTATCTGATTTTCACCGGACTGTACCTGATCATGATCACGTTGTGGTGGTTTCAAGGGATGGGACGGTTGATTATTCCGGTATGGCCGGTGCTGCTGGCGGGCATTCTCGAAGAAGGGGGCCATTTCGCCGGCTTGTGCGCCCGGTCGATCGAACGGCCGCGATTCAAAGTGTTTCCGCGCTGGGCGATGATTGGCCTCGCGCTGTACATTGTGATTCGCAATGACGATGCGACATGGCGGAGGACTGCTTTGATTTACGCGACGGAGCGCGAGGGGAGGGCCAGGGATCGGCTGGCGTATGAATGGATCGCGGGCCACGCCGGTTCGGACGAGATGGTTCTAGCCTGGAAGGAAGGGGCGAGCTACCTTTATACGGGTATTTCGTCGTCGCACGATCTGTTCGTGGAGGCGCTTCCGCAGACGGACGAAGGGATCGGGACCAGGCAGCGTCCGGAAGTGCCGGGGGGGCAGTTCAAGAGCGCCGTCCTGTTGTTGCTCGCGTCCGATTTAGGGGCGGACAATCCGCTCGATACGCTGCGCGCGCGGGTGGAGTCGTTGCCGGGGTCGAGGCTGGAATTCAGCGCGCCGGGGGCTTTGGTGTATCGTCTGCCTATGCCATAGGGTTGCTTGCTCCAGCCGCGGTTGACACCGTAAGCTGGTAAGTTCCTATGGAAATCACAAAAATCATTGGCAGAGAGATTCTGGACAGTCGCGGAAATCCGACTGTGGAGGCCGACGTTCACCTGGCCGACGGCAGCATGGGGCGCGCGGCGGTGCCTTCGGGCGCATCGACCGGCGAGCATGAAGCGGTGGAACTTCGCGACGGCGATAAATCGCGCTACCTGGGCAAAGGGACGCTGAAGGCGGTCAAGAATATCGACAAGCACATCGCGCCGGCGCTGCTGGGGCAGGATGCGGAGCTGCAGAGTTCGATCGACCATCAGATGATCAAGCTGGACGGGACGGAGAACAAGAGCAATCTGGGGGCGAATGCGATTTTGGCGGTCTCGATGGCGGTGGCGCGGGCGTCGGCGGAGTCGCAGCAGACTCCTTTATATCGCTATTTGGGAGGCGTATCGGCGTCGCTGCTGCCGTTGCCGATGATGAATATCCTGAACGGCGGGGCGCACGCGGATAATTCCGTCGATCCGCAGGAGTTCATGATCATGCCTTACGGCGCGGAGAAGTTTTCCGAGGCGCTGCGCTGGGGCGCGGAGATTTTCCACACTCTCAAGGGCGTATTGAAGAAACGTGGATACTCCACGTCGGTGGGCGATGAGGGTGGATTCGCGCCGAATCTCAAATCGAATGACGAGGCGCTGGAAGTGGTGCTCGAAGCGATCACGCTGGCCGGCTATACGCCGGGCGAGCAGATAGGAATCGCGCTGGATCCGGCGGCGAGCGAGTTTTACGATTCCAAGAAGGGCAAGTACGTTTTCAAGAAATCCGACAAGAGCGAGCGGTCGTCTGAGGAAATGGTCGCGTTCTGGTCCAACTGGGTGCGTCAGTATCCGATCGTTTCGATTGAAGACGGCATGGCTGAGGACGATTGGGATGGCTGGAAACTGATGAGCGAAGCGCTGGGCAAGAAGATTCAGATTGTCGGCGACGATCTGTTCGTGACCAACGTGGAGCGCCTGTCGCGCGGCATCGAGAAGGGAATCGCGAATTCGATTCTGATCAAGGTGAACCAGATCGGCACACTGACGGAAACGCTGGATGCGATCAAGATGGCGTCCGACGCGGGCTACACTTCGGTGATCTCGCATCGGTCGGGTGAGACGGAAGATGCGTTCATCGCGGACCTGGCTGTCGCGACCGGCGCGGGCCAGATTAAGACCGGGTCGGCGAGCCGCACGGACCGCATCGCGAAATACAATCAGTTGTTGAGAATCGAACAGGAGCTCGGGTCCAGCGCGCGGTTTCCGGGTCGCAAGGCGTTCAAAAAATGATGAACGGAAGACCGCTGATTTTGACCATCCTCGACGGATGGGGGTACTGTCCGGCGGGTCCTGGAAATGCGATTGCTCTGGCGAATAAGCCTAATTATGACCGCCTATTGCGAGAATTTCCTAACACGTTAGTTCATACTTCGGGGCCGTTCGTCGGGCTGCCGGAAGGGCAAATGGGCAATAGCGAAGTCGGGCATCTGAACATCGGGGCTGGCCGCGTGCTGCTGATGGACGTGATGCGGATCGACAAGATGATCACAACGGGGGATTTCTTCCGCGACGCGGTGCTGCTGATGTCGATGAATCACGCCAAGACGCGCCGTCTGCACCTCATGGGCTTGTTGAGCGATGGCGGCGTCCATTCGATGAATACGCATCTTTACGCGTTGCTCGAAATGGCCAAGCGCGAGGGTGTGAAGGACGTGTGCATCCACTGCTTCATGGACGGGCGCGATACTTCGCCCAACAGCGGCGCCGAGTATTTGGAAGCTTTAGAGCAGCAGATCAAGAAGATCGGCGTGGGCCGCATCGCCACGATTTCCGGGCGCTATTACGCCATGGATCGGGACAAGCGTTGGGAGCGGATCGGGCTCGCCAAGGACGCGATGGTCGACGGGAAGGGCGAGAAAGCGACCGATCCGGTGGCGGCGGCGAAGCGCTCTTATGAAAAAGGCATCACCGACGAGTTCATTGAACCGGTAGTGATTGTCGACGACCGGCACGATCCAGTGGGGCGCATTCGCGAAGAGGACGCGTGCATCTTTTTTAACTATCGCGCCGACCGCGGACGTCAAATGACGCAGGCGCTTACTGAGGCTCCATTAAAGCTCCACTTCACCACCATGACGCAGTATGACAAGGCACTGAACGTGCCTTTCGTGCTGCCGCGCGAGCTTCCCACGCACATTCTGGCGAATGTGATGGCTGATTTGAACTGGAAAAATCTGCGCGTCGCGGAGACCGAGAAGTACGCGCACGTGACTTATTTCTTTAACGGCGGCAATGAGAAACCGTACGCCGGTGAGGAGCGCGAAATGGCTCCGTCTCCGAAGGTTGCGACGTATGACCTGAAGCCGGAGATGAATGCGGAAGGCGTCGCGAGCGTGGTCGAAACGGCGATCGAGAAGCGCGATTTCGACGTGATTGTGATGAATTTCGCCAACGCCGATATGGTGGGCCATTCGGGTAAGATCGACGCCACCGTGAAGGCGGTCGAAGTGGTGGACGCGCATCTTGGCCGAATTTACGACGCCTTGAAACGCAAGGGCGGGCGATGGATCATAACAGCAGATCACGGCAATGCCGAGATGATGATCGATCCAGTCAGCGGCGGACCA
>JBEKPC010000192.1:0-8667 GCA_049521155.1 Bryobacteraceae bacterium
TCAGTTTCGCATAGCTTCGCAGGCTCTTTTTCGCCTCGCGCTTGAGAGCGATAACGCGCTCGCATTCCTGGCCAAGCGACTGCGCAACGGCTGCGGCCTCGGCCTCGGCGGCGCGCAATGCCTCGGCGCGCGCGGTCTCAGCCTGGCGGAGGCGCATTTGCAAATTCGCAAGCCAGTTCCCCCGCGCCTCGCGGCTTTTGCGCGGCATGCTTCGCAGCAATTGGGCCGAGGCGCGCTCCACCCGCGCCTGGCGATTCGCAGCCACGCGCCGGGCCCGCTTCTCCTGCTCGCCAAAAGTCGCATCCATTTCCGCCATCTGCGTCTTCTCGCCCTCCTCGGCGCCGCTCATGGCAGACTGGTAGCGCCAGGTAACACCGGAGCGCCGCACCTCGAGGGCGCGCGTCATACGCTCCTCGCGCCTGGCAAATTCCGACACCGCCTGCTTCAGGCGTTCCAGCACCTCGATGTCGCGGCGGATATGCAGGTTAGGCACAGTCATTCCTGACCTTTTTGAGAATCTTCTCGATATCCGCGATTATCGTTAACGCCTGCGTGGTGCGGGTGGGCAACTCCTTGAGGTAGCGCTCTTCGAATTCGGCGCATTTCACGTCGCGCCAATGGCCGCGGACCTCCTGCCAGGCGATGTTCAGGTTTTGGAGGGCCGTCGCGAGGCTGGCTTCGGCTTCACTGCTCATACGGATTCGGCGGGTGTTTCCACGGCGGGAGCAGGAGGCGGCGCGGTGGAAGATTTTTGGGATTCCATGTAATCCTCCATGATCTTCTGGATCTCGACGAGGTAGGCGATGCCCTGGGGTAAATCATGGTCCAGATAGGAGCGCAGAGAATTGAGCCCCTTGTTGAGCGGCTCGACGGCGGCGTCGAAGTCGCGCATCCAGAGTTTTACCTTCCGGATTTTCGCCTCGGCCTCCTCGAGGGCGCGCCTTGCCTTGTTCACGGCCATTTGCTGGAGCGTGAGGTTATCAGTTGCCTTGGTCATCCGGGCGCTCATGAGCTCCTGCTCGGCCTGGGCGAGGATGCGGGCGCGGCGGCGGACCTCGTTTTCCCAATGGGTGCGCTGATCGTTCTGAATCCAGCTGCGGGTGCGTCGGATTTCGTCGTTCTCCTGATCGAGGGCGCTGTGGGATTTGTTGAGGAAAACGATCAGGCTGGCCCGGAACGCCTCCAGAGCATCGATGGATGTGAGTTTTGCATGGGTGGCCATCTCATCTCTGGTCGAGGTAATCCTCGATCCGCTGTGCCTTCTTGAGGAGGAAAGGGGTGTGCTTCTCGGAGACCTCGATGAATTTCTTGAGCACCTTCATCGTGGTAATGAATTCCTCGGCGAATTTCTCGTGCTCCTGATCCTGCCAGGAGCTGCCGACGGCGGCGAAGCGGGCCTGGAGGGCGGCGGCCCTGGCTGAAACCTCCTCATTGAAGCGCTTGAGCTCTTTTGCGAAGCGGCGGACCTCCTCCGGATCCATGATCGCCTGGGCCATAATGCTTTGAAGGGGATGGTTGGGTTTGAAGCAGACGGCTGGCTGGCAGCCAATAGACGAGCCTATCACTGGCAAAGGGCGGGCGCAATGCCCTACCCTGAGAAGGGGCGCAAAAGGCTTCGATCAGACGGCCGTTGGCGATGACAGCCCGAGCGCTCTAATGCTTATTCGGGATTACCTTGGCGTTCTTAGCGGTAATGACCATGGCGATCTTGTTATCCGGAGAGGCCTGGACAGTAACCTCCATGCCTGCGAGCAGGTCTTCGGTCGTGGCAGGCACGCCATTCAGCGTTACTGTGGTTTGATCAGTGATCTTATAGGTCATCTGGGCCTGATCCCCTGTGTTCACCGTAATCGAAGCGAAGCTAACCTCCTGAATCGTGGCGCTATTATCGGTATCGGCGCCGGCGGCGTTCTTCTTTTTCTTCGCAAAGCAATGGGACGGGCTGCTGCCAAGTAACACGAGGAGAACAAGTGCGATGAGAGCTCTGGAGGACATGATTTTAATAATACTCGGATTCCCGGCGCGCGAAAGGCGGCAGTTCGATCCCCGGTTTACTTCAGGTTAATCCAGACGTTGGTGGGCTCGCCCGGCGCTGGCTTTTTCGTCACCCGGGGCGCGGGCATCGCGTGGATGGCCACCGCGGACTTCCCGTCGTTGGAGAGAACGATGGTGGCGACCATGCCGGCCCGGAGGTCTTCGGGCCGGATTGGATGGCCGCTCAGAGAGGCGGTTGTGGCCCCGGTAATATCGTAGGATTCCTGAATGTCTTTGCCCGCATCCACGGTTATGGACATCGGGGAGACTTCAATAATGGTCTGAGGCGCGCCCGCATCCGAGCCACCGGGTTCACCGGTGGCGAAGCTGCTTATGGAGGTCAACGCCAGCAATAGGGGAATGAGGAGAATCCGGGAGAACATGGACGCTGATATTATCAAACTTATATCGTATCGCCAGCTAAAATGCGCATCTACTCCTCCGTCGCGCCCCGGACGGGCCGGCGGATGATGCCGCGGCTGCTGGCCTCGATGAAATCGACCAGAAAATCATGATGACGGTGATCGAAAAATATGGCGGCGGACCGGTGGGGCTGAACACGATCGCGGCTTCGATCGACGAGGAATCGGACACGATTGAAGAAGTATATGAGCCGTATCTGATGCAGCTTGGATTTCTGGACCGGACGCCGCGCGGGCGCATGGCGACGGATCGGGCATTCGAATATTTTCAGGTGCCGCGGAGAGTACGCGGCATACAAAACACGCTCTTTTGAAAGTCATTTACATTGCTCTCGGCTCGAATCTCGGCGATCGCGCGGAAAATCTGCGGCAAGCTCGGGAACAGATCGCAGCGGAGGATTTGCGGGTGCTGCGAGTGTCCTCTATCTATGAAACTGCGCCGCGCGACGTCGAGGATCAGCCGTGGTTTCTGAATCAAGTGATCGAGTGCGAGACGGATTTGTTTCCCAGGCAGTTGCTGGCGCGTTTGCAAAAAATCGAACGCGCGATGGGGCGGAAACGCAGGATCAAGAAGGGTCCGCGGGAGATCGATCTTGATATTTTGTTGTTCGGAGACGCCGTGGTGAAGGCGCCGGAGCTGGAGGTCCCGCATCCGCGGCTGGCGGAGCGCAGATTTGTACTGGAGCCGCTGGCGGAACTGGCGCCGGATAAAAAGCATCCGCGTACGCGACAAACAATACGGGAAATGCTGGCGGGCGTGGCGAATCAGGTGGTGCGGAAAATTTAGGCGCGGCTGCGCCCTGAGGATGTTTTCGAGTTCAACCTCCGTCATCAAATATTAAGACCGGGCAGCCGCGCAAGAGACTACCCGGCCCCCACCGCGATGTTAAAGGCGCCAATCCGTGATCGATCGTCCCACGGCGGACTCCGCTGTTAGAGAGCCGGCTCTCCCCAATTCACACTGCCGAACCCGTTAGTGACTCGAGTACTTGACGGGCCCTCTTGCCAGGCGTTTACTGGGATACCCCTGGCTCACGATTGAAGTCTAGAGGCTCTATGGAAGGGCTAGAGCGATTGAAAGCGCGATGTTCTTGAAAAGAGTGAGTTTCGATTTCAGCGATTCATGCAGATGGCTCGGCATCGGCCGGCCGAGCGGTAATAATTTTCACACGGGCGATGCGGTTGCGATCCATTTCTTCCACGATAAATGTACGGGGGCCGTAGGTCACCGATTCTCCGGGACCCGGAATATAGCCCAGGCGGAACAACAGAAAACCTGCGAGCGTTTCGAATCCCGCGTCACCCGGCAGTTCGATCTGGTATTGCGAGGCGAGGTCTCGGATGCTGGTGCTGCCATCCACTTCAATGACGGGCGCGCCGGCGACAGGAAGAGGCCGGCGAACGTCATGCTCATCGCCGATCTCACCGAAGATTTGTTCCAGCACGTCTTCCAAAGTCACCAAGCCGGTGATGGTTCCGAACTCATCGACCACCATCGCCAGGTGCGCGTGTTTCTTGCGAAATTCGTCGACCAGTTGATTGAGTGGCTTCGTTTCCGGCACCACGGGAACGTCGCGCAAATAGCGGCGGAGCAGGAACGGACGGGCGGGAATGCGGCGATCGGCGGCAAATTTTCGCTCCTGCCAGGCTCGCACGAGGTCCTTATAATGGACGATGCCGATGATGTGTTCGGGCTTGCTCTCATAGACGGGAAGGCGCGAATACTTGTGCTCCAGCGTAATGCGGAGCAGTTCATCAAGGGACGCATCAACGGAAACCGAAATAATTTCCATGCGCGGCGTCATGATCTGGCGGGCATTGACTTCGCGCATTTCGAGCAGCTTCTGAATCGCATCTTCCTCGAAGCCTTCGAGATGTCCTGCGACACGGCTGGACTCGACGATGAACTTCAATTCTTCGGGTGAATGACCGCCGCCGCCGTGGCCACCGTGCAATCCGATGGCGGCGCTCAGCGCGGATGAGGCGCGCTCCACTACGAACACGAAAGGGGCGGAGATGCGCAGAAAAACCAGTAGCGCGGGGGCCATGAGCAACGCCAGACGGTCCGCTTTTTCGATGGCGAGATTTTTCGGAACTACTTCGCCGATCACGACGTGGACAAAGCTGATGGAGAGAAATGCGACCGTAAAACTCAGGGCATGCAGCCAGTACGAGGTCTTGAGAGTGATGAGCGGATCGAGGATCTTGAGCAGGATCTGATAAAGGGTGTCTTCGCCAGCCCATCCAAGGCCGAGGCTGGCAAGTGTGACGCCGACCTGGGTCGCGCTCAGCAGGCGGCTGGGATGGGCAAGGAGGCCAAGAGCGGCGCGCGCGGCGACGTTGCCCTGTTCGGCTAATTCGTTGAGGCGCGAACGCCGCACCGAGAGCAGCGACACTTCGGCGGCGGCAAAAAAGCCGTTCAGCGCAACGATGGCGACAAGAAGAATCAGCCGGAGGGACATTGTGGGTTCGGTACAATCGAGCAGTGTTATTCTCTTCACCCCTGCTCCGGGCGATCAATCTGAGCATAGCCGTTTTGCTGGTGGCTCTACTGGCGGCGGTTTACTGGTTTGCGTGGCGTCCGCTGCCGGAAACGTCCGGCGAGATCTCCGCTCCGGTATCGGCGAAGGCTACGATTGCGCGCGACGCACTCGGCGTGCCGCACATTGAAAGCGCGACTTGGAACGATGCAATTTTCCTGCAAGGCTACGTGACGGCGCAGGATCGGATGTGGCAGATGGACGCGATCCGCAGACTAGCGGCCGGCGAACTGGCGGAGATTGTGGGCAAAGCGGCGCTGGAATCGGATCAGGAATCGCGTCGGCTGCGGCTCTCGAGAATCGCGGACGAAGCGGAGCGGGCGATGCCGGAAACAGATCGCGCTGTGCTGGTCGCGTACACGCGAGGTGTGAATTTTTACTTAGAGACGCATCGCGGGAGATTACCGCTGGAGTTCACACTACTGAGTTACGATCCGCGGCCGTGGCGCGTGCGCGACTCGATTCTAGCGGGGTTGCAAATGTTTCGCACGCTGACGACCAGTTGGCGCGAAGAAATCGAAAAGTTGCACATGCGCGAACGCGGCGACGCGGCGAAGGCGGATTTTTTATTCCCCACACGGACTGGCTTCGATCCGCAGCCGGGCTCGAACGCGTGGGCCGTCTCGGGTGAGCGGTCCGCCACGGGGAAGCCGATCCTGGCGAACGATCCGCATCTGGACTTCGGAATTCCGGCGACCTGGCACATGGTGCACTTGCATGCACCCGGACTGAATGTGACCGGCGTGACGCTGCCGGGCGTGCCCGCGGTGATCATCGGACACAATGAGAGCATCGCGTGGGGCATCACGAATCTGGGCTTCAATGTGCAGGATTTGTATCGCGAAAATATCGATCCACAGACGGGACGTTACGAATTCAAAGGGCATCTGGAGCAGGCTCGTCTGGAGCGCGATGCCATTGCCGTGAAGGGCGCAAAGCCGGTGGAGACACTGACGTGGATCACGCGGCACGGTCCGATTTTTTTGAGCGACGAGAATCGCCAGTATGCGCTGCGCTGGACGGCGGCGGATGCGGGGATGTTTCAATTTCCCTTTCTTGATATCGGCCGGGCGCACGATTGGCAGGAATTTACCGCGGCGCTGGCGAGATTTCCAGGACCGGGACAAAATTTCGTCTACGCCGATACAGCGGGCAACATCGGTTATCACGCGACGGGCCGCAATCCGAAACGCCAGAAGGGCTGCGACGCAGATCTGCCGGTGGATGGCGCCGCGGGAGAATGCGAGTGGGACGGCATGATCCCATTCGAGGAGTTGCCGCAATTTTTCAATCCGGCGCGCGGCGCGGTGGTTACGGCGAATCAGAATCCATTCCCGGAAAATTATCCTTATCCAGTGAATGGCAATTTCGCGCCGCCGTATCGGGCGATTGGAATTCGTACATTGCTCGACCGGCGGGCGAAGTGGGAACCGAAGCAGATGCTGGAAGTGCAAAAGGATGTGTATTCAGCGTTCTCGCAATTCCTGGCGCAGCAGATCGTGGCGGCGTGGGATGCGCGGAAAACGCCTGATTCCAAGCTCCGCGAGGCGGTGGAACTGCTGCGATCCTGGAACGGACAAATGGAAAAAGGCACCGCCGCGCCAATGGTCGTAACGTTGGCGTTCCAGCAGCTTCGCAAATCCATGGCGGAGCGCGCCGCACCGGGAAGTGGACAGAGCTACGACTTCGGCATGGCGCCGGCGGTTCTCGAAAAACTGCTACGGGAGCGCCCGCAAGGTTGGTTTCCCGATTACAACGCATGGCTGATGAAATGTTTCAGCGATGCGGTGGCGGATGGCGAGAAGATCCAGGGATCGAAAGTTTCACGCTGGGACTACGGCCAATTCAACGCGCTGAAAATGGCGCATCCGGTGGGAGGCGAGTTGCCGCTGATCGGGAGCTACTTTAACATCGGTCCGGTATCGATGAGTGGTTCGTCGACGACGATCAAACAAACGACGCGGCGGCTGGGACCATCCATGCGAATGATCGTCGACCTCAGCGATCTGGATCATTCGTTGCAGAACATCACTGTCGGCGAGTCCGGGCACCGTTTGTCATCGCACTACAAGGACCAGTGGAGTGCGTATTATGGCGCGACAAGTTTTCCGATGCAGTTCGGAAAAGTGGATGCGAAGGAGACGCTGGTGGTGAATCCGCGCTGATCAACTTGAGAATAAATCCTGATTTTTACCACTACTTTGCGGTAACCTAGTCAGCTTATGCCCCTTGTGCAAGTGATCGTCCTGGGCATCATCCAGGGCCTCACCGAATTTCTGCCGATCAGCAGCTCCGCGCATCTAATCGTGATTCCGAAGCTGCTCGGGTGGCCGGATCAGGGACTGGCGTTCGACGTCGCCTTACATGTGGGCACGTTGGTGGCGGTGATTCTCTACTTTTTCCGCGATTGGATGCAGATTATCGCGCAAGGATTCGGCATGCGGTTCGGAGGCGATTCCGGACTACAACGCAATCGCGGGCTATTGTGGCTGTTAGTTCTCGCGACCATTCCGGCCGGCCTTGCGGGTCTGCTGTTTCAGAAGAAAATCGAAGGCGTGGTGCGTGAGAATCTTTACGTCATCGGCGCGATGGCGATTTTGGTCGGGGTCCTTATGTGGTGGGCGGAGAGTGTGGGGCGCAAACAAAAGGATCTGGGCCACGTCTCGACCGCGGACGCGATTCTCATCGGCATCGCCCAGGCCCTGGCGCTGATTCCCGGAGTTTCGCGCAGCGGAATCACGATGTCGGCCGGGCTGATTCGGAATCTCGACCGTCAGGCGGCGGCGCGATTTTCATTTCTCCTGCTGACGCCCACCGTGGCCGGCGCCGCGCTCAAAAAATTCTACGACCTGATGAAGCATGAAGGCGGCATTCCGCACGACATGCAGACCGCAATGCTGGTGGGAATGCTGGTCAGCGCAATCACCGGCTGCATCGTCATAAAGTTCCTGCTCGACTTCCTGCGGAGGCGCACATTTGCCGTCTTCATCGCGTACCGCATCGTTTTTGGCATAATAGTAATCGCTCTTGCTTTCTTCCGCTTTGGCGGCGGATGAATTATTTAGGACCCACGCGTTACGCACGGCTCAATGAAGCCGTTGCATTCCTGTTTCTGATCGCGGGACTGTTTGTGTTCATCGGTCTCGTGTCGTACCACCCGCTGGATCCTTCATGGAACACGGTCACTGGCGCGGCGAAGCCCGTTAATCTCACCGGACGCGTCGGTGCGTTCTTCGCCGACTTCTTTCTGCAATCTCTCGGCCTGGGCGCCTACGCGGTTCCGATGCTGATCCTGCTGCTCGGCTGGATGTGGATCCGTTCGGCCGCGATTGAAGCGCAGTGGGCGAAGGTTTTGGGCGCGGGAATGTTCCTGGCCGCCACCTGCACCGCCTTCGCGCTCGACCGGCTCTACGACGTCGGGCTGCGGCCCGACTGGTGGAAGCTGGAGCCGGCGGCGGACACGGCCGCCTGGCGCAACGTCGAGACGGTGATCCAGGCGCGCGATCCCTACTGCCGCGGCGTGGTGCTGCTCGGCCAGTCGCAGCCGATGGAGACGCTGCTGGCGGCGTTCCGGGCCAGCGCCGGCGTGGCGGTGGTCAAGGGCTTCGCGGTGGGCCGCACCCTGTTCGAGCACGCCGCCCGCGCCTGGCTGGCCGGCAGGATCGACGATG
>JBEKPC010000193.1:0-8660 GCA_049521155.1 Bryobacteraceae bacterium
GAGATTTAAAAAATTCACTTATTCGATAGCGCCACTTCTGACGAGCGGTCCAAAAAGAGCGTCCTCTACTGGGACGCTTGTGGCTATGCCGACGTAACGTCCTTGATTGCGCAACGCGACGTGGCGAAGGTGCTGAGCGTACTGATCGAAGGCCGCGGTGTACTGGGCGCGGGCGCTGGAATCGAAGGCGAGTTCGATATGGCGGCCGGTTTCGGCGTCTTCCAGGTCGAGTTCGCCATCCCATGGTGGTTCGCGATCCTCGTCGGCCCAAACCTGGGTGAGGATCAGTTCATGGCCGAAATCGCTGAGATATTGCAGGGGTTTTTCGCAATCGGCGTCATCGAGAAAATCCGAGATGACGATAACCAGGCCGCGCTGCGGATACTTGGAGATAAACTCGCGCGCGGCGCCCATGAAATTAGTCGCGCCGCCGATTTGGAGATTCGATAAAAATATTGCGGCCTGCTGGAAACGATGGCGGCCACCGCTGGCGAGGAAGGCGTCGCCGAGTTTGTTCGAAAAAGGCTGGAGACAGATGGAATCGAGCCGTACCAAGCCGACGTAACACATGGCGGCGGCCAGTTTGCGAGCGTAATCGAACTTGCTCGAAACCTTGCCTGTTTCCATTGACTTGCTGACGTCGAGCAGAATGCGAACCGGGATACGCGGTTCAAGCTGGAACATCTTGAGGAACAGTTTTTCGAGGCGCAGGAAGGCTCGCCAGTTGACGGCGCGCAGGTCGTCTCCCTGATGGAAATGGCGATGGTCGAGAAATTCCTGGCCGGCGCCGGCGAAGCGGGACGTGTTGTGGCCGCCGACCAATCCGGGCAGAGACTTCTGCCAATGGATGGTCAGCCGCTCGAGCTTTTCGAGGAGGGTGCGGTCGATGAGCGGTGCCGGCACTTATTTATGAATCGCTGCGCCAACGCTCGGAATGATGCGACTGAGGATCGTCTCCGGTGTTTCTCCTTCGGCGTGGGCGTCGAAGTTGAGGATGATTCGGTGCCGAAGGACGGCGGGCGCGACGGCCTCGATATCCTCGGTAGAAAGATGCAGGCGGCCCTTCATGAGGGCCAGAACGCGTCCGCATTCGACCAGCGCCTGGGCGCCGCGGGGAGAGCTGCCGTAGCGGATGAATTTCTGGGCGAGGTCATGCGACTGATCCGTTCCGGGCTGGGTGGCCATAACCAGGTCGATGGCGTAGGATTGCACGTGGGGCGCGACGAGCACGGTGTGGCAGACGCCGCGGAGGCCGAGAATGGCGTCGCGGTCGAGAACGTTTTCGAGCTCGACTTCATCCTTCTGAATGGTGCGTTCGACGATGGTGCTGAGGTCGGCGCGGGAAGGATATTTGACGAGGATCTTCATCAGGAAGCGATCGAGCTGGGCTTCGGGGAGCGGGTAGGTGCCTTCCATCTCGATGGGATTCTGGGTGGCCATGACGAGGAAGGGAGCTTCGAGAGGATGGGTGGTGGTGCCGATGGTGACGGTGTGTTCCTGCATCGCTTCGAGCAGCGCGGACTGCGTTTTCGGCGTGGCGCGATTGATTTCGTCGGCGAGGCAGAGATGGGTGAAGATGGGACCGGGCTGGAAGCGGAGGGCACGGGCGCCGCTTTCACTATCGATGATCATACTGCCGACGATGTCGCCGGGCATTAGGTCCGGCGTGAACTGGATTCGCGAATACTTCAGATGCAACACGCGCGAAAGCGTGCGTAAAAGGGTGGTCTTGCCCAATCCGGGAACGCCTTCGAGCAACACGTGGCCGCCGGCGAGCAGGCAGATGAGAACTCCGTCGACCACTTCCTGCTGGCCGACGATAATTTTTCCAATTTCCTGACGAACCCGGTTGAGCTGAGAAGTAGCGATTTGTAAAGCGGTATCGGGCTGCACTGGATTATTCTAGCGCATCGCGGGAAAAGGGCTGTGGGCGTAGAGTGAAAGTGGGTGTGTCCGATGACTCTAAAGCTTGAATTGCCTGCGCAGATAGCGGCGAAACTTCTTCGGAAAGCGGAGGATAGAGACGATCGCTATCAATGCGCTGGAGGCGGTTGAGGAGCCGGTCGGGCGGCGTCCTGTTACACCGGAGAGCATGCGTAGAGCATTGGACGATCTGGCGGAGTTTCTGCCGAAGGATCGTCCTTCCGTTCCGATGGAGGCGCTTCGACGAGAAAATCTATACGCCGAGGACGAGAAGCAGCAGCAGTTCTAAGTGACGATACTGACCGATACGAACGTGCTGGTGGCATGGATCGATGAGAGGCATAAACCTACGGTTCGGCGTCTGCTGCCATCGATAGCTTATTGGACCAAGGGCACCGGTTGGCCGTCGCATCTGAGAATCTGGTCGAACTTTGGAACGTATGCACGCGACCGGCGGATGTCCGTGGACTCGGACTCGACCCCAAGGCCGCAGCTTTCGCGCGGATCGGATTGAACAGGAATTTATTCGATTGCCGGATACAGATGGAATTGCGGTTGGTTCGAGTGTATGGTGTTTCCGGACGCCGATGCTCCGTGCGCGTAGGCGGCCGTCTTGCGGCGCAGTGCGTGCGCTTCATCGCCATTGCATCGAGCTCGGCTTGCGTCAATTGCGGCGTATCGACATCGTCGGTCAGCGACAAAACACCGCCGGTGGCGCACGTCTTGATCACGTCCGCGCCATATTTAATGTTGAAGCGCACCGCCAAGCGAATCTGATCGGAACCATTCGCGACGCCGTCCTGAATGCCCGTTTCACGCCCAAACAGTCCGAATTTGAACCCGGCCGCATTGTCGCAATGGCCTCCGTCGCGCCAATCGCATTGGTCGCCACCAGCATGCGCGGTCCCGGAACTTTTCGCGCCGCGATCGCGTTGCGCAGACCGATGTCGATAAAATCCGGGCCGCCCACATCGCGCACCGTCGTAAATCCAGTCATCAGCGTCACCCGCGCGTTGACAGTGGCATCAATCGCCTGCTCCGCGACAGTCTTGGTCAGACCGTCCATCTGCTGTTGGCGAAAATCGAAATCGAACGGCATCGTCAGATGCGCGTCCATGAAGCCGGGCAGAATCGTCGGATTGCCCAGGTCAATCACTTCGGCCCCGTCGGGAATTTCCGCCTTGGCGCCGACGCCGCGAATTTTCTCGCCCAACACAACCACCAATCCTGGCGTCACTACGCTGTCGCTGACCCCGTCGATTGGGCAGACGCAAGCGCCGCGGCAATAGTAAACAAAATGATTCGCATTAGCGGCTATTCTAACTGAGATGACCCGCCGGACAACATGGAGAGCACGCGCAGTGCTGGCGGCAATCCTTTTGCTGTTCATCCTCACCGCGATGCTGTTCATCGGCCGGCCCGGCATCGAGGCTGATGAAGCGTTAGTCGCAAACCCGGCCCTTTACTCGTGGCACCACGTCCCGCTGATGCTGATGAGCTACCTGGGCGCGCTCAAATCGTGGTTCTACATCGCCCTCTTCGCCTTCGTGAAACCGGGCGCGGTTTCGCTCCGCATGCCGACCGTGCTGCTGGGGGCGGCCGCGATCTGGCTCTTTTTCCTGCTGCTCGACCGGACCATCGGCCGGCGCGCGGCCTGGATGGGCGCATTGTTGCTGGCCACCGACTCGATGTTTGTCATCCTCGAAGCCATCGATTACGGGCCCAACGCGCTGCACTTCGTATTGAAGCTCGGCGCGATGCTGCTCTTGGTGCGCTTTCATCGCAAGGGATCCACAGGTGCGCTCGCGACCGCGTTTTTTTTGCTCGGACTCGGCCTGTGGGACAAAGCGATTTTCGCGTGGGTATTGTTCGGACTCTCGATCGCCACCGTCATCGTTTTTCCGCGCGACGTGTGGCGGCACCTCACAATTCGTAATCTTGGAATCGCCGCCGCGGCGCTGATCGCGGGCGCTCTGCCGCTGGTGATTTATAACATTGCCCGGCCCCTGGATACGTTCAGGACCAATGTCCATATGGCGCGGGAGCCGATCTTACACAAGGCCATTATTCTGGAACGCACACTGAACGGAGCCGCCCTGTTCGGATTCTTCACCTCCGTCCAGCCTTCCCCGCATCCCGGTGAAGCGAAGACGTGGCTCCAGAAATCCTCCCGGGCGGTCTCCGAGGCGTCTCATCATCCGACCAGCAATTTTACGATCGCGGCATTCTGCATTGCCTGTCTCGGCTTGTTCGCGCGCGCCTCACGCAAACCGGTGCTTTTCGGAATCCTTGCCTGCGCTGGAACCTGGCTGCCGATGGTGCTCACCGCGGGCGCGGGCGGCGCCGCGCATCACGTCATTCTGTTATGGCCGTTTCAATTTCTGACGATTGCCGCGGCGCTTGCCGCAATCCCGTGGAATTGGGCCGCGGCGGCCTTCACTTTGATACTCTGTGCCGCGAATCTCGCAGTGACCAATGAATACTATTGGGAGCTGGTGACGAACGGTCCGGACGTTCGCTGGACCGACGCGTTCTATCCGCTCGACCGCCGCCTAGAGACTTTGCGATCGCCGAACATATATATTGTCGATTGGGGCATTTTCGAGACGCTGAATCTGCTGAGTGACAATACCGCGCCCGTCACCGCACTCGATTGGAGCAACGCGCAGAACCTGCGCAAAATCGTTTCCGACCCACGCGCGGCATTTGTCGCGCACACCGCCGTCTATACTTATTTTCCGCAGGAGCGCGCCATGCTGGAAGACGCTGCCGCCAGCGAAGGCTATGAAGAAGTGCCGATCGAGATCATTTACGATCGTAACGGGAGGGCTACGTTTGACGTTTTCCGTTTCCGGAAAATTCCTTTGTAATATCTGCGGCACGGAGTGTGAATGGCCACAGGCGGGCATTTCGCGGGAAGGCGCAAGCTGTCCTGTCTGCCACTCCTCGGCGCGCGTGCGGGCCGTGATCGCACTGCTATCCGAAGAACTGCTTGGTATACGCCTGACGCTTCCTGAGTTCCCGGTCTTGAAAGGGATTCGGGGCATCGGCATGAGCGATTCGCCGGAACTGGCCGAAAAACTGGCGCAGAAGCTCGACTACACCAATACGTTTTATCACCAGGCTCCGCGCTTCGACGCCGTCGAGCCCGACCGGAACGATTTCGGCCGCTACGATTTCATCCTGTCGAGCGAAGTGATGGAGCACGTTCCTCCGCCGGTAGAGACAGCCTTTGCGAACTTGTTTCGACTGCTCAAAAAAGACGGGCTCCTAATCATGACCACGCCTTACACGCTGGGCGGAAAAACAAAGGAGCATTTTCCGGAGCTTCACGATTTCACGATCGCATTGGGGGAAGAACCCGTGTTGGTCAATCGGCGCCGCGATGGCTCGATCGAAGTATTTGAAAACCTCGTCTTTCATGGTGGGCCGGGGTCGACCGTCGAAATGCGCGTATTCACGGAGGAATCGCTGCGGGAAAACATTCTCACAGCGGGATTTTCCAGCGTTCGCGTCGCCTCCGAAAACGTGCCGGAGTTCGGAGTCGAGCACGCGGAAACCTGGTCCCTGCCGATGGCCGCGCGCAAGGGAACTTTTCATCCACCCTCCGCGGAACTATCGCGCGAATACCAGCAGGTCCGCCGTCATGCCGCGAATCTGGAAAAGCAGCTCGCACAGTTACAGAGCGATTATGAACGTCACGTCGCGCATTCCGAAGCGTGGAGCGAAGACATGCGGCGCGACCTGGCCGCACAGTTCGAATGGGGCTCCGGCCTGGATCGGGAACTGACCATGCGCACCGAGTGGGCGCAAGGCCTCGATCGTGAAATCGCCGAACTGCGGCAACGGCTCGAAACCGCGCAGATCGAAAAAGCCCGTCTGGAGGGCCGCAAATGGACACGCCTCGGCCGGAAACTCGGCGCGCTGGATTGAAGAACACGATACAGTAAGGAGCGTCGGAGGAGATCACGTGGATACGTCAATGTTTGCGATCGTCGCCGTAATCGTCGCGATTTATCTACTCTCGAGCATTAAAATTCTGGCCGAGTATGAGCGCGGCGTCATCTTCCGCCTCGGCCGTGTACTGCCGAAGCCCAAAGGTCCCGGCGTGATCCTCGTCTTCCGTCCTATCGACCGCATGGCACGGCTCTCGCTGCGCGTGGAAGCGATGGAAGTGCCTCCGCAGGACGTGGTGACGCGCGACAATGTGACGCTCAAAGTGAACGCGGTGGTGTATTTTCGCATCGTCGATCCGACGAAGGCCGTGATCGAGATCGCGAATTATTTATTCGCCACGTCGCAGCTTTCGCAGACTACTCTGCGCAGCATTCTGGGCGAAGCGGAGTTGGACGAGGTGCTCAGCCAGCGCGAAAAACTGAACGTGCGTTTGCAGGCGGTGCTCGATGAGCACACCGGTCCATGGGGCGTTAAGGTATCGATGGTGGAGATCAAGCAGGTGGATTTACCGGAGTCGATGATCCGCGCCATCGCCCGCCAGGCCGAGGCGGAACGCGAGCGCCGCGCGAAAATTATTCACGCCGAAGGTGAGGCTGAGGCGGCGCAAAATCTGGAAAAGGCCGCCGCGACCATGGCCTCCCAACCCGCCGCCATCCAGCTTCGCTATTTGCAAACCCTGGTTGAGATAGGATCGGAAAAAAACACGACAGTTGTGTTTCCTCTGCCGATGGATATACTCTCGAACGTAGGTCGTATACTTGAAAAACTTGCCAAGGATGAATAGGTGCCCAAGAACGAAGACGGCGAATTTGAATTAATCCTGGCCAATCGCCAGTTGCTGAGCGTGTTTTTCATCGTGGTGATTCTGCTCGGAGTGTTTTTCACGATGGGCTATATCGTGGGAAGGAACTCCGGCCCGGCGCAAGTGGATGTCGCGTCGCACAAGCCTGAATCGAAGCCCATGGTGGTCGATTCTCCCGCGCCGCAGGAGGCTTCCGCGCCCGTCAGCGCGCCTCCGGTCTCGACGCCTGCGCCCACAACGACGCAGCAGCAACAGCCGCCTCCTGAAGAAGCGAGGGTCGAGCCCAAAGCCGCGGAGCCGGTGAAGAAGGAACCGCCGGCGAAAAAGGAAAGAGAAAAGGAAAAGGACAAGGCGAAGCCCGTGGTAGCCGATGCGCAGCCCGCCGCCGGCCAGACCTATCTGCAACTGGTCGCAACCGCGAAAGCCGAGGCCGACGTGATGGTGGATCTGCTGCACCAGAAAAATTTTAAAGCCATTGCCGTGCAAATCCCGGAGAAACCGGCCCTCTATCGCATTTTAGTCGGACCGCTCGCGGACGGCACGTTGAATAAGACGAAATCGGATTTGCAGAGCTCCGGATTCCCAGGCGACAAGGCGATCAAGAAAGTTTACTGATGGAGTTGGTTCAGATTGAGCCTCGGTCTCCGAGACTTCCCGAGTGGCTGCGTAAATCACGCACGCATCCGGAGTCGGTTCACAATCTGAAAACCGAGCTGCGCCGGAAACACCTGCACACCGTTTGTGAATCGGCGCGCTGCCCCAACATGCACGAATGTTTCCATCGCGGCGCGGCCACGTTCATGATTCTCGGCAATCTCTGTACGCGCGGCTGCGGATTTTGTTCGGTACCGAAAGCCAAGCACCCTGGCGCGCTCGACCCCGCCGAGCCGGAAAACGTCGCCCGCATGGCCGCGGAGATGAAGCTGCGCTACGTCGTGATTACCAGCGTCAATCGCGACGACCTACCGGACGGCGGTTCCGAACACTTTGCCGATACGGTTCGCCGGGTGCGGTCAATGCTTCCAAATGCCCGCGTGGAAGTACTGACGCCGGATTTTTGTGGCGATTTCGACGCAGTCGCCCGCGTGCTGGATGCGGCGCCGCACGTATTCAATCACAACATGGAAACGGTGCCGCGTCTTTATAAAACGGTGCGGCCACAAGCCAGTTACCGGCAATCCCTCGACGTGCTGCGATTTGCAAAGCAGCACCGGCCGGAGGCTTTGACCAAATCCGGCGCGATGATGGGCCTGGGTGAATCGTCCGATGAAGTGGAACAGTTGTTGCGTGATTTGCGGGAAGCAGACGTCGACGTCGCCACGCTCGGCCAGTATTTGCAACCGACGCGGCGAAACCTCCGGGTAGCTGAATACGTGACACCGGCACAGTTCGAAACGTACCGCGACTACGGCCTGTCGATAGGATTTAAGATGGTGTTCAGCGGGCCGCTGGTACGCAGTTCGTACATGGCGGATCTTGTAAACGAAGAAGCCTCGCACGCGTGAACTTTGCTCTCTCCATTTTCTCCGCCGTCTTGCTGATCCTGATTTTTCCCCGCTTCGATTTGACGTGGCTCGCGCCCGTGGCACTGGCGCCATTGCTGATTTCATGCGCGCGCGAAAGATCATGGAAACGTCGATTCCTCGAAGGCTGGGCCGGAGGGTTCGTTTTCTGGTTCGGCGTCTGCTACTGGATCCAGTTCGTGCTCGAAGTCCACGGAGGCATGGGCAAGTGGGGCGGATGGGGCACTTTCGTTTTATTCGCGATTCTCAAAGGCCTGCACATGGCGGTATTCGCCATGCTTGCCGGATTCGTCATCCATCGATGGTGGGCGATCCCTGCGTCGGCCGCGCTGTGGACCGGCTTGGAGCGCACGCACGGGCCGTTCGGCTTCGCCTGGCTCGACCTGGGAAACGCCGGAATCAATATGCCTGTCCCGATGCGCCTCGCTCCCGTCGTCGGCGTCTATGGCTTGTCG
>JBEKPC010000194.1:0-8639 GCA_049521155.1 Bryobacteraceae bacterium
CCGGCTTGATCGAGTCGCTATCCAGAATGAAAATCGGCTCGGCCAGAGGCGTGCGGGCGGGCGAACTCGCGCCGGCGAAAGTATACACGGGATCGCCTTTCTTGCCTTCTTCCTTGGCGTCGCCGGTTTCGGTGGGAATGAGATTGTCGGCATGAACGATATAGATCATGTCTTTTTTCGGCGGCCGGGGGCCATCGTACGGCGTCTGAGCCCACGCCAAACTGCCAAGGATCAGGACAAGCGAGCGCTTCCACATTTGATTACAGTTTACCTCCGGGGCATCACCCGTTTGCGTCTGGTCCAATCCGGCTTTGGTCCACAAGCGGCGTGGATGACGAATTCGAGAGCACCCAAGAAGGGCTGGGCTGATTTTTTGAAGAAGCTGAAGGAGGTTCTGGAGCAAGAGTAAACTGATGGAATGCGTTTTCTGGTTTTTTGCGGGGCTTTGACGCTGGCGGGACAGTCGCTCACCACGGAGCAGCAGAGCATTATTTCGGCTGTGAACGCCGATGCCGACGACTCGCTAAAGCTGCTGGAGCAGATCGTTAACATCAATAGCGGGACACTGAATCCGGCGGGTGTGCGAAAAGTCGCGGAGGTGCTGCGGCCGCGCTTTGAGGCGCTGGGATTCACCTGCAAATTCATCCCGATGGAAGAGGTGCATCGGGCCGGGCATCTAGTTTGCGAGCGCCACGGGTCGCACGGAAAACGCGTGCTGCTGATCGGGCACATGGACACCGTATTCGAGCCGAGCAGCCCGTTTCAGAAATTCGAGCGCAAGGGCGATATCGCGGTCGCGCCGGGATCGGCGGACATGAAGGGCGGCCTGATGATTATTCTGAGCTCTCTGAAGGCTCTCCATAGCGTGGGCGCGCTCGACGGGACGAACATCACTGTGTTTCTGACGGGTGATGAGGAAAAGGCCGGAGACCCGCTGACGATTTCGCGTCGGGATTTGATTGAAGCGGGCAAGCACAACGACGCGGCGCTGGAGTTTGAAGCCGGCGTACGGCAGGCGGGACACGAGATGGCCAGCATCGCGCGGCGCAGTTCCTATTCCTGGGTGCTGAAGACCAGCGGAAAAACAGGGCATTCGGCGGGGATTTTCGGCGAGTCGGGATTCGGGGCGATTTATGAGCTGGCCCGCATCCTGGATGCGTTTCGAGTAGAGCTGCGCGAGCCGGACTTGACCTATAACGTCGGGTTGATCACAGGCGGAGCGACCGCATCGTACGATGCGGCGACGGCAAGCGCGGAGGCTACGGGCAAATCGAACATCATTCCGGCGGCCGCGGAAGCGGTGGGGGACATCCGCACAGTCACCGATGAACAGTACCAGCGCGTTCGCAAAAAGATGCAGGAGATCGTGGCGAAGCACCTGAAGGGGACGTCGGCGGAGATTGAATTCAAGGATGGGTATCCATCGATGCCGGCGACCGATGCGAACAAAGCGCTGCTGAGTGAGCTGAACCAGGTGAATCGGGCGCTGGGCGCGGATGTGATGGAGCCTTTCGATCCCAGCCGCCGTGGAGCGGGCGATTTGTCGTTCGTCGCACCGTATGTGGCCAGCATTTCGGGGCTTGGCGCGTATGGGTCGGGAGGACATGCGCCAGGGGAGACGATCGAACTGGCGTCCCAGACGCCGCAGACGCGAAGGGTAGCCTTGTTTATTTTTGCGCTGACCCGGTAGTGGATAATAGCCCCATGCGCTTTCTCGTTCCCGCTTTGCTCGCGACCCTTACTTTGCGCGCCCAAGACGACATGGCCAGGGCGCGCCGGATCAGCGCCGAGGCGATCGGCATCGACAGCCATATCGACACCATCCAGCACGTGTTGGTCGACGGCGTGGACCTGGCGAATCGGCTGCCGAACGGCATGGTAGATCTGCCGCGGCTGCGCGAAGGAGGCATGAAAGCCCCCTTTTTCGCGCTCTGGGTTCCGGTCTATTACAAAGGAGCGGAAGCGGTGCGCCGCACGCTCGATCTGCGGGACGCAATGCAGAGCGTTCTCGACGCGCATAAGGACCAGATTGAGCTGGCGACGGGAGCGGGCGACATTGAGCGTATCGTGAAATCGAAGAAAATCGCCGCGTTTCTGGCGATTGAGGGCGGCCACCAGATCGACGACGACCTCGCGGTGCTGCGCATGTATTACCGTATGGGCATTCGCGCCATGACGCTGACCCATTTCAAGAACAACAACTGGGCCGATTCGTCTACCGACAAGCCCGAGCACAACGGCCTCACTCCGTTCGGAAAAGAAGTGGTCCGCGAGATGAACCGGCTGGGCATGCTGGTCGATGTCTCGCACGTCTCGGATAAAACGTTTTACGACGCCATCGCGGTCAGCACGAAGCCGGTGATCGTTTCGCATTCGTCGTCGCGGGTCATCTCGGATATTCCCCGCAATGTGACCGACGATATGTTGCGCGCGTTGGCCAAAAACGGCGGCGTCATTGGAATCAATTTCGGCGAAGGTTTCATCAGCCAGAAGGACGTGGCCGCGCTGCACGCCGCGATCGCCACGTATTCCGATGCTCCGCCCGACATGGGCGGAAAGATTCTCGACGAGTACGCCAACAAGGAATATCGACACGATCTGGCGGCGATGAAGACCGGCTTGGCCACTCTATCGGACGTCGCCGATCATGTCGACCACATGGTGAAAATCGCCGGCATCGATCATGTCGGCATCGGCAGCGATTTCGACGGGATCACCGCACCACCCAAAGGGCTGGAAGATATTTCGAAGATGCCTGCGCTGGTGGAGGTCCTGCTCAAGAGAGGTTACTCCGAGCAGGACGTGAAGAAAATCCTCGGCGGTAATTATTTGCGAGTGATCCGTGAGGTTACCGGGCGCTAAGCTGCTTGGCGCGGATCCCGAATCCGAGCAGCGCCAGACCCAATCCCGCGATGCCGAAGGTTACCTGATACTGAAGTTGGTCCTATAACTGCAAGCAAATACGCAGTCGGTGCTTCAAAGTGCCTTTCAGGATGCGCTTAAAGACTTAGAGGCTGCTAATGCTTTGTACTATTTTTTCTGGGCCGAACCTTATGAAAGTACTACAGGTAACGGTCTATTTACTCTCTAGGGGTTTCCGCGTAGAGTTGTAGGTGCGAAGCCCGAGTACGGGACAAAATGAACCAGCTTTTATTGCAATACTCATATCTACAAATGCTTGATTTCATGACTACTGTAGCATTTCTTTTGCACGGCGTTCATGAAGGAAATCCCTTAGTGAGAGCGGCGTTGCAATATGCGCCGAATCCCCTGGGTGGCTTGGTCGCGGTGAAGATTCTGGCTGTAGGGCTGGGTTTCTATTGCTGGAAGGGCGGACGGGAACGGCTGCTGAACCGGATCAATATTCTATTTGCACTGGTTGTGGCGTGGAATATGGTGGCGCTGATCGTTGGATCCCTCAACTTGAAGATTGCGTAATTTGTTCATCGCGCCTTATAGAATCGCATGATACGATGCGATTATGCGGCATCTGTTTCTCATTTTTTTCTTAATTCTCCCTTTTACCGCATTGGCGGCAGACTGGCCTCAGTGGCGCGGGCCGAATCGCGACGGCACCTCGAGCGAAACCGGCCTTCTTGCATCCTGGCCCTCAGCCGGACCTCCGGTGGTATGGAAGGTGACCGGTCTCGGCGCCGGCTATTCCTCTCTGGCGATCGTTAAGGGCCGGATCTACACGCAGGGCCAGCGCGGGAAACAGGAATTCGTCGTCGCGCTTGATGTCAAAACCGGTAACAAACTCTGGGAAACGGCCACCAGTCGCAATTTTGACAACGATCGCGGCAGCGGCCCGCGCGGCACTCCCACTTTCGATGACGGAAAACTCTATGTAATGACTGGCGAAGGCACCGTGGTGTGCCTGGACGCGGCCACCGGAAAACTGATCTGGCAGGTCGATTCCGTACAAAAATTTGGCGGCAGCGTGCCGCAATGGGGCTATAGTGAGTCGCCTCTGATCGATGGCGGCCGGGTGATTGTGATGCCCGGCGGCCGCGGCGCATCGTTGGTGTCGCTCGACAAGCGCACCGGGGAAGTGCAATGGAAAACCGGTAGCGATCACGCCGGCTACTCCTCGGCGATCCTGGCCGATGTGGACGGCGCCAAAGAGGTGATCGCACTCAGCAGTCAATCCGCTTTCGCCGTTCAGGAATCGACGGGAGAACTGTTGTGGCGCTATGGAAAGGTAGCGAACAACGTGGCGAACATCGCAACGCCTATTTATAAGGACGGCGTGGTTTTTCTATCCAGCGCCTACGATACCGGCTGCGCCCTGCTCAAGCTCAACCCCAAAGGGATGCAGGAAATTTACTTCAATCGCGACATGATGAATCACTATTCGAGCTCGGTGCTGGTGGACGGAACATTGTACGGCTACTCGAACAGCCTTCTCGTCGCGATGGATTTTAAGACCGGCAAACAGTTGTGGAGAAATCGAAGCGTCGGCAAGGGCTCGGTGACCTACGGCGATAAGCACCTCTATGCGCTCGGCGAAGACGGCATGGTCGGCCTGATTGAGGCCTCCCCAGCCGGCTACAAAGAGGTCTCGCGATTCGAGGTTCAGAAAGGATCGCTGCCGAGTTGGTCTCCTTTGGTAATATCTGACGGCCGGATGTACTTGAGAGATCAGGACAACTTGACCTCGTACGACATTAAGGTGAAGTAGGATGAGATTGGAGACTATGAAGAAAACGATTGGATTATTCGCGGCATCGCTGTTGCTGATGGTTCCCGCGTTTGCGCAGAAGAAACCCGAGGTGGGCGGAGGACACGTTCCAGCAAGAGGGCCCGCACCGGTCAAAAAGGGTTCAGGTACGCCGAAAGAGGGCGCGCAGACCCACTACAACGATCGCGACGGACACCCCAACGCCCCGCACGTGGACGCGAAAGGCGATAAATGGGTGGGTCACGATACCGGTCCCAACGATGCGCGGCTGAAGCTCGATCATCCGTGGGCGCACGGACATTTCACTGGCGGTTTCGGACCCGGCCATGTGTGGCATTTAAGCGGAGGCGGCCCGGCGCGCTTCGGTTTTGGCGGATTCTTCTTCAGCGTGGCTCCCTTCGAAGTCGGCCTGTGCAGCGGCTGGCTGTGGGATAGCGATTCGATTGTGATTTACGAAGACCCGGACCACGTCGGCTGGTATCTCGCGTATAACACCCGCCTCGGGACGTACGTCCACGTGGAATATTTAGGGGCTTAGCGGTCCAATCCCCTCTCTGACATTCAGGGAGGGGATAGTTTTTCAACTTCCGGCCAACGGATACGCCAGTGTATCCAGCAACCACTCCCGATTGGCCTTCACATCCTCATTCAGCCGCCGGCATAACTCTTCCCGATTCTCAAACAGCCGGTAGCCTGAGCGCGGCCGCAGATATCCCCGAGCCTTCGGCTCCTCCGCAAACAGCTTCTCTTCGCCGATTCCCGCCGCGCGCTTCTCATATCTTTTTCGATTCTCCAAAAGTGCCGCGACGATAAACGGCATCACGGTTGAATAGTCCGCCTGCATGCTCTCGGTCGATTGCAAATACGTATCTTTATCGACCTTCCCCCACGTCACAGCCTCGCCTGGAGGGCACGATGACAGCGATCCATCGGTCACCGGCGCGCTGACAATCTGCACGTCGAAATTGTAGCCGCGCACGTTGGGAATGCCCAGAATCTGCCCCAGCGCTGGTTCCGGCTGCAAATTGTAGTTCTTCGGCACGCCTCCGCCGAGCATCAGCGTCGCCAGCGCGTTCGGCTCCTGATCGAAAAGGCCCCACCGATGGTAGGCGCAGGCTTCATAAATTTCCGCATGCAAGTCGAGATCAAAAAGGTAATCCTGGGAAAGCAGGCCAGCCTTTTTCATCGCCCACAGCTTCATCGAATTGAGGAACACGCTCCCGTCGCCGGGCGCGCCGACGAAGATGGGAATCGCCAGGCGATGGCACGTCGCGAGCAGCCCTTCCTGGACGCCGTTCGCCCTTTCCTGCGCCGCGAAAAACTGGCCGAGGCGGTTACGCAGCTCGGTACCAGTCATTTTGTGCTGAAACTCAGGCCGCTGTAGGACCGCGCTCAGGAACCGGTCCTGATCCAGCAGCACGTCCTCGTCGAACGCCATATCGGTGACGCGGATGGTCCGTTCATCCCGCAGAGCGCCGTCATCGCCCCAAATGGGAGTCTCAAAAATCGGATTCTTGCGCCCATCCAGGCTACGGTGCCCATCGTGATAGCACACCGCGTCGGTGGTCGAAAGATACGCGATCCAACCCGTTTCGAGTAGAGGAATCAGCCACGCCTGATGCTGGCCGGAGACCGTCACCGGACCCGCAATCGCCAGCGTAAAAGGACAGCCCATGCCCACCGCATGATCGAGAATGGTATAAATCCGGCGCAAAAACGCACCGCCGAAGGCCGGCAGGCAGTGCGTAAAAAGCTCGTGCAAGGAATCGCACTCATCGACGCGTCGAACTTTCACGCGCCGGCGGTCTTTTGTAGGATGCATAGTTCTTACTCGAACCTTTCGCCGAGCTTTTCCTGGAGTTGCTGCTTCAGCCTTTCGAGATCATGTTCCAGAGCAGCTACTCGCTCCTCAAGGGGCGTGCGCACGACGGCGGCAGGCTGATTATCCTCGACTTCCACAGCCCCGCCGAGCAACTGCACCCATCGCCCTCTCGAAGCCTTGGCTACCAATTCGCGCGTTTCGAGCGTCTCGAGCACTCTTTCGACCTCCTCAAGATCGGCGAAATCGTGCATCCGCTCCGTCCGCCCCCGCAATTCGCCGACGGTTTGCGGACCGCGCAGCATCAGCACGCACAGCAGCGCCATTTCCCTCCGGCCAAGGTTCAGCGTCTCTCCCAGCCGGTGGCCGAACTTTTCCACGCGATGGCCCACGCCGCTAATGCGTACTACAAGATGTTTATTCTTAAGTAGTTCCAGCGCCTGTTCCACCGTTTGCTCGTCGAATTGCACCACCGGATCGCGGTTCGATTTTTGATTACAAGCATTTTGTAACGAATTCACCGTCAGAGGGTAATACTCTGGCGTGGTGATGTCTTTCTCAATCAGCGCTCCCAGGACGCGCAACTCGACTGCATGCAAAGGTTCCACTCTCGTCACCATAACAAAAAAGTTCAGAGGAGATTTTCATGAAACTGTTATTGATCACATTCGCGGCGGCCACGGCCTTCGCGCAAACCAAGTCGCTCGCCTGCGACAGCAACAATAATCACAATCACCTCGCCTCGTCCTGCGAAATGCGCGAGCAGACTATCGCCTACGGCGGCAAGTTGAGCGTCGACGGAGGGACCAACGGCGGCGTATCCATCAAGGGTTGGGATAGTTCGTCCGTGCTGGTGCGGTCCAGGGTGGAAACATGGGGCGCCGATGACGCGACAGCCAAGAGTATCGCCTCGCAGGTACATGTGAACTGGTCAGCGGGCCAGATCAGCGCCACAGGTCCAGAGACGAGCCACGACGAGAGCTGGGGAGTGAGTTATGAAGTCTTCGTGCCCCGCAATGCCGACTTGGCGCTCAAGACCCATAACGGCGGCATCTCCATCGCCGATGTGCGTGGCAATATCCAATTTGATGCCCTCAACGGCGGAGTCAATTTGCATAACTTGGCCGGCGACGTCGAAGGCAAGACGCAGAACGGCGGGTTGAACATCACGCTATCCGGCAATCGCTGGGATGGAGCCAAGCTCGATGCCCGCACCACCAACGGCGGGATCAATCTTTCGATGCCCCAGAATTACTCGGCGCATTTCGAAACAGCCACGGTGAACGGCCATTTGAACGCCAACTTCGATATGACCGTCCACGGAAACATCAGCGATCTCAGCAAGAAGCTGTCGACCGACCTCGGCTCCGGCGGCCCCACAGTTCACGTCGAAACGACCAACGGTGGAGTCAATATAAAGAAAATCTAGCGAACCAAATTTCGTGCAGAAAGGCGCGAGTCTCCTCGTCTTTCTGCACGAACCTGTCTTACTTCGTCCCTCGCACCGTCGGATAGGTGATCCCGAGCTGCTCCAGGTAAGTATCGTACTTCGAAGGATCGTAATACATAGTCTTCATCTGCGGACGATACTTCTCCATGATCGCCTTATTCAGCCAGATCGCCGGTACGTCTCCGTCGCGAATGAAGCTCTTGTACTTCGTCTCCTTGGTCTGCACGTTGTTGAAATAATCCCAGGCCTTGTCGACGATCTCCTGATGGAACAAAATATCCAGCATCGTCAGCGCCTGCACTTTCGCTCCTGCCACCACGCCTTTATGAGCGATCGGCGTCGCCATCGCCACTCCATTGGCCCAGTTGTGACCCGGCCCGCCGGGGATATTCGACGGATACATCAGCACCACCGTCGGCACGTTCCACGAAATGTCGCCGATATCGTCGGACCCTCCACCGGTCGGCTGAGCCTGGCCGAAGCCTTCCTCGTCGCCCTCCGTCGCAACCCGCGGCGCGCGCAGCGGCGGGATCTTCGAGGGCAATCCGTTCACCCGAACTTTCAGCTCCGTCTGCAAGCCCTTGGCGAGCTGTTGATCCGCATCGGACCACGTCGGCAGTCCCACTTTCTTGATGTTCTCGTACATCGTCTCGGCGATCGCCTTATTGAAATGTCCCGGCCACGCGCTG
>JBEKPC010000195.1:0-8612 GCA_049521155.1 Bryobacteraceae bacterium
CCGTCACACCAAACAAAAGGGACGAAACCCAGCGCGAGAGTGCCATCGCTCCAGCCACCCCCAAGACGCTGCCTACGCATGCCAGCAGGATCCCTCGCCTAATAAACAAGCTCTTCACCTGATTCGGCTGAGCTCCCAGCGCCACTCGAATGCTGACCTCCCGCCGCCGGTTTCCTACCGCATAGGCAAGGACGCCGTAAACGCCGATGATGGCCAATGCCAACGCCATCGTTCCGGCGATGCCCAGCAGAACCAGCGTTAAGGACGTTCGCGCCATGGAGCGCCGGTAAACGTCGTTTAGCGTTCGCACCTGCGCCAAAGGTAAGCTCGGATTCACGGAGTGGATCGCACTGGCCACTTCCCGAAGAAAGCTCTCCGTATTCGCCCTTCTGCTTCGAATCGCCAGCGTGAGGCCATGGCGAATGGACAGCGGCTGACCGTCTCCCCAGTTGTGCACTCCCGTTCGGAAATAAACAATGGGAGGAGCGGGCATATTGGCCCCGTCATCATGCACGTCCTCGACAACTCCTACCACTTCGAACCACGTGTCCCCATCCGCGCTGGGCCATCCCAGCCGCTTGCCAAGCGCCGCCCTGGGATTGCCCCAGCTTTCGCGCGCCATGCTCTCCGATACAATCGTGACCATCCGGCGCTTCGATAGGTCCTCCCAAGTGAAATCCCGGCCGGCCAGGAAATGAGTTCCCTGCGTGGAAAACAATCCGGGGGAAACCGTTTTGACCCGGCGATTAGGAGGAGTCTGTCCCCGCACGAACTTATCTTCTACGGCTATAAGATTTCCGTTGCGATACCCCGCCTCCATCGGCATTCCATCGGCAAAACCAACCGCCTCCACACCGGGCAGGTGGGAGACATTCTCGAGGATCAAGGCTTGCATCCGCCCCACTCGCTCCGGCTCCGGCACCTGTGTTTCCGGTATGGAAATTCGGATGGTCTGAATCTGCTCCGGCCGGGTGAAACCCGGATGAACTCCTCGCAGGGCAATGAAGCTGCGGATCAACAATCCGCTCGCGACCAGAAGAACGAACGCCAGAGCCACCTGCGCGACGACCAAAACATTTTGTGCCCTCAGTTGCTCCAGGCCCATGCTCGCCCCCCGTGCGCTGAGAATCTTCCCGGGGATGCCGCATTTGAAAACCGCGATCATGCCGAACAACAAACTTCCGGCGACCGAGCATGCCAAGCCGAACCCCACAGTCGCGGCGTCGATCGATACTTCCGCCAGCCGGGGAATTGCAGTGAGGTCCTGTGACTTGAGGATCTCGACCGCTCCGTAAGCAAGAGCCATGCCGCAGGCTCCGCCAATCAGCCCGAGCGTCAGGCTTTCGACCAATAGCTCGCGGGCGATTCTCCCCCACCCGGCGCCCAGCGCCGCGCGAATCGCAAACTCTTGCCTTCGCGCCTGCACCCTCACCAGGACCAGATTCGCGACATTGGCGCAGACCAGCAGGAACACTAATCCCAGCGCTCCCATCAGAACGCCCAGCACAGTGCCGATATCCCCGGTAACGTCTCGCTTCAGCGGACGCAGATTCGGTTTCATATGGGCCTGCTCGACGAACGGGCGCATATTTTCCGGAATGATCTGGTTCAGGATTCGCGCCGCGTCCTGATTCGCCAGATCGATAGTGACGCCTGCCTTCAGCCGCGCAATGCCGGAATAAGAGAACGGCTCCAGGGGCAGGTTCACCGTGGCGAAGCGTTGGGGGAGCAGCACATCGGGCGAAAGATCGAGGAACCGGAAGGTCCGCGGCATCACGCCGATCACTCGCCGCGGAACAGAGTCGATCGCCACCTCGCGCCCTAGCACCCGCTCGTCGCCTCCGAACCGCCGCATCCAGTAGGAGTAGGAGAGGATGACCGTCTCCGGCGTACCCGGTATATCGTCATCGATGGAAAACCAGCGGCCTAAAAATGGCTGAGCGCCCAACGCCGGCAGCGTTCCTTGGGTCATCGTCACGCTCCTGATCTGCTCGGGATCGCCGATGTCCGTCACCGTCGCACTGCCCGGTAACCAGACACCGAACTCTTGAAAAGCCGCCGAATGCTTCTTCAACGCCGTATACATTCCGGGCCCGAGTTCCATGTTGTTGAATGTCTCGCCTTGAATCACGCCTGAGTTGAAGACGCCCACCAAGGACTCGGGTTCCGGGTATGCCAGCGGACGGATCAGCACCGCATTCACGACACCGAAGATGGCAGTGTTCGCGCCAATCCCGAGCGCCAGCGACAGGATCGCCGCGGTGCTAAAGGCTGGGTTCAGCCGGATCATCCGCAGGGCGTGCCGGCCGTCCCGCAGCAAGCCTTCCAGAAACGTCAAGGTGTTCATTCCGTAAACCTCCTCCCGAACCAACGTCGCGTTTCCGAGTTTCCTGCGTGCCGCGTCTTCGGCGGCTCTCGGGTCCATTCCGCGCGCGATGTACTCCTCCGCGGTGACGTTTAAATAGAACTCCAGTTCCTGTTGCTGTTCGCGATCCGCTTCGTCGCGGTGGAAGAATCGCCGCCAATTCACGACTGTCCCTCGCCGACCGGATTCAGGATTTGCCCGATGGCCTTCACCAACTGCTCCCAGCGGGACGTTTGCGCCGCCAGTTGCTTCCTGCCCTCTGGCGTGAGCCGATAGTACTTTGCCTTCCTGTTGTTCTCAGAAGTTCCCCAGAACGCGGCGATCCAGCCCCGATTCTGCAACCGGTGCAACGCAGGATAGAGGGAGCCGTGCTCCACTTGCAGCACCTCTTCCGACCCTCGCTCGATAGCGTGGGCGATGGTCTGTCCATGGGCTGGGCCAATGACCAACGTCCGCAGGACCAGCATATCCAGAGTCCCCTGGACCATCTCGGATTGGAGCGGCGATTCGCGTTTTGGCATCTTTCGTATCGATCGTCGACTAGAGTATCGATAGCTATAATACGCCTAATCTGACCAGAAGTTACAACTTTTTTGCAGACCACCAGCAGAAGTGTTTATATATCTTGACAAGTATATGCTCTATACGGTATATAAAAAGAGTGGAATCCGTATTTGAAATTATTGCGGAGCCGAATCGCCGCGCGATCCTGCGCCTCCTGGTCTCGTCTCAACAATCAGTAGGAGAGATCGAGCGTCAACTTCGGATGCCGCAGCCGACCGTGTCAAAGCACTTGCGGGTGCTGCGGGACGCCGGCTTCGTCGAATCGACGGTCGACGCACAACGACGCCTCTACCGGCTGAAACCTGAACCTCTTCAAGAGCTTGATGAGTGGCTGGCCCCATTCCGTAGGTTCTGGTCCGCTCATGTGGATGCGCTCGAACGCCACCTCGACCGGATGGATGATCCACCAACGAAAAAGAAGATAAAGAAAAGTAAAAAAGGAGACAAGAAATGAAAATTAAAATCACCACCATCTATGTGGACGATCAGGAAAAAGCCCTGCGCTTCTACACGGACGTATTGGGCTTCGCCAAGAAGGCCGATTTCAGCAACGGCCCGTATCGCTGGCTGACCGTGGGCTCGCCCGAGGAGCCGGATGGCACCCAACTGCAACTGGCGCTGAACAACAACCCCGCGGCCAAAGCGTATCAGCAGGCGATCTTTCAACAGAGTCAGCCCGCCGCCATGTTTTTCACCGACGATATCAAGGCCGACTATGACCGGATCAAGGCCGCCGGAGCCGAGTTCACGATGCCGCCCACCGACGTGACCGGGTCCACCATTGCGACGCTGAACGACACCTGTGGCAATCTCATTCAGCTCACCCAACTGGGGCGCTATTAGAAAAAGATGACCAGCTACACACCAGGTCCCGCCAGCGGGGCGCAAGTTCGAAAGGACGGAGAAAAGTGGACGCTCATTCTGGTCAGAGAACTGCGCCACTCGCCCGAAAAAGTCTGGCAGGCGCTGACTGACCCGGCGCATCTGCGCGAATGGGCGCCCTTTGAGGTCGATGGGAGCCTCGCTAAAGCCGGAACCATGGTGAATCTCACCTGGGTCGGAACGCCCACACCGCTCGCAACGGCAGTGACGCGAGCCGACGCTCCCAAGCTGCTGGAGTACAGCGATATCCGCTGGGAGCTCGAAGCCTCCGGCGGCGGCACGCGCCTGACGTTGTGGCACAGCATCGATCGCCGCTTCATCTCGTGGGGCGCAGCGGGCTGGCACATCTCCTTCGACGTTCTGGATCGCCTGCTCAACGGAGCTCCTATCGGCCGCGTCGTCGGCGCCGATGCGATGAAGTTCGAAGGCTGGCAGCGCCTGCAGCGGGAATACGCCAAGCAGTTTGATGGTGAAACTCAATGAGAAATCGAGCAGGCTTTTGGATTACGACATCCTTCTTCGGCCTGTGGATGCTGTTTACCGCCTATGCGCAGTTGACTCTGCCGCAGGTCAAGCAGATGTTCGAACATCTCGGCTTCCCGGACTATTTCCGTATCGAGCTATCCATCGCCAAGATCGCCGGGGTGCTGATCCTACTAATCCCCGCCCCGGCGCGCCTTAAAGAATGGACCTTCGCCGGGTTCGCCATCACGCTGACCTCCGCGCTGATCGCTCATCTTTCGGTAGGCGACGGCGCAGCGGTGTACATGTGGTCCGTGATAGCAGGCATGGTCCTGGGATTGTCCTACTTTTTCTATCATCGCTAGTTCCGTTGTCTGCGTCGCAGCCTGCGTGCCGCTTCGACTAAGGCGAGCGGACCCATCGTCATCGCCGCGATCATTCCCCAATGAAGCCCTTGCCCGCGCATTACCAGAATGGACGTCGCCGCCGATATCAACGCGTATCCGGCGAGCAAAATCCGTCCATATTGATTAGCAGGCTCGGACCGCCGGCGCAATTCCCGCGACAACCGCTCGTCGAAACCCGGCGTTAAGCGCGGAACGGGCGCGGACATCGACCGCCGTAGCAGACGATCCATTTCGGCTTGGCGCGGGTCCATCTCAGACATACGAATATCCTCTCTGTTTCAGCATCCCATCCAGAAGCTGGCGCGCGCGATGGAGATACGACTTGGCCGTGTTCTCCGGAACCCCCAGCAATTCCGCCACTTCCGCTACACTGGCGCCCAGCCAATAGTACAGGCGCAGCGCCGATTGGTAGACCTCCGGCAGCGTTTGAATGCATTCCTGCATCACTTGATCGCGAAGAGCTGTTTCCGCCTGCGAATCGGGCCCCGGAGCAGCAGTCGCGGTGTGAGAAAGCACCGCCTCATCCACATGCGGCCTTTGGAAGCGAGCCCTCGCCTTCTCGTTGAACCCATCAGAATTGTGACCAAAGAACTCGGTAGGCCAGTAGGCCTCCTCTCTCCGGTTCCCAACCCAACCTTGGGCCTGAGCCAAGTCGCGAGTTTCCTGCGTCGTATCAGCGTGAGTGATCTCGGAGCATCACAATTTCCGGACCCGGTTATCGATAACAATGGAACATCATTCAACAAACCGTCGTCCTGGGTGTGAATCGCCACTCCGCGCCATGCCGCCTTCTTCGTTCGATTTGGTAAACTGGAATTTCCCCATGAAAATTGGCGTTGTTGTTTTTCCCGGCAGCAATTGCGATCACGATGCCTGGTACGCCTTCTCCCATACCCTGGGCCAGCAGGCGGAGTTTATCTGGCACGATTCGCCTTCGCTTGGCCAAGTGGATGCCGTGGTTCTTCCCGGAGGATTCGCTTACGGCGATTACCTGCGCTGCGGAGCCATTGCCAAGTTCTCCCCCGTCATGGCCGCGGTGCGGAAATTCGCGGCGGAGGGTGGACCCGTGCTCGGGATCTGCAATGGATTTCAGATCCTGGTCGAGAGTGGTTTGTTGCCCGGCGCCCTCCTTAAAAATCGCGGGCTAAAGTTTGTGTGCCGCGAGGTGACGCTGCGGGTCGAAACGAGCGGCCAATTGCTGCGGATGCCAGTAGCGCATGGCGAAGGTTGCTATTTCGCCGAAGACCGCACGCTCGATCAGTTGGAAGCCGAAGGGCGCGTGGTGCTGCGCTACGTGGATAATCCCAATGGGTCGCTGCGCGACATTGCCGGGATCTGCAATGAAGCCCGCAATGTGATGGGGATGATGCCCCATCCGGAGCGCGCCGACGAAGCGCTACTGGGGTCGACCGATGGCCTGGTGATTCTGAAGTCGCTTCTGGCGAGTGTGGTGGGGCAGACGCTTTCGCCTGCCGGCGTGTCGAATGAGTGATCTCACTACGGGCGAGTTGGATAAGGTTCGCGCAATCCTCAAGCGCGAGCCGAATGAGACTGAGGTCGCGATTTTCACCGTGATGTGGAGCGAGCATTGCTCCTATAAAAGCTCCCGAATCCATTTGAAGACGCTGCCCACCAAGTCGCCGCGCGTCCTCGTAGGCCCTGGGGAGAACGCAGGCATTATCGATATCGGCGACGGATGGGCCATCGCGTTCAAAATCGAATCGCACAATCACCCTAGTTTTATCGAGCCGTTCCAAGGCGCGGCAACCGGCGTCGGCGGGATTCTGCGCGACATTTTTACCATGGGCGCTCGTCCCATCGCTGTGATGGATTCGCTGCGCTTCGGCCCTCTCGATCAGGCCCGGAACCGGCGCATTCTGGAGGGCGTCGTCAGCGGGATTTCGCATTACGGGAACTGTTTCGGCGTGCCCACCGTCGGCGGCGAAACAATCTTCGAATCCTGCTACAACGGCAATCCGCTGGTCAATGTTTTCGCGCTGGGGTCATTTAAGCACGATGAGATTTTTTTCGGCCGCGCCACCGGCATCGGCAATCCGGTAATTTACGTCGGCGCGAAAACGGGACGCGACGGGATTCACGGCGCGTCCATGGCTTCCTCGGAGTTCGATGAGGAGTCGGCCGGCAAGCGACCGAATGTCCAGGTCGGCGATCCGTTCATGGAAAAGCTGCTGCTCGAAGCCTGTCTCGAAGCCATGAAAACCGGCGCGATCGTCGGCATTCAGGACATGGGAGCAGCGGGGCTCACCTGTTCGACATGCGAGATGGGCTCTCGCGCCGGAACCGGCGTCGAGATCGATCTGGCGCTGGTCCCGCAGCGCGCCACCGGGATGACTCCTTACGAGATCATGCTCTCGGAGTCGCAGGAGCGCATGCTGATCGTCGCTGATAAAGGGCGCGAGGACGAGGTTTTTGCCGTCTTCAAAAAATGGGGTCTGGACGCCGTCACCATCGGCGCCGTTACGGATGACGGGATGCTGCGGGTCCGAAATCACGGCGAAATTGTCGCGGAAATTCCCAATCGGGAGCTGGCCGACGAAGCGCCTTTGTACGACCGCCCGCATAACGTCGCGCCTTATCGCCCGGCTCCAATGGCGGCTCCGCCGCTTTCGTTTAAGGATGCTGAGCCGAGCCTACTTGCCATTCTCGCGTCTTCCGACGTTTGCTCGAAACGCTGGATCTGGCAGCAATATGATTACACCGTTCGCACCAACACGCTCGCCGGCCCCGGTGGCGATGCGGCAATTGTGCGGATCAAGGAAACCGATACCAGCATCGCGATGTCTCTCGACGGAAATGCCCGCTATTGCGCCCTGTCGCCTCGGGAAGGCGCGAAGTTGATCGTCGCGGAGTGCTGCCGCAACCTTTCGACCGTCGGCGCACTACCGGTCGCGGCGACGAACAATTTGAACTTCGGAAATCCGGAGCGTCCGGAGATTATGGCCCAGTTGGTCGAGACCATTGCAGGGATCGGCGAAGCTTGCCGCTTCTTCGATACGCCAATCACCGGAGGCAACGTCAGCCTTTACAACGAGACGCTGGGCGAGGCGATCTGGCCCTCGCCGGTCATGGGAATTGTCGGACTGATGAAAACCGGCATGCCGATGACGATTCCGTTTAAGAACGAATCGCGCACCGTGATGCTGTTGGGCGGATTCGGATCGCCCGACGAGATTCATTTTGGCGGCACGCAGTACGCCAAAGTTGTCCTAAATAAGATGTGGGGATTGCCGCCCGCGCTCGATATGGAATATGAGAAGCGTGTGCAGTCCGCGATTCGCGAAATCGTCACCGGAGGTCATGTGGAATCCGCCCACGACTTATCCGATGGAGGGCTCGCCGTCGCCTTGGCGGAGTGCTGCGCGGGTGGAATCGGCGCTGCGGTCGAGGTTCCCGGCGGCGTGTTGGAATTGTTTCATGAAGGCCCTTCGCGGGTGTTGGTTTCCACGGCGACGCCGGAAGCGGTCGAGAGGATTGCCACCGATCACCAGGTCATACTCCTGTCCGAGTTGGTCGGCCACGCGGTTCAGCGCATCTCGCATTGCGCGTGCTGTATCTTTGCGGGTGAAGTCGAGAAACGGCTCGTTACGAAACTCCCCCTGGGGCATGCGGGGAGCAATTGCGGTAGAGATTTCTATGGTCGCCATACTGCTCCAGTGTAGAACAGGCGCGGTCTTCCTGCCCGCAGGCAGCGCCGCTGCGCAGTCCAGTGAAGCGGACCGACGTTCTACATTGTTGGACGAAACTTGTTAGACTGCTCCGCATGAAGGAAAACAGCGATCAAAATGTTGCCGGATATCAGCTCGCCTATTTCCTGCTCCGGCTGACGCTGGGCATCAACATCCTGATGCACGGTTTATCCCGTATCGTTTCCGGACTGGCGCCGTTCGCCGCAGGTATGGAGAAACAGTTCG
>JBEKPC010000196.1:0-8601 GCA_049521155.1 Bryobacteraceae bacterium
TACGGCAATGCCTGACTGAGAGCTCTGTGCTGGCGATCGGCGGAGGGACGCTGGGAGTGCTGCTGGCGGCGAACGGTATCCGCCCGTTTGTGTCGTTCTGGCCAGGCTTCTTGCCGAGGGCGGATGAGATCCAGCTTGACTGGCGTGTGTTGTTGTTTGCGCTCGCGGCGTCTCTCGCGAGCGGGATTCTTTTCGGACTGGCGCCGGCTTTGCGGGCACCGGCGCGCGAGCTGGAACAGACATTGCGGGCGGGCGCGCGAAGCGTTGCGGGAGGATCGCGGCGATTGCACGGAGGTTTTGTCATATCGGAGATCGCGCTGGCAGTGGTGCTGCTGGTCTCGGCTGGAATGCTGGGGCGGACGATGGTGCGGCTGTCGTCGCTGGACCCGGGCTTGAACATTCGCAACATCCTGACGAGCAGGGTGGCGCTTTCGGCGGCGACGCTCGGGAATCCGGGGAAGACGCGGGTGGCGTGGCAGGAGATTCTCGATCGTTTGCGGCGCGTTCCGGGAGTGGAATCGGTGGCGATGGTGGATACGGTGCCGATGCGCGAGGGCAATAATACGATCGGTTATTCGGCCACCGCGGCGGCGCTGCCGGAGGACCAACAACCGCTGGTATTGGCGAATAGCGTGACGCCGGATTATCTGAAGGTGATGGGGATCCGGCTGCTTGAGGGGCGATTCATCGAGGAGCAGGACCGGCAAGGCAGAGAGTCCGTGGCGGTGATCGATGAAGTGATGGCGCGGGAGGCTTTTAGCGGACAGGAGCCGATCGGGAAGCATCTGTGGATCGGGATTGGGCCGGACCCGGTGCGGGTGATCGGGGTGGTGCGGCATGTGCGGCAATTCGGGCTCGGCGGCGATGATCAAGCCAAGGTGCGGGCGCAGCTTTATTATCCGTTCGCGCAGGTGCCGGATGGGTTGGTGCGGCGATGGTCGGAACTGATGTCGATTGCGGTTCGAACGAGTGTGGCGCCGTTGAGCGTGATCGAATCGCTGCGGAGGGAAGTGAGGGGAACGGGCAACGATCAGGTGCTCTATGAGGTGAATACGATGGAGCAGTTTCTGCGGGATTCGCTGGCTCGGCAACGGTTTCTGCTGCTCCTGTTCGGGATTTTTGCGGGGTTAGCCTTGCTGCTGGCGTGCATTGGGATTTACGGGGTCCTGGCCTATTTGACCAGTCAGAGGGTGCCGGAGATTGGGGTACGGGTCGCACTGGGAGCCAGGGTGGGGGATGTGATGTGGCTGGTGATGCGGCAGAGCTTGGAGATGATTTTCCTGGGTGTGGCGGCGGGCGCGGTGGGGGCTTTTGCGGCGGGTCGGATATTGATGCGGCTGGTGGAAGGGGCGCAGCCGACGGAGGTATCGACTTTCGCAGCGACGATTGGGGTGCTGGTGGCGGCGGCGCTCATTGCTAGTTTTATACCGGCGCAGAGGGCTAGCAGGGTGGATCCGGTGATGGCGTTGCGGAGGGAGTAGGGGGGTGTGGGTGCCCGCATGCTTTAACGGAAAGGTCGACACTCTCGAAAACATCTACAAAGACACCGCTCCCTGCGGTCACGGCTCGGTAGAGATCTACATGGCGCCGCCCCAGAAGGTGTCCGGGCTGCGCCCGGATGGACCGATTGGCAATCGGTCCGCAGGTTGGCAACCTGCCCCACAATCGGATTAGAGTTCGATTTTGGTGGTTACGGCGGGGGCGATGTAGCTGCCGGAGGTTCGGTTGCGGGTGAAGGTTACTTCTACTACCGTCAGGCCGGTGGCGGTTTCGAAGGTTCCGACCAGCTCGCGGAAATTTACTTCCAGTTCGCGTTTGAGTTTTTGTAGGTCATTCATAGTTCACTGCTCGAGATACGTGTAGCCGTTTAGGCCCTCTTCATAGAATCGGAGGAGTGAGCCGGATTCTTCATAGCCGATTCGGCCTTCGCGGACGGCCGTTTCAACATCGGTGCGGAATTGTTCCAGCAACGCGGGGGTTTTGAATTGCACGTAATCGAGCACTTCGCGGACGGTATCGCCGCGAATGACGGCTTCGAGGACTACCGAGCCGGTTTCATCTAAGCGGACGTGGACGGCGTTGGTGTCGCCGAAAAGATTGTGAAGGTCACCCAGAATTTCCTGGTAGGCGCCGACCAGGAATGCTCCCAGGTAATAGGGCTCGCCGTTGAAGGCGTGGAGAGGGAGGGTCTTTTTGACGTCGCGGCGGTCGATGAACTGGTCGACTTTGCCGTCGGAATCGCAGGAAATATCGCCCAGAATGCCGTGGCGGAAGGGCTCCTCGTTGAGGCGATGGATGGGCATGATGGGGAAAAGCTGCTTCACGGCCCAACTATCCGGCATGCTTTGGAAGAGCGAGAAATTGCAGAAATAGGTGTCGGAGAGGAGGCCATCGAGGCCTTCCAGCTCCTCCGGGAAATAGTCGAGCTGCTTGCCGAGTTTCTGGATATTGCGGCAGATCTGCCAGTAAATGCTTTCGGCCATGCTGCGCTGTTGGAGCGGCAGATAGCCCAGGCTGAAGAGGTTGAGGGCTGAATCGAGGGCTTGCTGGGCGTCGTGGAAGCTTTCCAGAAGATTCTTGTTGGAGAGGCCCTTCATGGTTTCCTGAAGGTCGATGAGGGGCTGCTCGACGTCGTCGGGGATATCGGGGAGGGCGTCGGTATCGCCGAAGCCGGTGACGCCGAGGACGTTGAAGACCAGCACGCTGTGATAGGCGGCGACGGCACGGCCGCTCTCGGAAATAATAATGGGATGGGCGACTTCGGCTTCGTCGCAGACGTTTTGAATGTGATGGACAACGTCGTTGGCGTACTCTTGCAGGGTGTAATTGACGCTCGATTCGAAGTCGGTTTGGGAACCGTCGTAATCGATGCCGAGGCCGCCGCCGACGTCCATATAATTGAGGCCGGCGCCGGCGCGCTTGAGCTCGACGTAGACGCGGGCGGCTTCAATGACGGCGGCCTTAATCTGGCGGATGTTGGTGATCTGGCTGCCGAGGTGGAAGTGCAGGAGCTGGAGGCAGTCTTCCATGCCTAAGGATTTGAGTTGTTCAAGGGCGCGGAGGCCTTCGGTGACGGTGAGTCCGAACTTGGAGCGGTAACCACCGGAAGATTTCCAGCGGCCGGAGCCTCGGCTGGCCAGCTTGATGCGGAGGCCGATGACGGGGCGGACTCCGACGCGGGCGGAATGTTTCAGGATGAGATCGAGCTCAGTGTACTTTTCGACGACGGGGATGATCTGGCGGCCGATTTTCTTGGACAGCATCGCCATTTCGATGTATTCATCGTCTTTGAAACCGTTGCAGATGATGGGGGTTTCGTTGTCGGCGATGGCGAGGACGGCTAACAGCTCCGGTTTGGAGCCGGCTTCGAGGCCGAAGCGGTAGGGGCGTCCATACTTGAAAACTTCTTCGACGACCTGGCGCTGCTGGTTGACCTTAATGGGATAGACGCAGCAGTAGGAGCCTTTGTAGCCTTGCTCGGTGATGGAGGTTTGGAAGGCCTGGTGCATTTCGCCGAGGCGGTGCTGGAGGATTTCGCCGAAGCGGATGAGCAGAGGGAGGGAGATGCCGCGGAGCTGGAGGTTATCGACCAGTTCCTTGAGGTCGATGCCGCGGGCGGGTTCCTTATTGGGATGGACCCAGATATGGCCGTTATTGCCGACGGAAAAATAACCTTTGCCCCAGCGGGAGACGTCGTAGAGCTCGCCTGCTTCGGCGATGGACCAGCGGTCGGCTGGTTCACGCACGGGAGCGGTGTCGGGGGATTTAACGGTAGCCATGCAGTTTTAAGTGTCGTAGGTTTAGGGGCGCGGGGCAAGTGAAAAATTGGTGACACATAACAGCGCAGGCAAGCGTGCGCTCCAGAGCGGGCATGTTATATTGATGACGTAGACCTCGAATGGGCGGCTAGCTCAGCTGGGAGAGCGCTGCGTTCGCAATGCAGAGGCCGGGGGTTCGATCCCCCCGCCGTCCACCAAAACCTTCGTCAATGCCTGACCAGAAAACGCTAGATAAGATGCGGCGGGATTGGGATGAGCGCGCTCGGGAGAACGCGCGTCATTACGTCGCGACGGGGCAGACGGAATGGAGTGACGAGGCGTTTTTCGCATCGGGCGAGAAGGCGGTCGAGGAAGACATCCTGACCGATATGACCAATGTTTGCCAGGGGAAAGATCCCAAGGCGATGCGGGTGCTCGAGATCGGATGCGGGGCGGGACGGCTGACCAGGGCGCTGGCCAAGCTGTTCGGCGAGGTCCATGCGGTGGACGTGAGCGGCGAGATGGTGACGCGGGCTCAGGCGGCTTTGGCCGATTTTCCGAACGCGCATGTATATCAGAACAACGGCTGCGACCTGACGGTGATCCCGGAGCTGGAATTCGATTTCGCGTATTCGGCGATCGTGTTTCAGCACATCCCGAGCCGCGAGGTGATCGAGAGCTACGTTCGCGAGGTGAATCGGCTGCTGCGGCCGGGGGCGCTGCTCAAATTCCAGGTGCAGGGATTCACGGAATTGCAGACGGCGGCGGACGATACGTGGCTTGGCGTGGGATTTTCCGATGCGCAGGCGGTGGAGATGGCGTGGCGGAGCAATTTCGAGCCTCGGTACCGGCATGGAGCGGGGGAGCAGTATTTCTGGTTGTGGTTTTTCAAGAAGGGTTAAGATGGCAGCTTCCGTCTTTGTCGGCGTTAGTGTCGACGGTTTCATCGCGAGGCCGAATGGCGGCCTCGACTTCCTTGACGCGGGCGGTAACGAGCCGCACGGCTACGACGAGTTTTACGCAAGCGTCGATGCGGTGGTGATCGGTCGGAAGACGTTCGAAATGGTTCTTTCGTTTGGTGGGTGGGCATACGGCGACAAACGCGTGGTGGTGCTGAGCAGCCGCCCTATCGATTTATCCGTGGTCGTGGGTGGCGTGGTGGAACAAATGGGCGGGCCTCCGGCCGAAATCGTTTCGCGGCTGGCTGCCCGTGGTATTCACAACCTTTATATCGACGGGGGCATCACCATTCAGGAGTTCCTTCGGGCGGGGATGATTGAACGGCTCATCATCACTCGCGTGCCGGTCCTGATTGGAGAGGGAATCCCGCTCTTCGGCAGCCTTCCGCACGACGTGCGACTTCGGCACGTCGCAACCCGGCATTACCCCAGTGGTCTGGTTCAGAGCGAATACTTCATCGATAGAATGTAGGCGTGACTCCCGCGGTTCATCCCGATACGCGACGATTGGCGATTGAGCGGTTGCGGACCGACGTGTTTGATGTGCTCATTCTGGGTGGGGGCATCAATGGGGCCGGGACGGCTCGGGATCTGGCGTTGCGGGGGAAGCTCAAGATCGGGCTCGTCGAGCAGAATCACTTTTCTTCAGGGACCAGCGGGAAGAACTCGCATTTGATTCATGGCGGGCTACGGTATTTGAAGCAGCTCGATTTCCGGCTGGTGCGGGAGGCGCTGCATGAGCGCGCGGTGCTGCTAAAGATCGCTCCTCACCTGGTGGAACCGCAGCCGTTTCTGATGCCGGTGGCGGGGTTTGCGAAATCGCTCTATTACGACCTGGGGCTGACGGTTTACGATTTTTTTGACGGCAGCGGGGTGGTGCCGTGGCATCGGCGGGTATCGCTGCGGGAGGTCCGGGAGCTGGAGCCGGGACTGGGCTCTCCGGGAATGACGGGGGCGATGGAGTTTTACGACGCACAGGTGCGCTCCGCGCGGCTGGTGCTCGAAAATATTTTTGAAGCGGTGCGCAACGGCGCGGCCTGCGCGAATTATGTTCAGGCGGAGAGCCATCAGCGGGATGAGAACGGGCTGTGGCAGGTACAACTGAAGGATTCGATTTCGGGCGACACGTTCGAGGCGCGGGCGCGGGTGCTGGTGGATTCCACGGGTCCGTGGGCCAAGGATCCGGCGCCGAGGCTGGTGCGCGGATCCCACATCGTGATGCCGCGGCTGGGGCAAAGCAAGCACGCGATTGCGCATTTCGAAGACGACGGGCGGATTGTTTTTTTCATTCCGTGGGGGGAGCGAGGAGAGCGGACGCTGATTGGCACGACTGACGCAGATCACCAGGGGTCGGCGGACGATGTGCATATTTCAGAGGAGGAAATGCGCTACCTGAGAGCGATCGCGGCGCGGATTTTTCCAGCGAGCGCGAAGCTGGAGCCGGTGGCGACGTTCAGTTCCTTGAGACCGCTGCTGGTATCGCATGGATCGGCGACGAAGGCTACGCGGGAGCACCATATTTATCGCGATCCGCAGGGGATTATTCGGATCACGGGCGGGAAATATACGACGTATCGGGCGATGTCGGAAGAGGCGGCGGATCTGGTGACGGCGGAGGTGGCGCCGGGGCTTCGGGGCATCCATTTGACGGCGACGACGGCTCTGAACGGGAACACGCCGGAGGCGGTGCAAGAGCTGCTGAAATCCACCCGCGCGCTTGCGGCGCAGTATAAGATGGCGGAATCGGAAATAATTATGTTGATCCGCCAATACGGCGTGCTCACGACCGCCGTACTCGATTATGTTGAGACGGCGGAGTTCGTGGGCCGCGCCAAAGTGGATGCGGCGCGCTTCGTTTTCGCCGCGCAGCATGAGATGGCGATCGAGCCACGCGATTTCATGGAAGTATCGACATCGCTTGGACTTGAAGGATCCGACGCGCCGATTCCACCAGCTTCGATATAATAGCCTGTTTCCTGACATGCCACGCAGGTTCACGATCGGCCGCGAGAGACAATGCGATTTGCCGGTCGCGGACGAGAAATCCCGGGGGAGAAGTTTATGGCTGATAAGATGACGCGTTGCGCGGAGGGGCATTTCTACGATCCGACCAAGCACGATAGTTGTCCATGGTGTGCGCTACCGGCGGATGCCGAGGGTGAGAAGACGAGACCGGTACAAGCAATGGCACCGCCTCCGCCTCCCCCGCCTTTACCAGCGGCCGCGGGACCGCCTCCTCTGCCTCCGCGGCTTCCGCCGCCGCTGCCTCCCGCTGCCGCGAAGCCTGTTGATACCAAGCCGGTCGACAAGGGACTCGCGACCCGGCGGGTGGGCGTGGAGGTGTCAGGGGCAAAAAGCGATCCAGTGGTGGGATGGCTGGTGTGCCTGGCGGGTCCGGATCGGGGCTGCGATTTCCGGCTGCATGCGGAAAAAAACTTCATCGGCCGGTCGCCCTTGATGGATGTGTGCGTGGTGGGCGATGAAACGGTGTCGCGTGACAGGCATGCGCTGGTGATTTTCGATCCGAAGAAGCAGGTGTTCTGGGCGGTGCCCGGGGACGCCTCCGGGCTGGTGTATGTGAATGGAGACCTGGTCAATGCGCCGACTCAGATGCAACGCGACGACATACTGGAGGTGGGGCAGACGAAACTCGTATTAATCCCGTTCTGTGGGGAGAAATACAGTTGGTCGCGGGAGTTTTCGGCGACTGGGGAAGTGCTGCCGGACTCGGGCGGATCGAAGTGATGTGTGCTGACCTTATCTACATGCTTATGCGAGGCGGTTCGGTGTTGCGATATCGAGATTACATAGCATGAGCTTTTTGCCTGGGAACGCGCAACACATCGGGGCTCGCAGCTCGCAGCAGGATTCGTTCGGCTTTGGCGATCCGGACGACGAGGCGTTTCTAGCCCACGGAGGGTTTGTGGCTGTGGTGTGCGATGGCATGGGCGGGATGGAGCACGGCGATCTGGCCAGCCGCACGGCGGTGCGGACGTTTCTGGATGGGTATGGGAGAAAGACGCCGGCGGAGAGCATTCCGGCGGCGCTGGAGCGCAGCGTTCGGGAGGCCAATGAGCGGGTGGTCGAAATGGCGCACGAACTGGGCGCGGCGGAGAGTGTGGGAACCACGCTGGTAGCGGCGGTGCTGCTGGATTCGGGCGGCGGCGAGCACTCGATGTACTTCATTTCCGTAGGCGATAGCGGACTGTTTTACGTGAGTGGAGGGCAGATGCAGACGGTGAACCGTCCGCACGTTTTCGCCAACGTTCTGGATAACGCGGTGACGCGCGGCGTGATGTCCAAGGAGCAGGCGCTGCTGCATCCGGAACGAGAATCGCTGACGAGCTTTATCGGCGTTGAGGAGCTTCAGGAAATCGACCGGAATCTGGACCCATGGCCGATCGGGGACGGCGACTCGATTCTACTGGCCAGCGATGGCTTGTTCAAAACGCTTTCCCGGGAAGAGATTCTGGGATCGTTGAACGGCAATCCTCAGAGGTGGCCGGACGCGCTGGTGGCGCGGACGCTGGAGGAAAAATACGATTTTCAGGACAACGTGACGGTATTGTCCGTGACAGTGCAGGATGGCCCGGACACACTGAAGCTTCCACCTCCGGCGGTGGAAGTCGAGAAGACGATCCAGATGGAAAAGCCGCTGCTGGCGCCGGCCAAGAAACGTTCGAGCCGGATGGTCGCGGCAGCGCTGACGGTTGGAATCGCAGGAATCGCGATCACGGGTGGCGGCTGGTGGTACAAGAAGCACCATGCGCATGTGGCGGAGAAGAAATGACACCGCTCCCTATGATCACGGCTCGGTTATTCGTGATCAGTGTCCTTGTGGCGTGCTGTGCGTGGGGGCAATCGGCGACGGACAAGATGCTTCA
>JBEKPC010000197.1:0-8594 GCA_049521155.1 Bryobacteraceae bacterium
AGCTCCTGGCGACCGATCGGTTTCGTCAGATGGTCGAAGGCACCGATGCGCATTGCTTCGATCGTGTTCTCCGCACTGGCAAAGGCCGTCAGGACCACGACGGGTGGACCGTTCTTCTGAGCGCGAATCCGGCGCAGCACCTCGATGCCATCCATTCCGCCGGGCATTCGAAGATCGAGCAGAACCCCCTGTATTTCGTTTGACGCCAAAATCCCCAAGGCCTCGCGACCGGATCCGGCCCATTGCGCTTGATAGCCGAGATCGTGCACCGTCTCGGCAAGACTGTCGCGGAGTGCAGCATCATCGTCGACGATCAGGATGGTCGGCATGGCACGTCGATCTCGAACGTCGCCCCGCCGCCATCCGACATGACCCGCACCTCGCCCCCATGGGCGCGCTGCTCTGCATCATGGGCGCAGGCGGCGCATTCAAGCAGATCATCGTCGATACCGGCGTCGGCGCTTATGCCGGGAAATTGCTCGCCACCTCGGCGATCTCCCCGTTGATCGTGGTCTTCATCGTCGCCGCCGCGATGCGTCTCGCGCAGGGCTCCGCCACCGTCGCCATCATCACCGCGGCCGGAATTGTCGCGCCCATTGTAAAAGGAATACCCGGCTACCGTCCCGATCTGATCGTCCTCGCCCTTTGCTGCGGAGGCTCCGGATTCTCCCACGTCAGCGACTCCGGCTTCTGGCTGGTCAATCAATATTTCGGAATGTCGGTGGCCGATACGCTGAAATCATGGACCGCCATGAAAGTCCTCTCATCGTTCCTGGGATTGGCGATCGTACTCCTCATGCAAGCCTTCCTGCGATAATTCATGATCATGAAATCTGCGATTGCTTTTTTACTATTAGCCGCATCGCTGAGCGCGCAGCAGACCAAAACCGAGCGCTTTGACTTCCGCCCCCTCATGCAGCAAATCTGGGATGCCTGGGGAACTCTGAATCCCGCCAATACCGCGAAATTTTATTCCAAGGATGCTAAACGGACCTTCTTCGACATCGCGCCTCTACAATATAAAGGCTGGACCGAATATGCCGCCGGCGTAAAGGGCGCGTTCGCCGCCTATTCCTCCGCGAAGTTCACGCTCTACGCCGGTGGCCACGTCGCGCAGCGCGGAAACTTCGCCTGGGCCGAAGATACCGGCCACGCCACGCTGAATAAGAAGGCCGGCGGCAAAGACGACTTCGATTTTCGCTGGACCGTTCTCTGGGAAAAAGAAGGACCCGACTGGCTAATCATCCACGAACACGTCTCCACCCCCAGAAAGTAGCGCCGACCGCACCGATAACAATGAAAACCCGACGCTTCCGCATCGCTACCGAGCCGTGACCGCAGGGAGCGGTGTCAATGATGTTTTCGAGAGTGTCGACGCCCAGGTGATTTTTGGCGGCTTTTGCAACTCTACAACTCTAAATTTCCCTGATACATCATTTCCTTCAGCGTGAACTTGCACTTCACGTCGATCGGACCCAGCTTGGTCGAAAAGATCGCCTGCTTGTCCTCCGGCCGCAGCGCCAGCCCGCGCGAAAAGTAGAACAGCGTCCCAGCGAGCGACAGGTCGTTCCTGGGCGATACCTCCACCCGGCTCAGCAGGATCGCGTCGCCCTTATGCTCCAGCTTCGTAACCTGCTTCAGCGTCTCAAATCGAGCCGCGCGTTGGGCGGGATCTTCATCCGGCGTCGCACCGATACTCGGCACATCGCCGACCATATTAAGGATGTAAAACTTCTCATAGTCGGCCGACGCCGGAGCCTTCAGCGCTTGGCGAACCGGCAGCGCCGATTGCCACCGGATAATCGCCTTCCAATCCGCCGGCGATACCGCGCTCGGCGAACCGCGATTCGAACTATTGCTGGAACTGTGGCTGCGCTGTCCCGGCATCGTGTTGCTGAGCGGACCATTCTGACCGCCGTAATAGGAGACCGTCGCTTCCTTCGCCCACGGCGATTTGTTCAGCAGCAGGTCAATCTCGTCGCCGGTCCAGTCTGACGGCTTTTTTTCATTCCAGAACTCTTTCGCGTAGCCCCAGCAACCAGCCGGAACAAAACCGCCCGCGAGCCCGATCAGAAGTGCGCTACGCCTTGTCATCCGGTTCTAATCGACGTTGCCGGCCCATCCGGCGTTACCGTTTAATATGGTACAGCATGCTCCATGATTGGAAACTCTGCCTTCTTGTTCCTTTTCTCTTGCTCTCCGCCGATGAGGCCTGGAAAACCAAGCGCGCCGCTGACTGGACCGACGCCGAAACCAAACAGGTTCTGACCGATTCTCCTTGGGCCGCCATGGTCACGCCAACTGTCAAGAAAGTTGAACAGAAGCAGACCGGCCATCGCGGAGGAATTGTCGGCATCCCTGGAATCGGCCGCCGCCAGCCACAAACGCAGGATCCCAACGATACCCCCTCTGCGGCCACCGATACTCCGCAGCCTTTCAACATTCGCTGGGAGAGCGCGCTTCCCATCCGGGAGGCCGAACTGAAAGCTCGCGAGACGAACGCTCCGGACGTCGATACCAGTCACTACGCAATCGCCGTCTACGGCATCTCCAGTCATCTTGCGAAGGATTCGAAAAGATTCGCCGACCAGTTGAAGGACCAGGCAGCCCTCAAGCGCGAAGGACAGAAGGATCTGAAACCCTCCCATGTCGACGTGCTCGAACGTGACGATGGCGTCGTGATCGTATTCCTGTTCCCGCGCACCAAGGAAATCACTGCCAAGGACTCCCGCGCCGAGTTTGATGCTCAGATCGGCCCGTTCCAGTTCACGCAGTCGTTTCATGTCGACGAAATGACCTATCAAGGCAAGACGGAACTGTGACCTCGCTCCGAACCTACTCCGTCCTGCTGCTTTTTATCGCATTAAAGGCAGTCGGAAATCTGTCGCTGGCCTGGGGCATGAAGCACCTCCCCGCCGCCGGCGCGAATCCCCTGTCGTACATCCGCGCCATGCTGGACCCGTTTGTCGCGATCGGCGTAGCGTCCCTCATCATCGCTTTGCTCACCAGAATGGTGCTGCTCAGCCTGGCCGACCTCAGCTTCGTTCTGCCCGTCACCGCCATCGGCTACGTAATCGCTGCATTCCTTGGCAAAGTAGTCCTGCATGAAGTCGTCACCGGCCGCCGCTGGCTCGGCACCATTTTCATTTTCATCGGCGCGATTCTCGTCGGGTCCACGGGAGAAAAGTCGAAATGAAGTGGCTGCTCGTCACCTTGATGGTCGTCGCGACCGTGCTCAGCGATCTCCTACAAAGCTACGAAATGAAGCGCGCCGGCGAGCAAAAGGTAGGCACCCGTTTGCTCAAACTGATCGTCCAGCGCCGCTTTCTGATCCTGGCCATCGTCTGTATGGCAATCTCATTTTTCTCATTCATGGCGCTGGTCCAAACTGAACCGCTCAGCTTCGCCGTCCCCGCCTCCGCCGCCAGCTTCATTCTGGAAACAGCCCTGGCCAAGCTGGTATTGAAAGAAAAAGTAGGCCTAAAACGAGCCGCCGGAGCCCTCATCGTCCTGGCAGGCGTGGTCCTGCTAGGCGAGTAGCTACTGGCTCCTGGCTACTTCTTTTGCAACCAACTGCCCCGCGCGAATATAGTAATCCGCCCCGCGCCACCTTATGGTGCTGCGCAAAAAACTTGTCAGCCAAATGCCAAACGCCACCGCGTCCCACACTGGAATCAGCAGCACTTGCCCCCACAATCCCGGCCGCCGCAATCCATGCACTCCGATCATCCAAGTCATGGCAATCCGTAGCGCAAAATAAGTTCCCAGATACGCCATTGCCACTGCCGCGGTCGGATGCACCGCGAAAGCCGCCAGAGACCACGGCAGCCCTTGCGTCAATAACAGCCCCAAATGCCCCCACGGACGCATGTGCCGCATCACCACGATCCAGCGCATCCGTTTGTGAAGCAGATCGCTCATCGATCCATAGTCGGAAACGGTGGAGACCGTATAGCGCAGCAGCTTCACTTCATAACCCTGCTCCGCGATCAGCCGCCCGACGAGAAGATCGTCGCCCGGCGAATTCTCGATCGCCGCATAGCCTCCGAATCCAGCCAGCTTTGCCCGCGTCGTCGAGATTGAGGGCCCCAGCGCAAACTTGATCCCATCCAACTGCCAGGCGACCAGAATGCCCGCATAAAAATCCGACATCATGCCGACCGTTTGCAGCCTGTCCGCGAACGTTTTGAGATCCGTGTGGACATAGAAACAAGTCACCGCGCCCACGCCCGGTTCCCGGAGAGGCGCCGTCATCGCGCGCAGATAATCCGGCCCCACCCGCACATCGCTATCGCTGATCACCACCGTCTCATGCCGCGCCTCAGCGGCCATCCGCGCCAGTTTCGCGACCTTGTCATTGGAGGCCACGCGCCCTGACCCCAACAGCACCCGAATCTCACGCTCCGGAAAATCGCGCTTCAGTTTTTCCAGCACCGGCCGCACCGTATCGTCCTCCGGATCGACGCAGAAGATCATTTCGTAATCCGGATAATCCTGCCGGCAGAAACTGGCCAGATTCTCATACGCGTCCGGATCCAACCCGCGAAACGGCTTCAGAATGCTTACCTGCGGGGTGTAAGACCGGTCCGGCGCCTCCACCGGCTGGCGGAAATATCGCCAGGAGCTATAGAGCGCAATCAAATAATAAATAAAAGGGATAGCTGCAATTCCCAATAGGACGGCGGTCACGTTTACAGCCTACTAGACTGAACCGGTTGGTTGCACAGGATCAGTTTCCCGCCGCTCTCAGCCAGCGTGTTCAGCCGGTCCGCCCCGACCAGTTTTTCCAGGCGCGCCCGCGCCGGCAGGCTCGCCACAATGTAGAATCGCTCCGGCCCCAGCCACAGTTCTCGCCACTGCGCATCATTCAGAAAAATGTCGGGAGCCCCTGGCGCATAGGACCCGTAAACCAGATTATTAAACCGCCCGTTTAAGAGCCACGCGTCGCGATTGGTATAAAAAAACACCGACGAAAAGGTGTAGTAATGGTGATCCACAATCAGCTTGCCCTCCGGCGCCCGCAGCAGCGCCTCCGCCAGAGGCCTCGATGACAAGTACGGATCGAATACCACCAGCGCCATCCGGGCCGCCTGAAAAAACAGCACCATCATCACCCCAGCCGCCAGAAACGCCCGCCTGCTGGTGGCAAACGCGGTGCCAATTGCCCCAATCAGGAACGCGATCGCCGCCGCCAGCAAGGGAGCCCGCAGATACGCGAACGAATTTAAATTCAGATCCTCAATATGCCCCAGCGAAAGCGTATACGCGCCCGGATTACTGCTCAGCGCGGATGAAATATCGCCCGGCGTCGCCAATCCCCGCGTCAGAAACCAAAGGGTCCCCGCCGCAATCGCGCAACCGGCCAGAATCAACGCCAGCACCCGCGTCCCCCACCGCACCCAGCTTCCCCCCGCCGCCATCGCCGACCCCAACAATAACGCCAGGGCCGGGTAGCACGGCATCGAATAATACTCTTGCGTGGTCGAAAAGGTGAAGAACACCAGCACAAATCCCGTCCAGCACAGCGCCAGCAAGCGAGTCTTCCCCGCGCGATCGGTCGGCCGGAAAGAAAGCCTCGCGACGGCGGGAAAATAGACACTCCAGGGAAACAGCCAGATCAGATGAAACAGCCAGAACCACACTCGCGGCACCGTATTGTAATCGCGCGGATACCGCAGGTTCAGAAACCGCAGCACCTGCTCATTCATCACGAAAAACCACAAGAATCCGTGATATTCGCCCGGAGCCGAATGGAGCGTCAAATCGAAATAAGGCGGATTTCGCAGCGTCGCCAGGATGTGCCAGGGCGCCGCGATCGCGATCACGATCAGCAGTCCGGTTAAAGGCCGCAGTTGCTTCCAAACCCTGTATTGCCGCGTGACCAACAGATACACGACGCACGCCGCCACCGGAAATACCACGCCAATGAGACTTTTCAGTAGCAGGCTGGTACCCAGCGACACCCAGAACAGGAACGCCCACCACTGCGGATGAGGCTCATCATAATCGATGGTCCGCAGGAACGCCCACATCGAGAGCGCCATCGCCGCCGCCACCATTACGTCCGGGATTTGAATGCGTGTGAAGAGAAATAATCCAACGCAGGTCGAGGTCGCGAGACCGGCATAAAATCCGGCCAGCCGTCCGAACGCCCACATCCCGAACGCCGCCGTCAGCCACGCGAGGCCGATTGCTGAGACCACCACTGGAATTCGCGCCGACCAGTCGTGTACCCCGAAAATCTTATAGCAGATCGCCATCGCCCAATAAATGAGCGGAGCTTTTTCCAGGTACAGGACACCGTCGAGCCGCGCCGTCACCCAGTCGCCCGACGTCAGCATGTTGCGCGCAATCTGCGCCTGCACCGCGTCCACGTCGTCCATCAACGAGGGCGGCGAGATCATGCACCCAACATAAACAGCCGCCGCGAACAGAAGTACGATCAGGTAATAAGGAAGACGGCGTCCGGAATTGTCCAGCTTCTTAGTCTCCCGACATGGTGAGCGCCGCCGCCGTCTTCCGGGTGCGCTGGTTCCGCGAATTTCGCCAATTCACCTGCGGCATGAACAGAGACCGGTCGACGCGATCCTGATACTTCATCGCGATATTCATCAGCGAATCCAGCAGTGAATCGGAAAGCAGGTGCGGCCGCAAGCCGAGATCGACCAGCTTGGAGTGTTTCGCGTTGTAGTAATGCTGCTGCGCCTCTACACGCGGCGTCGGCATGTGTTCGATCTCGACCGGCATCCCCATTTCACCCGCCGCCGTCTTCACCATATGGGCCAAGTCCATCACGGAAAACTGCTCCGTGAACTGATTGTAGACGCGGCATTCGCCCGGAGCCGCCGGATTGTGGCACGCGATCTCAATGCAGCGCACGGTGTCGCGAATATCCAGAAATCCGCGTGTCTGGCCGCCGGTTCCGTACACGGTGAGCGGATGTCCTACCGCGGCCTGAATGCAAAATCGATTCAGGACAGTTCCGAAAATCTCGTCGTAGTCGAAGCGGTTGATGAGCGCCTCATGCATGTTCGTTTCGTCGGTGACGGTGCCGTAAACGACTCCCTGATTCAGATCGGTGGCGCGCAGCCCCCAAATCTTGCAGGCGAACATCATGTTGTGGCTGTCGTGAACCTTCGATAAGTGGTAGAACGAACCCGGCTGCTTGGGGAAAGGAAGCACGTCGGTGCGTCCGTTGTGCTCGATCTTGAGGTAGCCCTCTTCGATGTCGATGTTCGGAGTGCCGTACTCGCCCATCGTCCCCAGCTTCACGATGTGGCAATCCGGAGCCAGTTCATGAATCGCGAACAGCAGGTTGAGGGTCCCCACCACGTTATTCACCTGGGTGAACACCGCGTGTTTCCGGTCGATCATCGAATAGGGCGCGGCGCGCTGTTCCGCGAAATGCACCACGGAGTCCGGCCGGAAGCTTTCAATCACCGACGCCAGAAACTCATAGTCCGTGACATCTCCGGCAAACGATTCGATGACGTTGCCCGTTAATTCTTGCCATACCCGCAGGCGGTCGGAAAGCGGCTGAATCGGCGTTAAAGTCTGAACGCCCAACTCGTGATCCCACTGGCGCCGCAGAAAATTGTCGACAACGGCAACGTCGTGCCCTTTCTTCGACAAATACAGCGCGGTGGCCCAGCCGCAATATCCATCCCCGCCTAAAACGCAGATTCTCATGTGGTTTAAGAACTCCTTCTCGCATGCCGACACGGGCAGCCACACTTCAACTTATTACTGGAAACCCCAGCTAACAGAAAAGATGCGGATCCCCCTCAGAGGGTTACAAGAATACTTTACAATAACATGGCCGATTTTTTCCGCATATGCCAAGTGGCGGTTTTCGTACTAGCAATTCTTCATTTCATCAACCAACTAAGTCCGTCGACGCCCTAAATTTCTCAAAAATATCTGCGAGCTAGTCCTGTCCCTGTTCATTTCGATGCTTGGGGATGAAGAGCCGCCTGAAAGGGCGGCCCCACCCTAGGCGGCGGATTCCAGGTTGTGTTCGTAGGCTTCTTCTGCCAGACGTTCGCGGGTGCGGAGGCGGATGGCGGATTCGATTTGCGGTTCTGAAAAAACGAAGCCATGATCGGATGGGTCGTAGGTTTGGCCTTGGGATTCATACATTTCGATGATGTCGACGACTTGGGTCAGCTCCTGATTCTCTTTGGCCCGGCGGGTTTCCTGGAGGTTGCGGAGCTGGATGACGGTCCTTTCGAACTGGCGGGAGAGGCGCTGGCTGTGCATGCTCAGGTTGGCCAAGGCTTTGGACTGGCTTTCGAGCGATGCGGCGATTCCCAGGGCGTCGATGAGAGGGTCGCCGGTCGCGGCTAGGTTCAGGAGGTTTGTTTCGAGAGCGGCTACGCGATTGAGGCGCCAGGAAGTATCGGCTAGGGCTTGGGTGAGGTTGGCTTCGGTAGCGCCTTGGGGATGGTACTCGTCGGTGAAAGAGTGCAGGTGAAGCTGGTAGGCCTGGAGGTCCTCGGTCGGCATGACTACGATTTGGCCGGTGAGGCCGTGACGGAGGGCGTTCAGGGAAGATTGTTTTTTGCCGGCCTCGGTTTTGGGTCCGGTGGAGTGCT
>JBEKPC010000198.1:0-8527 GCA_049521155.1 Bryobacteraceae bacterium
AGAATTTTCATGCCCGCCTGCGCGAAGGTTAAGCCGAGCGTTCCTCCGGCAAGCGCGAGCAGCAGCGCTTCCGTGATCATCTGGCGGATCAGGCGGGCGCGGCCTGCGCCTAAGGCGGCGCGCACGGCCATTTCGCGTTTTCGGGCGACGGCTCGGGAGAGAAGCAGGCTGGCCAGGTTGGCGCAGGCGATCAGCAGGACGCATCCGGCCGCGGCCATCAGCACGAAGAGAGCGGCGCGCGTTTTGCCGAGGAGATCCTCTTTAATCGGGATCACGGAGGCGCCGAGCCGGTAATTGGTATCGGGATATTGCCGTTCCAGGCGGCGTGCGATGGCGGTCATTTCCTGGCGGGCGCTTTCTAAAGTGACGCCGGGCTTGAGGCGGGCGACCACATTCAACATGCGCCCGTCGCGGGAATGATCGCCGGGGCGGAAATTCATGGGAATCCAGAAATCTTTTTCCTGATCGCGAAAAACGAAGTCGCGAGGCATGACGCCGACCACGTTGTAGCGCGTTCCATCCAGCATGAGGGCCTGGTCGAGTTTCACCGCGCGGCGCTGCCAAAGCTGATAGCTGATGACGACGACGGGAGCGTCGGCGCGATCTTCCTGCTCGGAAAAAGTTCGCCCGATGAAAGGAGCCATGCCGAGGACGGAGAAAAAATTGGGAGTAACCGCCATGCCGGTGAGCTGTTCCGGATTGGCGTCGCCGGTGACGCTGCGCTCGCGGTCGCGGGTGGCGGCCATATCGGTGAACACGTGATTCTGCGCTTTCCAATCGAAATAATTGGCGGGAGCGGCCATGGCGTGGGCGAAACCGATGTGCGTGGCGTCCTCCCAGACCATGACGACGCGGTCGGGCTCGGGGTAGGGAAGTGGGCGGAGGACGACGGCGTCGAGCGTCGAGAAGATGGCGGTGTTGGCTCCGATGCCGAGCGCGAGAGCGCAAATCGCAATGGCGGTGAAGGCGGGCGCCTGGCGCAGCAGGCGGAGTCCGTAGCGAAGGTCGGCGAAAAGAGTTCGCATTAATCGAGGATACTTAATCGCAGCGCAGGGCTGTGATCGGGTCGATTTTCGCTGCGCGGCGCGCCGGCAGGTAGCTGGCGAACAGGGCCACGAATGCCAGCAGCAAAGAGACCGAGCCGAGCACCAATGGGTCGAGCGGACGGACTTCGTATAGCATTCCCGTCATCAACCGGGTGAGGCCGGCCGATCCGGCTATGCCGATAACGAGTCCGACCGCGACCCAAGCCATATTGCCGACGATCATGAGCGTAAGCACGTCGAACGATCGTGCGCCGAGCGCCATGCGAATCCCGATTTCACGGGTCCGCTGCGCGACGGAGTGGCTGACCACTCCGACGATGCCGACCGCCGCTAGCACCAGCGCGAGGACCGAGAATACGCTGAGCAGGATCATGGGGAAGCGCCGGGAGCCGGTGGAATCGTGGACGATTTCGGACATGGGTTTGACGCCGGTAATCGGGCGATCCGGCAGCACCTCGATCAACGCTTCCTTGACCGGCACCATGAATGTGCCAGGGGAGCTGATGGTGCGGACGACCACGTTCATGATCGGCCAGCCTGCTTGCGGATACGGACGGAAAAATTGCCGCTGCGGCGTGGTGTCCAGAGCCTGATGATGCACGTCGCCGACGATACCGACGACGACCAGGCGCGGTCCGTTGCCGCCGCCGAGCCGGATAGCTCTGCCGAGTGCATCTTCGTTAGGCCAGAAATCGTGCGCCATGCGCTGATTAATCACGATGACGGCGGGGGCAGTCAGGGTATCCTCCTGGGTGAATTCGCGCCCTTTCAAAACGGGGATCCCCATGGTCTTGAAATAGCCGGGACAGGCGACGCTATAACTGGCGCCGGCCATATCGCCGGGTTTCGCGGGCGGCTTGCCCTCGATGTCAAAACCGCGGCCGGCGTTTCCCCGGAAAGGCAGATGGCCCACCGCTCCGACGGAGAGCACGCCGGGGATGGCGCCGACATGGTCCGTCAGATCCTGGCAGTAGCGCGGCAATTGCGGAGGGCCGACATAGATCTCCTCCTGCGGAACGGACATTTGCATGGTGAGGACGTTTTTAGGATCGAAACCGGGGTCGACTCCGAGCAGGCGGGTCATGCTTCGGATCATCAGGCCGGCGCCGCACAGGACGACGAGCGCGAGCGCGACCTCCGACGCTACCAGCGCGTGACGCAGACGGTTTCCTCCGGAACTAACGGAGCGGCCGCCTTCCTTCAGCGGTTCATTCACGCTGCCGCGCAAAACGCTCCAAGCCGGCGCGATGCCGAACAGCACGCCAGTGAACGCGGAAACGGCCAAGGCAAATGCGAACACGCGGCCATCCATCGGGATGGAATCGAGCGGACGCATCGGCAGACCCAAGGAATCCAGCTTGAAAACATAGAACAGCAGACGCGTGCTCCAGCCGGCGAGCAGGAGTCCGGCCAAGCCTCCGGCGAGCGCGAGCAGCAGGCTTTCGGTGAGTAATTGGCGCGCGATGCGGGACCCGGCGGCGCCCAGTGCGCGGCGGATCGCGAACTCTTTCTGGCGAGCCGCGCCGCGCGCGAGCAGCAGGTTCGCGACGTTCACACAGGCAATCAGGAGCACAAACGCCACGGCCGCAAACAGCGCCAACATGATGGTGCGGATCCAGCCCATATCGAAATCGCCCAAAGGCTCGACCGTCGCGCCCATGTTCGCATCGTCATCCGGGTATTGCTGTCGAACGTTGGCGGCGACTCCCTCCAGTTCCGCACGCGCTTGGGCCTGGGAAACACCCGGCGTCAGGCGGGCGATCGAGATGAAGCTATTATTGCCGCGGCCGAAGTCAGTTTTCGTGTAGCCGGCGGGGACCCAGAGTTGACGCGGATCGCTCCAGAATTGCCATTGGAATTCGCGCGGCATGACGCCGATTACCGTGAAGTACTCGCCGTCGATGCGGATGGTTTTGCCTACCAGCGACGGGTTGGCTCCATAGCGCCTTTCCCACAATCCGTAGCTGAGCACGACCTCGTGATCTTTTCCCAACGTTTCCTCTTCGGAAAGAAAAGTACGGCCAATGAGAGGCTTCGCGCCGAGCACGTCGAAGAAACCCGAGGACACGCGCAAGCCTGAAACCTGCTCCGCATCCTGCATATTGCCGGTGGGCGCGAGATTGTAGCCGCGGCCGGCAGAATCGAAGATGGCCATGCTCTCAAAGGAGTGGCTGAGCCGTTTAAAATCCCAAAAATTCGGCGCGGAGACGATATTCAAATTGTCGGGACCCTTCCCGAAGGTCTCCCAGACCAGCATCAGGCGATCCGGCGTGGGGAAGGGAAGCGGCTTCAACAAAGTGTTGTTGATCACGCTGAAGATGGTGGTGTTGACGCCGATGCCCAGAGCCAGCGTCAGAGTCGCGACGATCGTGAAACCGGGGTTACGCGCCAGGTTCCGCAAACCATAGCGCACGTCCTGAAGAAGAGTACTCACCTGGGTGAGTACTGGACGTTCGGTAAAAGGTTACGACGCCTTATTTTGGATCACGCTGGCGGGTTTGAGCTACGCCGCTTAGAATCCCCAATCCAACCATGACGATGACGCCGACGCCGATCCAGCGAGGCGGCATATGCATCAAATGGGCTCCGATTGCCAAGCCGATGATCAGGATCAGATAGCCGACCAGATAGATTCCGAAGGACATGGTTGTTCTCCCCTAAAAAAATGATCTGCGCAGGCAAAACTTGCGTCCACCTGCGCAGAAATGACGCTAATCGGCTACTTTTCGAATACTTTTTCGATGTCTCCGACTTTCTTCTGGATCTTGCCGCCGACCTTTTCGTCGGTGCCTTCGTCCATCAGCCTCGGATTATTCGTAACCTGCCCAGCTTTTTCCTTCACTTTGCCCTTAAGTTCGTGAGCGGCGCCTTGCAGTTTGTCTTTTGTACTGTCTTTCATGAGTAACTCCTTTATGAACCGCGCAAATTAAGGAGCAACTGGAGGGCCACGCAACGTTACTTCGTTTGCAGAGAGTCGAGGAATTCGTACCGGTCCCGATGCGCTTCAGGCAGCGCCTTGCTTTCTGTATCCAGGTGCATCACTTCATGCGTCTTCGTGAAGCTGGGCCACTTGGCGAGGCCAGGGCCGTTGGGATCGCCTTTCTTGATGAAATTCGCCCAATAAGCGTTCATCTGGTCGGCGACCTTTTGGTCTTCAGGCTCCCAGTCCGCCTTCTTGGACGGCAGCATGTTGAAGACGTATTCCAGCTCCGCCGCATGCGCCGAACCGAAGCTTTTCACGCCGGGCGCCGTGCTCTTCATCGCCTCCGGGATGGGCACCGTGCGGTCGAATTCGAAGCGGTACACCGGCTTGCCGGTCTTCGCCTGCGTATCTAGCCACTTCCAGGTCCCGAACACGATGAAGCTATCGCTCGCCAGATCGCCCGCCGAGCGAAGCGCCTCCTCGTCATTCGAAGCAGGATAAACCTTGAGCGCGGCATCGGCATGATCTTTGAACTGCGCCCGCAAGCGGTCGGGGAAAGTCTTGGCATTCAGCTTTTCCTTCGGCGCCAGCACCATCATCCGGACCTCATCGGCGTTCCAGCCGGCCAGAAGAGGGATCTGGCTCTGCTTGCCCTCGGCGAAAATGGTCGCGACGTCGGTGGGCAGAAAGTACCCGTCGACGTTGGGCCAGAACTGTCCTCCGGCCTTGAGCAGTTCGGCCGAGGATTTCGCGCGCATCTCCGCCAGAGACTTTGCGCCGATTCCCGCGGCGAACTTCTCGCCCGCCTTCTCACTCTCCGCAAGCGAGGTCGAGCCGCGGCCGCCTACGGTTCCAAAGAACGCTCCGCTTTCTCCCACCGCCTGGTGAAACAAATCGCGCGAAAGCGGAGAGGCCATCAACGCGCTGACCGATAACGATCCGGCCGATTCGCCGCCGATCGTCACTTTATTCGGATCGCCTCCGAATGCCGCGATATTCTGATGGACCCATTGGAGCGCCGCCGCTTGATCCAGCAGGCCGTAGTTGCCGGAAGCTTTGTGCTCAGATTCTTTGGTGAGCTCGGGGTGGGAGAAGAAGCCGAAAATGCCTAGACGGTAATTCACGTTGACGACCACGATGCCGCGCTTGGCGAAGCTCTCGCCGTCATAACGAGGCTCATCGCCAGAGCCTGCCGCGAAGCCGCCTCCGTAAAACCAGACGTACACAGGCAGCCTCCGCGACGCCGGCTTGGTAGGAGCCCACACAGTAAGGTACAGGCAATCCTCGCTCATCTCCTTACTGCGCGGGAGGATGTCGGCGAAGACTTTTCCCTGCACGCAATATCCCCCGAATTCGTCGGCTTTGCGCACGCCGCTCCAGTGCTGCACCGACTGCGGAGGCTGCCAGCGCAGGTTCCCGACCGGCGGCGCGGCGAACGGCACGCCCCGGAAAATCCGGACCGATGAATCGGAGTTCACGGTTCCTTCGAGACTGCCGTCCTGAATCTTGACCAGATCCGCCGCAGCCGCAACAGCCGCCAGCGCGATCCCGATCGTGAAAAGTTTTCTCATCCTCATCCTCACCGATTGATTTTAAAATTTCCATGAAGGGATGCGTTCGAATCGCCTCCCACCCATACATCGAAGGCTACCGTGTCCACGGTCCATCCCTTCGTTGCAGCGCTCCAGTAACTCAATTCGTCGCTGCCTAAATTGAAGCGGATGGTTCTCTTCTCATGCGGCGCAAGCGTGATACGCTCGAATCCCTTCAGCTCCCGCACCGGACGGGACGCGCTGCCGTACTGCTGATGAATGTAAATTTGCGGCACCTCATCGGCGGTCGCGGCGCCGGTATTCTCGACATCGGCCGTGACCTGGACGCACGGAGCCTGGCATTCTGTCTGGCTCACCTTCAGATTTGAGAACGCGAACGTCGAATAGCTCAAGCCGTAGCCAAAAGGATAAAGCGGCGTGCTCTCTTCATCCCAGTAGCGCTTGCCCTGATTGGCCGGCTCTTGCGTGGTGTTGTGCGCATAGTAGATCGGCACCTGCCCCGCATTGCGCGGCCACGTCACAGGCAGTTTCCCTCCCGGCACGGCGTCCCCGGCCAGCAGATTCGCGACCGCATTCCCTCCCTGCGTGCCCGGATACCAGACTTCGAGAATCGCCGGCACGTGCTGCGAAGCCCACCGGATATCGAGCGGACGCCCATTCATCAGGACCAGCACCACTGGCTTGCCGGTCGCTGCCACTGCTTCGAGCAACTGCTCCTCCTCGCCCGGCAATGCGAGCGATTCCCGGGAGGACGCTTCGCCGCTCATGTTCTGAGCTTCTCCCAGGACCAGAATCGTCAAATCGGAAGAACCTGCCAGATTCACCGCTTTCGCGAACTCGTCCTTCGCCTGTTGCGGCGTCCATGGAGTGTGCGGTTTCGGGGGATTGAGCAGGTCGAGCGGGGAAGGGAACTTGCGCCCGATCTCGACTCCAGGCGCGAAGCTAACCGAGCCGAACTTGGTGCGCAATCCGGCGAGCACGGTTACGGTCTCCTTAAGATCCTGCTGAAAAGCCCACGAGCCGAGCATGTCGATTTGAGAATCGGCCAGCGGACCCACCACCGCGATTTTAGAATAGGAGCCTGGCTTGAGCGGCAGCAGCCCGCCTTGATTGCGCAACAGAACCGCGCTCCGCTCCGCTGCCAGGCGCGCCGCCGTGCGATGCTCGGGGTTCGCCAGGACCTGCACCGCGCGTTGCTCATCCACATAAGGATGCTCGAACAGACCGAGACGGATCTTCATGCTGAGAATAGCGCGATCGGCGTCCTCGATCTGCTGCACCGTGATCAGCCGCGAATCGACGGCCGCCGCCAGGTTCTTTCCGAAGGTGGTTCCGAAGATCCCCATCTCCATATCGACGCCGGCATTGAGCGCGCGCACCGCCGCGTCGGCCGGATCCTTCGCAAAGCCGTGGGTGAAGAGGCTGTACACGGAATTGGCGTCGCTCACCACGAGTCCCTTGAATCCCCATTCGCCGCGCAGCACATCGCGCAACAGCCAGCGATTCCCGGTGGCGGGAACATCGTTCAAATCCATATAGGCGCTCATCGCGGAGCCGACTCCCGCCGCGACAGCCGCATGGAACGGCCGCAGGTAGACGTTCTGCATCAACGTCTCCGGGATGTAAGCCGCGTCGTAATCGCGCCCGCCCTCCGCCGCGCCGTACCCGGCGAAGTGCTTCATGCAGGCCAGCAGGTGATCCGGCGAACCAATATAATCGCCCTGAAATCCGCGCACCTGGGCGGCGGCCATCACGGAGCCGAGATAAGGATCCTCCCCCGCGCCTTCGACGATGCGGCCCCAGCGCGGATCGCGCGCGATATCGACCATGGGAGCGAAAGCCCAGTTGATGCCCACCGCGCTCGCCTCCTTTGCCGCGATCGTCTGCGCACCCGTCTCGACTGCGGGATCGAAGGACGCAGCCATGGCGAGCGGCACCGGGAAAATGGTCCGGAATCCATGCATCACATCGAAACCGAAGATCAGAGGGATGTGCAGGCGGGATTGCTCCACGGCGATGTGTTGCAGGCGATTAATGACTGCCGGATTGGTCACGAACAGCAGCGATCCGAGCTGTCCTTTCGCCACCGATTCATCCACTTGTTTCGAAGGCGCAAATTGGAAAAGCTGGCTAAGCTGTCCGATTTTCTCGTCGAGCGTCATCTGGCCGAGCAGCGCGTTAACCCGTTTTTCAACATCGGCGGTCGGCGTTTGACTGAATGCAGTCAGTCCCACCAGGAAAAAGGCAATCGTAGTGCGCGGCAGGTCAAACTTGGACTTGCGAATCAAGAACTCACTCCTTCGTGAGGGCGAGTATACCATCTACTCCGATCTCAACGATTCAGCGGGATTCACGCGGGTCGCGCGCCAGGCGGGCAGCGCGGTCGCGATGAGTCCGGAGCCGCAGACGACAGCAAGCACCGCGAGCCACGTCACGCCGTCCCCGATGCCGACCCCGTACATCTGGCTCGCGATGAAGCGGTATCCGCCCAGCGCACCCGCGCAGCCCAACGTAATTCCCGCCGCGACCAGCGCCATCGCTTCCCGGCAGACCAGCATCGCAATCGCGTCCCGGCCAGCGCCCAGCGCCATGCGAATGCCGATCTCCCGCCGTCGCAGAGCGGCCGTGTATGATAGCAGGCCATATAATCCGACCGCAGCCAGCATCGTTCCCGCCGCCGCGAACACCAGCAGCAGCCAGACCATGAAGCGCCGTGTACGAATCGTCCGATCGATGCGAGCCTGGAGCGGAGCCACATCATAGACCGGCTGATCGCGGTCGATACCGGCGGCGATCCGTTCGACTGCCCCGACAATCGCGCTATCCGGCAGACTGCTGCGAATGGCCAGCGTCATGTCGGTAACCGGAGACTGAGCGGCGCTGAAATACAGCGTCGGGGCGCTGTCGCCATCGAGGCCGGAACTTTTCACTGCGCCGACGACGCCGGCAACGGTGTAGAGACCCCACGGCAGCTTCACCTGGCGCCCCACCGGATCCTGATCTGC
>JBEKPC010000199.1:0-8491 GCA_049521155.1 Bryobacteraceae bacterium
GAGCAGCTTGTGAAAGAAATACTCGGCGTGAGGCCCGTAGAGTTCCTCCGCTTGCGCGTCTGTTTCGGCAACGCCGATCAACTGCGCCACCAACTGTGAAGCATCGCCGTAAAACAGGCCGGTCACGCTGCCGTTGACGCCGTTCCAGGACCCGCCGTAGTTGCTCTTGCCGTCCGCGAACAGGCCCACCGAGATCACCCCCCAGATCCCGCAGGTCCCGTGGACGGATACCGCGCCCACCGGGTCGTCTACCTTGAGGACGCGCTCGACGAAGGCCACGGAGAGGCACACCAGCAGGCCGGCGATGGCTCCGATAATGCACGCGCAGATGGGATTCACGAAGCCGCTGGGCGCCGTGATCGCGACCAATCCCGCCAGAAAACCGTTGCCCGTCATCGATGCATCGGGCTTGCCGTAGACCCACCACATGTAAATCATCGCGGCCAGCAGGCCGGTGGCGCTGGCCAGCATCGTATCGACGGCGATCAGTCCGATGCGAAGATTGCCGGCGCCCGAAGCGCCCAGCGTCGAACCGGGGTTGAATCCAAACCATCCGAAGGCGAGGATGAGACAGCCCGTCAGCACCAGCACGATATCGTGGCCCAGAATTGCGTTCGGTTTCCCTTCACGGGTGAACTTGCCGATCCGTGGTCCTAAAATGATCGCGATGGCCAGCGCGCTCAATCCGCCCACCGCATGCACCACGCCCGAGCCGGCGAAATCCACATAGCCTTTTCCAAGCCCGAAATTCGCGCCGAGATTCGCCAGCCAGCCTCCGCCCCACGCCCAGTTGGCGAACAGCGGATAGGTAAACGCCGCGAATAAGAAGGACGTAACCGCGAAAGCGGCGAATTTCCATCGCTCCGCGGCCGCTCCGGTAGGAATCGTCGCGCCTGTATCCATGAACACCATCTGAAATAAAAACAGCACCATGACGCCGACGTCGTAAGTCCCGTGCTGCGTCAGAAACATTCCGCTTTGCCCGAACAGCCCGAACGGCTTGCCGAAAATGTTGATCGCGAATTCCGAATTCAGCGGAGCAATACCGCCCAGATTCGCCACCCCGCCGATGCCTCCTTCCTGAATTGCGAAGCCGATCAGCCAATAGGCGAACATGCCAATGCCGTACACCGCGACGTTCATCATCATGGTGTGATTTGCGTTCTTCGCCCGGCAGAGCCCCGTTTCGAGCAGCGCGAAGCCGAGTTGCATGAACATCACCAGATAGCCTGTAATCAGCGTCCAGACGAAATTAATAGCGATCTTGTTCTGGCCGATCTGATTCACCACATCGGCGATAGTCAGGCCTTTCTTGGAATCCGCCTGCGTAATGTCGCTGACGTTGCCGGTGAGCGATCCGTCGGGGTCGCCCTTCGCCCGATCCTCGGCCTTCGGCGCCGGGATATTCTTCAAATCAGTGTCGGTGATAGGCGCTGGCGTTTGGCCGATCGCAAAACTTGTGCACAGCAGGAACGCTGCTAGAAGAAATCTCATCGACCCCTCTTCCACGCGGCATTTTTAAGGTATGCGCGATTCACAAATCCGATAATCCCCACCAGCGAAATGGCGATGCCGAGCAGCACCAGCGTCATCCGCCCCGCCACGCTAGCCGTGATCGATAAACTTAAAATACTCAGCAAAAGACCGCCCACGCACAGAAGCAGACCGACGAGAGCCATTTTTATTCCTCCCTCTGTTCCCACGGTTTGCATTTCACAAACAGCGCTACTGAGGCAGCCAGCACGATCACGCCCGCTCCGATCAGCACCACCTTGCCCCACAGCGCAACCCCCGCGGCGATCAGCGTCGCGCCAATCAGGAACAACAGCAATCCCTGGGCTTGAGTCGAATTCGACCCCATAAATTCAAACCTCCAAAAATTTAAAATTGCCTCTGCGTCAGACGTTGCGCAGATAGATTCGACGTTAGAGAGCGGACTCGCCCCGGTCGCCATTCCGGATGCGGACGACCTCGGATACATCGGAAACGAAAATCTTCCCGTCGCCGATCTTGCCCGTTTGGGCGGCGTTGGTCAGGACTCCGATCACTTCTTCTTCGCGGCTCGCCGGGATCACGATTTCCAGCTTGATCTTCGGCAGGAGATCCACATTATACTCGTTCCCGCGATAGACCTGAGTATGGCCTTTCTGGCGCCCATGCCCGTGAACCTCGCTGGTGGTCAAGCCATCGATCCCAATACTCTGGAGCGCGGCTCTGACATCGTCGAGCTTGAACGGCTGAATAATCGCCTCGATCTTTTTCATCGCGTCTCCTTTTTGGCTTTAGGAGATTGTAGCAGACGCGCGATAATAGGGACGAATGTCGATGTTCAATGACATCCGCTTGTCTTTTCGACTCTTCGGACGAAGCCCCCTCGCGACCCTGGTGGCACTGCTTTCGATCGCGTTAAGCGTAGGCGCGACTTCGGTGGTTTTCACCGCGATCAAGGCCGTCCTGATCGATCCTCTGCCTTACGTCCGCGCCGGCGAATTGGTTCTGCTGCGCAGCGAGTATCCCCAGATGCAGCAGCAATCGGCCGGCGACTGGGTGATGTGGAACGACGCGCAGCAGGTGATTCGGCAGACCCGCACCCTTGAATCGGTGGGAGTTTATCGCAACGCGATCTTCGACCTGGCGGGCGACAAAGGCGCGACCCCCGAAGCGCTCTACGGCCTCATGGTGACCCCCAGCTTGTTCCCCGCCCTCGGCGTGTCGCCCATGCTGGGGCGCAATATTCTTCCAGAGGAGGATCAACCCGGCCGGCCCCAGGAAATGATTTTGAGCTACGGCCTTTGGACGCGCCGCTTTCATTCGGATCGCGCGATTGTCGGTCGCACCGTTACCGTAAGCGGGCATGACTGTCTGGTCATCGGCGTCATGCCTCCGGATTTCAATTTTCCGATGCGCCGGCAAGCCGCTCATACCCCATCCCCGTATGTTGAATTTTGGGCGCCGCTCTCCGTCTCACCCGGCGCGACCCAGGGAGGGATGGGAGCCGTCGCCCGCTTGCGCAAAGGAGTCTCGATCGTCCAAGCCCGGCAGGATCTGGCCGGAATCAGCGACGCTCTGGCTCGCGATTTTCCAGCTACTAACCGCGACAAAATCCTGACCATGAACCTCCTGCGCGATCGAACGGTCGGCAGCGCCGGGAACGCCCTTTTACTGCTCTTTGCCGCATCGGTTCTGTTTATGCTGATCGGCTGCGCCAACGTCGCCAATCTGCTGCTGGCGCGCGGATTCGCCCGGCAGCGGGAAATCTCCGTAAGGCTCGCCATCGGCGCGGGACGTGTCAGAATCGTCCGCCAACTCCTTACCGAAAGCTGCGTGCTGGCTGTTCTGGGCGCGCTCGGCGGCTATGCCATTGCGGCCGCCGCATGGAAAATTCTGCCTGCGGTGGCTCCTATGAGTATCCCGCGTCTCGCCGCTGCCCGAGCCGATAGTACGATCTTCGCATTCACTCTCGCGCTGGCCTTGCTCAACGGACTTCTCTTCGGACTCGCGCCGGCCATTCGGTTAGCCGGAGTGAAGGAGACCATCGCTCTCGGCTCCCGTGGTGCCGCGGCAGTTAAGGATCGCGTCCGCTCCGCTCTCGTCATCGCCGAAGTCGCTCTTTCCGTCATGCTGGTCGTCGCAGGCGGGCAGGTGTTGGGCAGTTTCGCAAAATTGATTCGTACCGATCCCGGCTTCGACGCCGATCACATTCTCGCGTCCGTCGTGCTTCCCGCACCGGTACGATATCCGATCCCTGCGCAGCGCGGGTTGCTCTTCCAGAAAATTCTCAATTCCGTCCGCGCGCTCCCCGGAGTCGAGAGCGCGGGCACGGTCGACGCCTTGCCTTTCAGTGGAGAAAATCACGGTGGATCGATCAGTAATGGCGCTACGCAGCTGATCGCGGAGGTCGATGTCGTCGGCGGAGAGTATCTGCAAACGATGGGCGTTCACCTCCTCGAAGGCCGCTGGTTCCAGGAAGAAGAAATGTCGGTGTCGGGCGATGCCGCGATCGTGAATGACTCCGCAGCCGCCCGTTTATGGCCGCGTGGCAACGCCGTCGGGCAGAGGATCTGCGTCGATTGCACGCCGGAACGGCCCAACAATTGGAAGCGAATCGTCGGCGTCGTCTCCGGGCTGGTCCACTCCTCTCTGGATGAGTCGGCGAAGGGGAACAATGTTTATCTCGCCGCCGGAGCCATGCAGAGCGCCGATTTTGTGGTCGTCAGAACGAACCGGCCCACCGCGGATCTGGAACAGGCGATTCGCCGCGCCATCGCCGCCATCGATCCTAATCAGCCGGTTTTTCTGTCGACTACGATGCGCACTCTGGTGGCCGATTCAGTCGCCGATCGATGGTTCATCACTACGCTGCTCGCGATTACGGGAGGACTGGCTCTTCTTCTTTCCGCAGCCGGTGTCTATGGCGTTGTCGCCTACACAACGATCCGCAGGACGCAGGAAATCGGCATCCGCATGGCTCTCGGAGCGACCCGTGGAAATGTTCTCGTGTTGCTGTTCCGGGAAGGCTTTCGAACCATCGCCGTCGGACTGGGGCTGGGCTTATGCGCCGCTGTTTCTCTCACCTCCGTCCTGCGCAGTCTATTCGCCGGCCTCGAATCCCAAGCCGCGCCGTACTTATGGATCGCAACAGCCCTCGTTACAGTAACCGCGGCCTTTGCCTGCTGGCTCCCCCTCCGCCGCGCCACCCAACTCGACCCCATGTCCGCGCTGCGCCAGGAATAAAAACCTGCTAATCCAGCACCAAACGAGGTCCGTCGAATTCATACTTCCGCATCGGCGCTCGCGCCAGATAGGGCGTCGGGGCGCTGATCAGCCCCGCTTCATCGTAGGTGAGGCGGCCAAGAGGATGCTCGCCATACGCCGATCAATCGTTTTCGAACCACCAAGCCATTCTATTGCACCCCACGCCGAGTCACGAACATGACCGCTTGCTCTGTCCGTGTTGTGGCCCTGTCGTGTTTTGGAAGCGCCCAATTGCCGCACCAATAGCAATGAAAACCTTGGTCCGTTGTGGGGCAGGTTGCCAACGTGGGGCGGCGCCATGCGCTGCCAGCGATAGATCTCCAACCGAGCCGTAACCGCAGGCAGCGGTGTCTTCGTCGATGTTTTCGAGAGTGTCGACGGTGTACGCAGAGAACCCTGACGACACCGAGGGCCTTGCTCAACCCGCGGAGCAGATTGCTCCCACCGAACCCCGACTGTCAGGGAGGGGACAACCAGGACATTTCCCCTTGCGCGATTTCACCTCTCAGTCTACACTGTAGAACATATATGCCCTCACGCGAATTCCTCGGTGAGTTTGAGCAAATCGTCTTGCTCGCCGTCCTTCGCCTCGGAATCAACGCCTATGGCGTCCCCATCCGCCATGAGATTGAGCACCGCACCAAGCGCGCCGTCTCCGTGGGAGCTCTTTACAGCACACTCGACCGCCTCGAAGCGAAAGGTTACGTCGCCTCCCGTTTCGCCGAACCCACGGCTGAGCGCGGCGGACGCTCCAAACGTTTTTTCCGCGTCGAGCCCCTCGGCCTCAAAGCCATTAAACGATCCCAGAAAGCGCTCGCGGTCATGCTCGAAGGCCTCGATCTTCAAAAGGCATGAGAACCCCACCCCGCCTCGCCTGCCTGCTCCTCCGCCTGCGCCGCCGCGTCCCGGTTGATGTCGGTCATGCTCTACGGTGTCAGCCCGTTCGACGCGCTCACCTTCGGCGGAGTCGCGATTTTCCTGACCGGAATTGCGCTCCTGGCCTGCTATCTTCCGGCGCGGCGAGCCACCCGGGTCGACCCCATGGAAGCGCTGCGCTATGAGTAGTATGCTGTAGAAATGCGCCTTTTAACCGCCACTCTCTTGCTGATCCCCTCGTTGATGATCGCCCAGGATGAAACTTCCCGCAGCGTTGCGGGCGGTGGCATCGCTGTCCCTGGCTGGACCGGAAAAATAGACGCCAGTGAACAGAAACAGGGAAAGACCATTAATGACGCAAAACTCGCCAAAGAGGGCAATGCCCTCCACGTGGTTACCGGTCCTGCTGTGACCTATTGGAATCCGGCCAATCAGGTTTCGGGCAACTACACCGTGAAAGCCACCTTCAACGAGCCCAAATACATGAATCTCAACACTCATCCGCACCCCTACGGCTTAGTGATCGGCTCCCCGGACAAAGACAACTACCTCTATTGCGCCGCCTACGGCAACGGCAACTTTATCGTGCGCGGATTCGGTCCGGATGCGTTCCAGATGAACGGCCGGCGGGGGGAGGCGAATGCGGCGGTTCATAAGGCGGCGGCGGTCGGGGAGCCGGTTACGCAGGAAATCGCTATCTCCGTGAAAGGAGACCGCGTAGAGTGCTCGATCAACGGGACGGTGGTAGCCGGGTACGATAAATCCGCGGTCGTTGCGGCCGGGAAGCTTGCTTCCACGGATGGCGTTTACGGGCTGCGTTTCGCGCACAATACTGAAGTTATGGTCACAGGGCTCACGAAAAACTGACCATAAGTTGCTGTTTTGGGGCTCGTAGGGAGCCTTAATTGACCATATTCGTGCGCATTCTGGTGGTCGCGCTGTTGCCGGCGGCATTCGCGGGAACACCCTATTTAATCGATGATTTTGAAGCTTCCGGCGCGCTACAGAACTGGCGCGCCGAAGGAGGCCGGCTTACCCTCGGACCCGGACATCGCGAACATGGGGCCATCCTTTCCTACCAACTTCCACGCGACGCTTCCGCGGAGGCGGTCTGGACGCCTTCCTCCAAAATTCCGAAGATGCACGATCCCGCGATTTCCTTGTGGATTCGGCTTCCTCCGGAAGTCGAGGTTTTTCTGGAGGGGAAGGACTCGAACGGCCAGACGCTGCGGGTTCCCATCGGGGGTAAGGCAGGCGAATGGCAATACGTTGCTATACCGTTAAGGATCAAGGGGCGCCTGGTTGAAATCGGCATGATGGTTCGGGCGCGAGCCAGAGTGGCCGTCGAAGGTTCCCTTAGTTTTGACGAGGTCAGTCTGCGGGAGGCCTCGGAGCCGTTTCATGTAGACATGAGCGCCGTCCCGCAGGCTCCGGGACCGGCCCCACACCTGGGCGTAAATATCCACCTGCTTCAGGATGACCACGCACTCGACCAGGCTCATGCCGCGGGCTTCGAATTCGTGCGCATGGACATGCTGTGGTCGAATGTCGAAAGGGGCGGGCGCTATCGCTTCTTCGGTTACGACCGGTTGCTGCGAGCGCTGGACGCGCGCGGAATGGGGGTGCTCTGGATTCTCGATTACGGGCATCCGGATCACGGCGGCAGCCCTCCTCGAACGCCGCAGGATGTCGCCGCATTCGCGCGTTTTGCGGGAGCGGCCGCGGAGCATTTTAAAGGGCGCAACGTGCGCTACGAAATCTGGAACGAACCGAATACCCGCCAGTTCTGGAAGCCGTCTCCGGATGCTTTGGAATACGGCGCCCTGTTGCGGGAAGCGGCCGCGGCGATCCGCGCCGCCGACCCAGCGGCGAAGGTTTCGAGCGGAGGGCTGTCCCGGTTCGATTTGGAGTTCCTCAGCCGGGCCGTGAATCGGGAGCTGGCTTTGACCGCGATCGGCATCCATCCGTATCCCAAAGGAGCGCCGGAAACCGTGGCGCCGGAGATGGCGATTCTGCGCGAATGGGTGGCGCGCGCGCTGGGGGAGCAGGTTGAGATCTGGGACACGGAATGGGGCTATTCGTCGGCCAATGCTCCCATTGAAGCTCCTTCCAACGGTCATACGGAGGCGGGCCGCAGGCTACAGGCGAGCCTGGCGGTCCGGGAGCTGCTGACGGTATGGACCGTGGGATTGCCATTGGCGGTGTTCTACGACCTGCGCGACGATGGAACGGATCCGTCCAACCAGGAGCACAATTACGGCCTGCTGGATTCGAGCGGCGAGGAGAAGCCCGCCATGGCGGCGATTCGCACATTGATGGGTTTTCTCGGCAGCCATAAATATGCCGGCATGATCGCGGAAACGCCGGCGGGAATTCACGCGCTACGGCTGGATGGAGCGGCGGATACGATCCTGATTGTCTGGACGGATCAGCCGGAGGGGCACCGGACGGTGGAATTTCCAAAACGCAATCTGACCTCGATGACTGACTTGATGGGGCAGGCCGTTAAATCGAAGGATCGAGGGACCGGCCAGGCACGGGTGGAAATTGACGGCGCTGGCGGCCCGGTTTACTTGCGTTGGGCGTCGCGGTAGTGTGCGGGCTTGCCGGGTGCTGTCCGCATTAAAGCTCGCCGAGCGAGATGTTATCTTGTTTGGAGAAATGCTCAACATGACGCCGGTCCGGATGGATCATCAGATATAGTCGAGGGCGCGCGCCACGTGCCCTATTCGTAGCGCAGGGCGATGGTGGGGTCTATGCTCGCGGCGCGGCGGGCGGGGAGCAGGCCGGCTAGCATCGAGACGAACATCATGGTCACGGCGGAGAGGATGAAAGTAAGAGAATCTGTTGGAGTGATGCC